>JAQXOR010000001.1 GCA_029099805.1 Lachnospiraceae bacterium
TTTGAACCGCCGACGCGATTGCACCTCCGTTTTCCACAAGCAGCAGCATCAGCTTTTCCAGCTGATTGATACCGATGAAGTACAAAATCATAACGACTGTCATAAAGAACGTTGCAACAATCGCCTTGTGGCGAAAGCCTGCAAGTAAAAAGTGCAGCATCCAGCCGAGCAGACAGGTAACTGCCTGTGTCAAAAGCGCAATCAGTATCATTGATAACAGGAATACAACTATAAAAGCTGCTGATACTCCGTAATGCACGGCATACACTGCACCTGCCGGCAGCATAACTGCTGCAACAAACACAAACGTAAGAAGATACAGTACGACAACGCGGCTCCCTACAATGTGTCCCGGCTTTATCGGCATGGCAAGCAGCAGCTCATTATCCTTTGCCTGATACATCTGACTCTGTGTTGTAAACACGGTCCCAAAGATTCCGAAGGCAAAAGCAAGCAGTCCGGCCAGTGCAAAATATAACCATGCAAAGTCTGTTTCTAAAAATGAAGAAAGCATTGTCCAGGCACCCAGTAACATCATTTCAAGAGCAAATACCACAAATGCCATAGCAACAGCGACCAGTGCTCCCATTCCCTTTTTCTTTCCGCCAAAAGCCTTTTTCATACTGTAAAACAAAGCCTTCAGACGAATTCCGATTAAAAGCTTCATGCCTGTGAAACCTCCAATTCCAGAAATACCTCTTCCAAAGAAGAGTTGCCCCTGACTTCATCCATTGTACCGGATGCCACCAGATTACCGCCCTTAATAATAGCAACCTTGTGACAAAGCTTCTCAGCCACTTCAAGGACATGTGTGGAGAAGAAAATCGAACCTCCCTCTTCACAGTGCTTTTTCATCAACTGCTTTAACTGGTGGGAAGCAGACGGGTCCAGACCGACAAACGGCTCATCCATCAGAATCAGCTTCGGTGCATGCACCAGTGCGGAAATAATTGCAACCTTCTGCTTCATACCGTGGGAATATTCGGAAATCGGAAGTGCAAGAGCATCGGTAATACCAAGCATCTCACCGTACCTGTCAATCCGCTCGTTCCGCTCCTTTTTCGGTACGCCGTACACGTCGGATACAAAATTCAAGTAGTCGTATCCCGTCAAAAAATCGTACAAATCCGGGTTATCCGGGATATACGCCATCTCCCTTTTACAGGCAAGCGGTTCATCCTTGATTGACCTTGCGTTAATTAAAATCGTTCCTTCCGTCACCTGAAGAAGACCGCAGCACGCCTTCAGGGTAGTTGTCTTTCCGGCACCGTTATGACCGATAAAGCCATATATCTCTCCTGGTGCAATATGTAGATTCAGATTATTTACCGCCACCTTTTCCCCATAACGCTTTGTAAAATGTTCGATGCGTAACATATCAAAAACCTCCGTTGTATAATTGTACTAATCGCATAATACAAGATTGCATCAGATGCTTTGCTTTGTCAATCCTCCTTTTTTATTTTTCAAAATTTGCAGAAAAGAATTTGTCTCTTATAATAGTTTTCACGGAAGGTTCGTTGGTACGTTCTACGGACAATTGAAGATGAGCAAGTCCTGCTTCTTTTGCGACCTGCATAATAAGAGAAAGCATTTGGGTTGCATATCCCTTCTTCCTTTCGGAAGGACGAACACTGTACCCTGTATGTCCGAAATCTACCAAAAACCCTTTCAGTTCATGCATGAAATCAATGATTCCTACGATTTTCCCGGATTCATCGACGGCAAAAAAGGTATCCGTTACCTGCAAGCACTGTATCCTCGTATAAATCTTCAAACACATCGGGACGTTCTTGGGTCAAAACCCTTTGTACTTCTTCAGGGAGAGCAGCAAGTGTTTCCTTGTTTACAAAACCTGTTGATGTAATGAGTTTTCCTCCTGGCTTTAGCACTCTGAATGCTTCTTTTAAGGCTTTTGCCTTTATGCCTTCGCAATTACCGATACCTCCGCCATCCGTGATGATGTCTATGCTGTTATCCCTAAAAGACATATTTCAAAAATCAAAAGCGGCATAATAGATATTAGGCGAATCAAGCAATCTGCTTTCCGATGCCATCCATATAGGCGTTGTCCGCTCTTGAACATTCCCAATTACGCTGTATCCATTTGCCGCTTTGTATTTCATTTGCCCATTCAATATTGTAATCACGTTCCTGTTCCGGCACAAAATAGGCAATTCCGGAACGTCCGGTTTCCTTACCGGTTAACTCGTAAAGCAGATCAAAATCTTCAAGCATTTTGTTAATTGTAAATTGGAAGCGACTTATTGTTTCACGAGTACGGCTGCCTACAACTGTGAGTTGTAATCTGACGATACACGTACGAAAGAATAAAAAAGTGCAACTCTGTTAACATGCATCCGCACATCATCAAGTTGCACCATTTTATATTTGAGGTAAAATTCAATCTCTTCAAACAATAAAAATCAGAAACTGATATTATAAACTATCTCTGCACTCTTCCGCTTCCGTCGCCGCCGACTAAGTTGTCTACGTCCGCTCTGGATACGAGGTTGAAGTCGCCCGGAATCGTGTGTTTTAACGCGGAAGCCGCAACACCGAATTCCAATGCCTCCTTAAAGTTCTTGCCGTCAAGAAAGCCGCAGATAACGCCGCCCGCAAAGGAGTCGCCGCCGCCTACACGGTCTACAATCGGAGCAATTCTGTACTCTCTGGAGTGATAGAACTCCTTCGTATCTCTGGAATAGATGCAGGCAGACCAGCCGTTATCGGATGCGGAATGGCTGACGCGCAGGGAGCTGATAACGTACTCGAAATTAAACTTCTCTACCATCTGCTCGAAAATGCTCTTGTAGCCCGCAAGCTCCAAATCACCGCTGGTTACATCAGTATTGCCCGGCTTGAAGCCCAGCACCTTCTCGGCATCCTCTTCGTTACCGATACAAACATCAACATACTGCATAAGGTTACTCATCACCTTCTGTGCCTTCTCGGAGGACCAAAGCTTTTTTCGGAAATTCAAATCACAGGAAACCTTTACACCCGCCTTCTTTGCTGCCTTACAGGCAATCTCCGTAAGCTCTGCCGCGGTATCGGATACTGCCGGAGTAATACCGGTGAAGTGGAACCAGTCCACACCGTCAAAAATCTTATCAAAATCAAAATCTGCTGCCGTTGCAGTTGAAATCGAGGAATGTGCTCTGTCATATACTACATTGGAAGCACGCATTGCAGCACCGGTCTCTAAGAAATAAATACCGAGGCGTTCTCCGCCGTATGCAATATACTCGGTACCCACATTCATCTTTCGAAGAGCTGCTACCGCACACTCACCAATCGGATTCTTCGGGACCTTGGTCACATACTTTGCATCGTGTCCGTAATTTGCCAAAGAAACCGCTACGTTTGCCTCACCGCCGCCGTAGCATACATCAAACTCATCTGCCTGAATAAACTTCTCGTTTCCCGGGGTAGAAAGTCTTAACATGATTTCTCCCATTGTTACAACCTTTGCCATTGCTTTACTCTCCTTTATATCCTTGTTTTTATTTTCCTATGTACATTATTCCCTAAAATACCGGAATTCAGTCAAACTGCCCTTCGGAAGTCTATGTATCTTCCGTTTTATATGTAAGCGTTTACACTTCGATTGTACACGCTTTCGTAAAAACTGTCAATCTGTTTTTCATTGATTTCTCTCTGTTTTTTCTAAAAAATATACTTGCGATAGTTACATTCCTAGTGTATAATGGAACTGTATTCGCTATTAATTTATATTTCTTTGTAAGGGCTTACACATCATGAACATTTACGACGTTTCGAAAAAAGCCGGCGTTTCCATTGCTACCGTATCCCGTGTACTCAACGGCAACCAGAATGTCAGTGACAAAACCAAGGACCGGGTTCTGGCTGTTATGGAGGAGCTTGGCTATACTCCGAATGTATTTGCCAGAGGACTGGGGCTGAATACCATGCACACCATAGGTATCCTCTGCTCCGATTCCTCGGATGCGTTTTTGGCAAATGCAGTATATTATATTGAACAGGCTCTTCGCAAAAATGGGTATGAGTCTTTTCTGTGTTGCACCGGCTACGAGCTGGAAAATAAAAAGAACTACCTTCGGCTCCTGCTCTCCAAGCGTGTAGACGCGGTTATTCTTGTTGGTTCCCACTATCTGGAGTCCAACAAGTCTGACAACGACTACATTCTTTCTGCAGCAGCCAAGGTTCCCGTTATGATGATTAACGGTTACCTGAATCATCCGAATATCTACTGTACCCTTTGCGATGATTATCAGGCGGTTTATGACACTGTAGAGCGTCTTGCCTCCCATGGCAGAAAGCGCTTTGCGTTTCTCTACCGCTCCGACAGTAGCAGCAGCCGCACGAAACTCAAAGGCTTTCGGGACGGTATCGCCGCTGCGGGACTTACGATTTCCGAAGATGCCATACGTCTCTGTCCGAATGACATTCTCTTAACAAAAGGTATCTTAACGTCTCTGTATAGCGAAGGCACCTCGTATGATGCTATTCTTGCTTCCGAAGACGGACTTGCCGTAGCTGCCGTGAAGTTTGCCGGGCAGACCGGCATCCGCGTTCCCGAAGATTTGGAGATTGTCGGATACAACAACTCCCTCCTCGGTATCTGTACCGAACCGGAGCTCTCCACTCTGGATAATCATGTAGAGACCTTAAGCATCACTACCGTTAATACTCTGATGCGTGTATTGCAGGGAGCGGACGTTCCGAACAAGACCATGATTTCCAACGATTTTATTGCCAGGGGCACCGCATATTGATTCCGCACTCCCTGGCACTGTCGTTACCGGAAAAGCACTGATTCATTCAGCGATTTCCACATTTTTAAAGAAAGAAGGATTCTGCTATGACACCGTTTATGGGAAAAGATTTTTTGTTATCCAATGATACCGCAAAGACATTGTATCACGACTACGCCGCAAAGATGCCGATTATCGACTACCACTGCCACATCAGCCCGCAGGAAATTGCCGAGGACCGTAAATTTGAAACTATTACGCAGGTCTGGCTGGGGGGCGACCACTATAAGTGGCGCCAGATGCGCAGTAACGGCATAGAAGAAAAATATATTACAGGAAATGCCAGTGATTACGAAAAGTTCCTTGCCTGGGCAGAAACTTTACAGAAAGCAATCGGTAACCCGCTCTATCACTGGAGCCATTTGGAGCTACAGCGGTATTTCGGATATGAAGGCACCCTTTCTCCGGAAACTGCCGAGGAGGTCTGGAACATTTGTAACAAAAAGCTTGCCGAGGCAGATTTCAGTGCACGGAATTTAATCAAAAAGTCAAACGTGACTGCCATCTGCACAACCGATGACCCGGTAGATTCTCTTGCCTGGCACAAAATGATTGCCGAGGACCCTGCCTTTGATGTTCAGGTACTTCCTGCATGGCGTCCTGACAAAGCAATGAACCTCGAAAAGCCGGATTACCTTGACTATCTGACAAAGCTTTCTGCCGTCAGCGGTGTAAAAATCGAATCCTTTACGGATTTGAAGGAAGCTCTCCGTGTACGTCTTGCCTTTTTCGCCTCCATGGGCTGTAAGATTTCCGACCATGGCTTGGAGTATGTGATGTACGCTCCCGCTTCCGAGGAAGAGGTTGCTGCTATCTTTGACAAGCGCCTTTCCGGTGAGATACCATCCCTTGCTGAGCAGAACAAGTTCAAATATGCTTTCCTCGTATTTATGGGAAGAGAATATCACCGTCTCGATTGGGCCATGCAGCTCCACTACGGTGTTCGCCGTGATAACAATACAAGGATTTTTAAAGCCATAGGACCGGATACCGGCTTTGACTGCATCAACTCTGTAAACTGCTCCGCCGAGCTTGCTGCCTTCTTGGATGCACTGGCACAGACCGAGGAGCTTCCGCGTACTGTTTTATACTCCATCAACCCAATTGATAATGCTGCCATTGATACGATTATCGGCTGTTTTCAGGATTCCTCCGCTGTCGGAAAGCTTCAGCACGGCTCTGCATGGTGGTTCAATGACAACAAAGCCGGTATGGTAGAGCAAATGACCTCTCTTGCCAACCTCGGACTTCTGGCAAACTTTATCGGAATGTTAACCGATTCCAGAAGCTTTCTTTCCTATACCAGACATGAATACTTCCGCCGCATCCTGTGTAACCTCATCGGCACCTGGGTGGAAAACGGCGAGTATCCGGCAGATATGGAGTTCTTAGGCAAAATGGTACAGGATATTTCCTACAATAACACATTGCACTATTTCAAATTTACCAATAACTAACCCCCCTCTCAAAAAGAGCTGTCCGGATTCAAAGGGCAGCTCTTTTTCCCTTATAAGTACTATCCAACCCGGTATAAAAATCTGAACTGTTCTCTTTTAGGTCTTGTCAACATATCCGAAATACTGTATAATAGTTAAAAAATTACTTCACATTTACACAAACATAGGGAGGTATCTATGAAACACTTAATCAGCCCGTTAGATTTATCACCGGACGAGCTTTCCGATTTGCTCGCACTTGCCGAGGATATTTATTCCTCTCCTGAGAAGTATTCCCATTGTTGTCAGGGCAAAAAATTAGCGACTTTATTTTATGAACCAAGCACACGTACCCGTCTCAGTTTTGAAGCTGCAATGTTAAATCTCGGCGGTAGTGTTCTTGGTTTTTCTTCTGCCGATTCTTCCTCCGCAGCCAAAGGCGAAAGCGTGGCAGATACGATTCGCGTGATTTCCTTCTACGCAGACATCTGCGCCATGCGGCACCCGAAGGAAGGGGCTCCGCTCGTTGCATCCATGCACTCTTCCATTCCGGTTATCAATGCAGGCGACGGCGGTCATAATCACCCAACCCAGACCTTAACCGACCTTCTTACCATCAAAAATCTGAAAGGGCATCTGGATGGCCTTACCATCGGCTTCTGCGGTGACTTAAAGTTCGGCCGGACCGTACACTCTCTGATAAATGCTATGGTTCGTTATCCGAACACCCGCTTTATACTGATTTCTCCGAAGGAGCTGCAGATTCCTGCTTATCTGAAGGAAGAAACCTTAGATGCCCTGCATATCCCATATGAAGAAACCACGAATTTAGAGGCTGCTCTTCCGAAGCTTGATATCCTTTACATGACCCGCGTACAAAAGGAACGCTTCTTTAATGAGGAGGACTATATCCGCTTAAAGGATACCTTTATTCTTGACAAGCAGAAGATGCAGCTGGCAAAGGATGATATGCTTGTGCTTCATCCTCTCCCGCGCGTAAACGAGATTTCCACCGATGTGGACGATGACCCGCGTGCCGTTTACTTTAAGCAGGCAAACTTCGGCGTTTATGTTCGAATGGCACTGATATTAACTCTGCTCGGAATCAAGGTTGAAAAATAGGAAAGGAGAAAACTCATGTTAAATATCGGAGGAATTCAGGAAGGTGTCGTTATGGATCACATCGTAGCCGGTTGTGCCATGGACATTTATCATTATCTGGAGCTGGACAAAACAGATGCCTGTGTGGCAATTATAAAAAACGCAAAAAGTAATGTCATGGGAAAGAAAGACATTATTAAAATTGAAGGAAAGATTGATTTTGACTTCGATGTATTAGGTGTCATTGACCCAAACATTACCATCAACATCATTAAAGACGGGGTTATTGCCGAAAAAAGAAAGCTGAACCTGCCGGAGCGTGTTACCAATATTATTCATTGTAAAAATCCACGCTGTATTACCTCGATTGAGCAGGAGCTTCCGCATCGTTTTAAGCTGACAGACCGTACACACGGCATCTACCGTTGTGAGTACTGTGAGCAGAAATTTAAAAAAGACTAATCTGTCAGTCCCAATCGAAAATGCCTGCGTTTTAAATTCGTTTCAAAACGCAGGCGTTTTCTTTTATAAAGAACAGTCTTTTTCAAATACCACAAAGCCATCCTCTGCCGGACGTTCGTAACTGTAATAATCTCCTAAGTCTTCAAAGTTTTTGACGGAACGAATTCCCTCCTTTGTATAGATTTTATACTCTGTCGGCTGATATCCGTTGTTTAAATAAAACTTCTCTACATAACCGTCGGCAGATCCTACCGATATCACAGCTGCACCGTACTCCTTTGCTGCCTTTTCAAACGCTTGCAACAATCTGGTTCCAAAACCGCTCCGACGATAGGCATCCTTTACCGCAATTCCGTTTAATACGAAGGTTTTGCGATTTCTGTCTTCATTCTCACGCGCCCAACCGTAAGCTGCTCCCACTACCTCCTTTTTATGTAATATCACCAAAAAGGTCCTTGGATAGATTGTTGCCTTTTCCTTCCATGCTTTCTCTTCGCTATCCGGAAGATACTCTTTTAATATCTCTTCAAAGCCTGATAATGTCCTGCTTCTCAGAAACGTAACTTTGGTCTGCTCTCTGTACCGCGCTTTCGCTTCTTTTTTCAGGATTTCCAATGACTCCTTAAAGGAATCGGAACGGATTGACGGGCTGTTTAACAACAAATGCTTCTTGTGACCGCCAGTAATTCTGCCAAGCTGCTCTCTTCTGCTCCGAAGCTCTGCAAACCGCTCCCTCAGGTCTACAACCTCCTCGGTAATTGCATTCTCAGTAAACGCAATCGCAACATCCAGACGTTTCTGAAGAAGTTCCATATCCTTCCGTGCTTTTTCCAGTTTGACAATAATATCTCTGATATCCAGAGCCGCCTTCATGGACAACGTAAAATCAATAATCATAATTATTGAGATCAGATACAGACACGGAAGCAGAATCACTCTTGGAATTGCACCCACTGCATACTCGACAGGTCTGTGAATAAAGCGTAACAATACTACGGCAAGAAATCCCCATGCAATGGATGAACTCAGGCAGATATGCCCTTGAAATTGTATTTTCTGGTCGGAATAATCCCAGTATCGTACTTTAAACAATTTTTCCATTACGACTCCGGTTACATACTCCAGACAGGTAGCCACTACACCTCCCACCAGAAACGTAAGAACTATACTTTTCTTTACCGGAAGGCAGGCAAACAAAAGAGCAATCGCACCCGACCCGTATAATGGCAAATACGGACCACGCATAAATCCTCTATTGACAAATTTTCTCTTATGCATAGAAACATAGGTACTTTCTACACACCAGCCGATAAAACAATAAATGATAAAAAAACACAGCCATTGCTCAAAAGAATATGTATACATATCCCCACACCTTTCCCGACTTATTATTCACAAACAATCTTTTTGTTTTCATACACGAAAGGGCGCTTCCGTAAGGAAACGCCCCTCTTTGCTCCTCTGAATACTACTTTCTCAAGCCCAAACGCTCAATCAAAGAACGATATCCCTCGAGATCATTCTTCTTTAAGTACTCTAACATACCACGTCTCTGACCAACCATCTTTAAAAGACCACGACGGGAATGGTGATCCTTCTGGTTAACCTTCAAATGCTCCGTGAGCTCATTGATTCTTGCGGTAAGAATTGCAATCTGAACCTCCGGAGAACCGGTATCATTTGCATTTCTTCCGTATGCTGCAATAATTTCAGCCTTCTTTTCCTTGCTAATCATAATAGCAACCTCCTAATAAGAATATAATCGCCTGCCACTAAGAAAGTGGTTGGAGTATCCGACCTCTGAGCGGCGGCTTGCCCGAAAGCTTCTAAATTATATCATACTCCACATAAAATGTAAAGTACTTTTTCTCATATTTCAGAGAACCGCGTAATCTGCTACCGTTTCCTATATCAGAATCTCTTCGATGGAAATCTCCGGATGCTCTGCCAGATTAATAAACTCCGAACCGCACAAAATAACCGGTCTGGATAACTTCTGTTTATTCAGCATAACAATCTCGCCCTCACGTCCGTTGTTTAAGCGAACCCAGTTTCTGATATAAGTCTGAACAATGTTCTCAAGAAAGACAAGAATATATTCCGGATCAAACATACTTAGGCCTTCCTGTTCAAACATCTCGATTACCTTAAACGGACACAAAGCTCCGCGGTATACTCTCGCTGCGGTCATTGCATCATAAACATCTGCAATTGCCACCATCTTAGCAAACTTATCAATCTGATTTCCCTTCAGTCCGAGCGGATACCCGGAACCGTCAGAGCGCTCATGATGCATCAGTGCTGCATTCTGTACGCTGGAAATAAAACGCGACTCAAATAAAATGTTATATCCCTCCATCGGATGCGTCTTGATTAAATCATATTCCTCATCCGTAAGGCGCCCCGCCTTTTTCACAATCCGCTCCGGAATCCGAAGCTTTCCGATATCATGAAGCAATCCGCAAACCGTCGCAATTTCCTTTTCCATGGCAGACATATGCATCCAGTCCGCAAATACATTACAAATCAAAGCAACATTCATGGAATGATTAAACGTACTGTCATCATAATCTCGCATATTATGCAGGATATCAAAAACCTGAATACCGCTTCTTGTATCATCCAGCATACAGGTTGCCTTCTGACAAAGCTCGGAAATACCGATTTTCTTTGCCTGCATGGAAATAATATCGTTGAATGTCGCCTCGAGCTGTTCAACTTCTCGCTCATAATGTTCCTTAAACCGCTTAAACTCTTCGGATTCCCGGATTTTAGACGGTGTATAAGTCCGCTCGTAGGAAGGCTTCTTCGCCACCTCTACAACCTCATCTTTAATATAAACGGAATAAATACTGTGGAAGGTCAGCTTAGTAATACTATCATCCGACAATACTGTATTTTTACCCACTACTAATAAATTATTTGCATTATGAACATCCTTTGCAACTACCATTCCCGGTACCAGTAACGCTGTCTTTACTCTTTTCACCGAACAACCTCCTATGTTTGCTGCAATTAATACAGGTTTCTGACCTTGAATTCCTTTTCTACTTCCCGCCTCTGATCTTTCTTGGCTAACGTCTCACGCTTATCGTACAGCTTTTTACCCTTTGCAAGTCCGATTTCCACTTTCACAAGGCTCCCCTTTAAATACACAGCCAACGGAACGAGCGTATACCCCTTTTGTGCAAGCTCTCCGGAAAGCTTCCTGATTTCACTTTTATGCAATAACAATTTACGTACCCGCAGAGGATCTTTATTAAATATATTCCCCTTTTCATACGGACTGATATGCATGCCGTATACATACACCTCTCCACGCTCAATCCGGATAAAGGACTCCTTGATACTGCACTTTCCCATACGAAGCGACTTTACCTCCGTACCAAACAGCTCTATTCCGGCCTCATACTTATCCTCTATAAAATAATCGAAATAAGCCTTTTTATTATTTGCTATCTGCTTAACAGCCTGTTTCTTTCCTTCCATACCAATCCCCTCTGTTATCTCTACATTTAGTTTACCGCGAAACAAGCAAAAAATCAATAGTCTTTAACAATTTGTCTACACGACTGATTCTGACCGTCACTTTCTGTCCCAGTCGAAAGACCTTGTGTGTTCTCTCTCCCACCAGACAATAATTCTCTGCATCAAAAGAATAGTAATCCTCTGTCAAATCAGAAAGCCGAATCATTCCCTCCACTGTATCCGGGAGTTCAACATACATTCCGTAATTCGTGACTCCGGAAATAATGCCTTCTGCAACCGTACCTATCCGTTCCTCGGCATATTCGCACTTTTTCATCTTTTCCAGTTCACGTTCCGCTTCCTCTGCAGTCCGCTCCGTCTTGGAGGAATGCTGTGCCACCTCCGGCAAAATGTTGCAATAATATGCCCTTCTTTGCTCTCCGAGTCCTCCGCGAAGGTTTTCTTTTATAATGCGGTGTATCTGCAAATCCGGATATCTACGAATCGGCGAGGTAAAATGACAGTAATACTTTGTTGCAAGGCCGAAATGTCCCTCACAGTCTGTACTGTATTTTGCCTGTTTCATCGACCGGAGTGTAAGTCGTGCAATCAATGCTTCCTCCGGACTTCCGTCCGACTTTTCCAAAAGCCCCTGCAATACCTTCGGATGTGGTGTGCTTTTTGAACCGCGCAAATGATAGCCGAAATTTTGAATCAAAATCCCAAGCTGCTTTACTTTATCTTCATCCGGGCTTTCATGTATGCGGTATACAAACGGAATCTCCTGCCAGAAGAAATCTTCCGCTACCGTCTCATTTGCGGCAAGCATAAAATCTTCAATCATTCTTGTTGCGGTATTCCGCTCATATGGCTTAATCTCTATCGGTTTTCCGGACTCATCAAGAATGATTTTACTCTCCGGAAAATCAAAATCAATCGCCCCCCGTGCTCTTCGCTTTTCCCGCAGCAACCCCGATACCTTTTCCATCAGTAAAAGCATCGAATAAATATCCCCGTACTCTGCCTCGAGCTCCAAATGTTTCTCCTCACCGCCGGCAAGTACTGCTGCCACCTCCGTATAGGAGGTTCTGCGGTTTACACAAATCATGCTTTCCGCAATCCGGTGCCCCGTTATTGTTCCGTCCTCACTGAGTTCCATCAGACAGCTTAGTGCCAGCCGGTCTTCGCCTGCATTTAAGGAACAAATCCCGTTCGAAAGACGATGCGGCAGCATCGGAACCACACGATTCACCAGGTAAACGCTTGTCCCTCGTTTTTTTGCTTCGTTATCTAACGCACTTCCTTCCCTGACATACTCCGTAACATCGGCAATATGCACACCCAGCAGGTATCCGCTTTCTGTTTTCTTCAGAGAAACCGCATCATCCAGATCTTTTGCATCCTCGCCGTCAATCGTAATCATTACTTCGTCCCGCAAATCCAGACGGCCTGTGTACTCTTTCGCGATAAGCTTATCCGGTACCAGCTCTGTCTCTTCCAGAACCTCCACCGGAAATGTCTCCGGAATACCAAAAGCTCTCAGAATCGTAACCACATCACTTTCCGGATCATTGATATGCCCAAGAATCTCTGTAATCTTTCCCATGGGATTCTGTCTGCCGTCTCCAAAGTCCGTAATCTGAACCGCTACCTTGTGACCGCTCACCGCTCCCTTGGTGTACTTTCCGTCAATAAAGATATCACTTCCGAAACGCTTGTCTTCCGCTACCACAAAGCCGTACTCTTTTTTTCGAAAAAAAGTACCGATCACAGTGTCATTGGCGCGTTTTATAATCTTAACCACTCTTCCCACACGGCTTTTCCCGGCTTTTTTCGAGGTATCCTCAAAAACTACCGCCTGTACCGTATCACCGTTTAACGCTCCGAGAGTAGAACCTGCTTCTATATAAATATCCGGACTTCCGTCTTCCGGAGACAGAAAACCAAACTCCCTGGATGTCCCGCGATATTCTCCCTGTAACACTAAGACGTCCTCAATATGATAGCGTCCTCTTGTATCCATTGTAATGCTTCCGTCCTGTAACAAAAGCTCCAAAACATAAGCAAGCTCCTCTCTTGCCTCTGCGGGTACGCGAAATAAAGCGGCAATATCCCGCTTCCGCATCGGTACATACCCCGGCTCCTTCATAAACTTTAACAACTGCTCTTTTCTCTTTTTAATATCCTTCTCCGTCATACTACACCTTCTTTCTAATCCGACTTTTATGAATTGTATGAAGACTTCAATTCTCACTTTGCCTGTACGAAAAAGAACCCGAAGAACAGCTTCTTTGTAGCGTCCTTCGGGTTCCTCACCATTCGTATTACCAATTCATATTCAATACAAGAGATATTACAATGAATAATGCGGCAAGAATCTTAGTTGCAAACTCTAACTTACCTTCAACAGAACGTCCTTTGTTCTTTCCCCAATAAGTTTCTGCCATACCGCTGATTGCACCAAGTCCTGCGGACTTACCTTCCTGCATGATAACAACGATTGTTAACGCAATACAAATCACTACATATAATGCTGTCACGATAATTCTTAATGTATCCACTTATCACACCTCCAATACCGAGTATTTCCTTTTTTCAAAGAATAACGCAAATCTCATTATAAAATATTTTGCTGCCTTTGTAAAGACTTATTTTTCAAATTGTTACAATTTCTCGTACTTTCCGTACGGAACCGCTTATTTCTTGATTAAAAGAGATTTTCCGGTCATTTCCTTCGGCTGTTCCATCCCCATCATCTCAATCAGTGTCGGAACGATGTCTGCCAGGCACCCACCCTCACGAAGTGTATATGCCTTATCGTAATTAACAAGCACAAACGGAACAGGGTTCGTGGTATGCGCCGTAAACGGAGTACCGTCAGCATCAATCAGCTTCTCTGCATTGCCGTGATCCGCACA
The DNA here is from genome assembly GCA_029099805.1 of Lachnospiraceae bacterium. Taxonomy (GTDB): domain Bacteria; phylum Bacillota; class Clostridia; order Lachnospirales; family Lachnospiraceae; genus SIG307. Next base: position 14,185 of record JAQXOR010000001.1, read on the forward strand.
AATAAACATCTGACCGTTCTTTGCCATCAGGGCATCATACGCCTTACCGACACACTCATCCACAGCTTCGATTGCCTTCACGGCTGCTTCCATAATACCGGTATGACCTACCATATCCGGATTTGCGAAGTTTACAACAATTACATCATACTTTTCGGAATTGATTGCTTCAACTAACTTATCGGCAACCTCGTAAGCACTCATTTCCGGCTGCATATCAAAGGTTGCTACCTTTGGAGAGTTTACAAGGATACGGTCCTCGCCCTCAAACTGCTTTTCCTCACCGCCGTTAAAGAAGAAGGTAACATGCGCATACTTCTGGGTCTCAGCCAGACGAAGCTGCGTCTTGCCGTTCTTAGCAAGATACTCACCGAATGTCATGGTAAGCTCTTCCGGCGGGAATGCAACTAATACATTCGGCATCTCCGCATCATACTGAGCCATACATACGAACGTAGTATTGAAAAAGCCGTTTCTTCTGGTAAAGCCTGCAAAATCCGGATCCACAAAAGCTCTCGTAATCTGTCTTGCACGGTCCGGACGGAAATTGAAGAATACTACACTGTCATTTTCCTTAATCATACCGTCCTTTTCGATTACGGTCGGAAGCATAAACTCATCGGTAACACCGTTTGCATAAGAATTCTTTACAGCCTGTACCGGACATGTTTCCTCGACACCCTCACCGAATACCAGCGCATTATATGCCTTCTCGACTCTGTCCCATGCATTATCACGGTCCATTGCATAAAAGCGACCGGCAATCGTAGCAATCTTACCAACACCGATTTCCTTTAATTTTGCAGCAGCCTCTTCCATATACTCTGCAGCGGAAGACGGCGGAACATCACGTCCGTCAAGGAAGCAATGAACATAGACCTTGTCCAGGCCATTACGCTTTGCCATCTCTACAAGACCGTACAGATGCTCCATATGGCTGTGAACACCGCCCGGAGACAGAAGTCCCATCAGGTGAAGCGCGGAACCGTTCTTTTTGCAATTATCCATTGCTGCTACAAGGGCTTTATTTTCAAAGAAATCACCGTCTTTAATCGACTTTGATATCTTTACAAGCATCTGATATACGATACGGCCGGCACCGATATTGGTATGTCCGACCTCGGAATTTCCCATCTGTCCGTCCGGAAGGCCTACCGCAAGTCCGCTTGCTTCTCCCTTTACTACCGGATACATTGACATAAGCTTATCCATAACCGGCTTCTTCGCCTGGGCAATTGCATTTCCTTCGGCCTTGTTCTCAATACCGTAACCGTCTAAAATCATCAGAACCGTTGTCTTTTTACTCATTGTACTTCTATCTCCTTTTCCATGAACATTTTATACACTCATAAAAATCCTTACATAGTTTCTCATACTTTACAAAAATTTTCAAGTAGGTTTTCAAAAAAAGTAGAAAATCCATACATTTCGTTGCTTTATCTTGTAAACAATACCTATCTCGGCTATAATAGGCTCATATAGAAAAGAACATCGTATACGAACATCCCTATCTTTTCGGAAAGGTTTTTTTATGATTATTCTGATTACAGCAATCAAACCGGAAGCTGATGCCATTCTTTCCGTATATCCGATGAAAAAGTCCGCACATGGAACCTTCTCTCTCTACGAGTCTGAACAGCTTCCTCTGCGTCTTCTTGTTACCGGTTCCGGAAAGCTGAACGCTGCCATGGCAGTCACGGAATATCTGACAGGCTGCTCTTTCTCCGAACAGGATATATTCTGCAACCTCGGCATATGCGGCGGCTCAAAAGAGCTCTCCGTCGGTGACGGATTTCTTTGTGCTTCCGTTTCTGAACTTACAACAGGCCGGACACTGTATCCGGAGCTTTATACACATCCCTTTCCGGAGACACGATTATTCACTTCGGATACTCCGGTAATGACCACTTCCCTTCCGGTGGAGCAGGAGGGGAATCTTCCGGCGGTCTTTGATATGGAAGCTTACGGGATTGCCGCCGCTCTTTTTCGCAGAATAATGCCTTCCCACTGCTTTTTTTATAAAATTGTTTCCGATTACTGCGACGGTTCCTTTCCCACACCGTCAACTGTCACTTCCTTATTGCATTCCCATTTCGGAAGACTGTTTGACTTTCTGAAAGAAACCGAGCAGCAACTCATCTGCCGTACGACAAGGCAGACCGACGAGATGCATAAAATCTCTTCACAGGTAGAACAGCTTGCTTTCTGCTACCCGCTTTCTGCCACTATGAAGCACAAGCTGACCGGCCTGCTTACCTACGCTTCCTATACAGGTTCTGTACCAAAGGACCTGTTTCAGGCATTACCGGAGTCTGGCAGTTCTCCCCATAAAAAGAGGGAAGCTCTGGCGTTTTTGCAATCCCTGGAGGATTCTTTACTGCATTCTGAACCTGCTGCCGATGCAGCCGAACTATGTCAGCCTGTAAAGAAACCGCTCCGACCGATACGGCATATCTATGTAGAACGGGGAGTCGATACCCAACCGCTTAAACCCCGAATTCTGTAACAATAACCAAATTCTTTCGTAATTCCGGTCGAACACTATAAAGACATTTTTAACCGCAGCCGACAGGACTTACATACGGAAGAAACCGAACCGGCACTTATTCTGGCGGCAAACCGCGGTACCTGCTTTTATCCCGGTGCACCGGTCTGCCAGAGCTTCGGTGAAGAGCACTTTATGTATACCTCCTGTATCATGAACTGCATTTATGACTGCGATTATTGTTATTTACAAGGAATGTATCCCGGCGGAAACATTGTAGCATTTGTTAATCTGGAAGATTATTTTGCCGAACTGGACACTCTGTTAGAGAAACATCCGGTCTATCTTTGTTGTTCTTATGACTCCGACCTGACAGCTTTAAACGGTATTTTCCCGCATGCGGAAGCGTTCTGCCGGTATGCGTTTTCACATCCGGGGCTGCGTCTGGAGCTGCGGACAAAAAGCGCCGCTCTTCCCTTCATAAAAAAAATACCGGCCGCTAAAAATATTGTAATGGCCTTTACCTTGTCACCACAAGAGCTCATTACGAGCTATGAGCACTACACTCCGTCCCTTAACGCAAGACTCGCTGCCGCAAAAGAAGCCGCAGGGCGCGGCTTTTCACTCCGGTTGTGTTTTGATCCGATTTTGGATGTCCCGAATGCAGAACGCTTATATACAGCACTTGTCGACACCACCTTTTCCGTATTATCTCCGGACGAGATTACAGATATCAGTCTCGGTGTATTCCGGTTATCCAAAGAGTATCTGAAACAGCTGCGCAGGGCAAAGCCACACTGTGCTGTTTCCCATTATCCTTATGAGTTAACGGACGGCGTCTGTCATTACCGTTCCGAACGGTGCGATACTCTTCTCAATACGGTCCGGACTGCCCTGCACCGCCACGGAATACCGGACAACAAATTATTTATCTGGGCTCCCTCCGAGTCCGAGAAAGGAGATTCTTAATGCTACAGAATAAAACGGTATTACTTACCGGAGCGTCCTCCGGAATCGGAAAAAGCCTTTTACTCACCTTGGCAGCGTCGGGATGCCATATCCATGGTATTGTTAAAACTCCGGACCGGAAGACTGCCTTACTGGCCGAGCTTTCCTCCTGCTTACCGCCAAAAGAGCTTCAGGCGATTGAGCTTTATGTCTGCGATTTGCGTAATGTCCCGGAGATAGAAGCTCTGGCTCAGACTCTGCACCGCCAAAACATTTCCCCGGATATTCTGATTCTGAATGCCGGCGTAGGCTTTTACGGACCTCATGAAGAGCTTTCCGTAAAACAGATTGCCGAGCTTTCTGCAGTTAATTTTACGGCACCGCTGCTTCTTACAAAACTCTTTTTACGGGATTTAAAGAAAGTTCACGGACATCTGCTTTTTATCTCTTCCGTAACGGCCGGCAAAACAAACAATACCCACGGGTGCGCATACGGTGCCACTAAGGCCGGATTATCAAGCTTCGCCAAAAGTCTGTTTGAAGAAGTACGAAAACATGGTGTCCGGGTCACCATACTGGCTCCGGACATGACCCGGACAGAGCTATACCGGAATGCTTCCTTTGACGCTGCAAATGAGGAAGATGCCTCTCTTTCGCCTGAGGAGGTTGCCGATTATGCTTTATTTGCACTTACTGCCAGAGAAGGACTAAATCTTACAGAGCTTACCATGCAGCCTCAAAGACATCGTTTACATGTTAAGAAATCTGCATCCCCGAACAGCCTTTAATCAGCGTTTCCCTAGTGACATTTTACGATTCTCATGGTACACTAATGAAGAAAGATATTTATTACAAACGGAAGGAGTTTTCTTATGAAAATCATCATTGCGGGCTGTGGCAGAGTGGGCTATGCTCTTGCGCAGCAGTTAAATGACGAAGGACATGAGCTTACATTAATTGATAATTCCGCAGTGCGTTTACAGCCTGCACTCTCTAATCTGGATTTACAGGGTGTGGTAGGAAACGCCTCCAGCTTTTTTACATTACAGGAAGCCGGCATCGGACAGGCCGACTTATTAATTGCAGTCACTGACCAGGATGAAATCAATCTCATCTCCTGCCTGATTGCAAAAAAGGCAAGTCGCTGCCGTACCATTGCACGAGTAAGAAATCCGGAATATTTCCGTGAAATCAATTACCTGAAGGAGTGCATGGATATCTCCATGATAATCAATCCGGAATTTGCCGCTGCGACGGAAATCGCGCAGCTGATTCAGATACCGGATGCCATAGAAATCGATTCCTTTTCAAAGGGTAAGGTTGATTTAATGCAGGTTGTAATCACAGAGGATTCCCCTCTGCATAACATGAAAGTACAGGATTTTTCCAACAAATTCAATCATGAGGTTCTCATCTGTATTCTGGTGCATGACCATCAGGTCTGCATTCCGAACGGTCATTCCGTATTATGTGCAGGTGATACCATTTCCATAATCCTGCCGCGGGAGAAAATAAACAGCTTTTACCGTCTGAGCAAGCTTGCCACTATCCGTGAAATACGGAATGTAATGATTGCGGGCGGCGGAATGATTTCCTATTATCTCGCCCAGGCGCTGCTTCGTTCCGGAATCGGAGTTAAAATTGTCGAAAAAAACCGCGAACGCTGTGACTTTTTAAGTGATGCGCTTCCGAAGGCAACTATCATTCATTCCGATGCTACAGACCATGAACTTTTATTAGAGGAGGGACTGGAAAGCACCGATGCTTTTGTTTCCCTGACCTCATCGGATGAAGAAAATATTTTCCTCTCTCTATTTGCAAACAAGATGAATGCTACCTGCAAAAAGATTACAAAGGTAAACCGTCTGGCATTGGACGAAATCATCAACGATTTACCGATTGGAAGTACCATATCACCAAAGAATATTACAACGGAGTATATTCTTCAGTATGTTCGTTCACAAAATAATTCCTACGGAAGCAACGTGGAGGCACTCTACCGCCTAATGGACAATCAGGTAGAGGCTCTGGAATTTCTTGTAAAGGACGACTGTGCTGTAACGGATATTCCGTTTATCAATTTAAATTTAAAGAAAAATCTACTGATATGCTGCATTGTCCGAAACGGAAGAGTCATCACGCCAACCGGCCGTGACTTCATCCGAAAAAACGATAAGGTTATTGTCGTAACCACAAATAAGGGCTTACAGGACATCACAGATATCATGGATGATCCTTTAAAATAGGAGTAACCGCTATGAACTATTCCATTATATTAAAAATTATCGGCTGGGTTATCCAGTTAGAAGGTATTTTCTTTCTTCCGCCAGCTGTTACCGGTCTCATTTTCGGCGAATACAATGACGCTTTTGTCTACCTGATACTCGGTGCCTGCGGCATTCTTCTGGGTGGCCTGATTCGTCTGCATAAAAGCCCGAAAACTACCTTCTTTGCAAGAGAAGGCTTTGTTGCTGTTGCTTTAAGCTGGATTACAATGAGTATCATCGGTGCTGTTCCTTTTGTGCTTACCGGAGATATTCCGTCCTATACGGATGCTCTGTTTGAAATCATCTCCGGTCTGACCACCACCGGTTCCAGCATATTAACCGATGTTGAAGCGCTCTCTCATGCAAATCTGTTATGGAGAAGCTTCAGTCACTGGATTGGAGGCATGGGTGTGCTGGTATTTATCCTTGCGATTCTTCCGATGACCGGCGGTTCTACCATGAATCTCATGAAGGCAGAAAGTCCCGGACCTTCTGTAGGCAAGCTTGTTCCTAAAATACAGCAGACGGCATTTCTGCTCTATGCAATCTATCTCGTAATGACGATTTTGGAAATCATACTGTTGTTAACCGGTGGAATGCCGTTGTTTGATTCAATCTGTCATGCTTTCGGAACTGCCGGTACCGGTGGTTTCGGTATAAAAAACGACAGTATTGCAGGCTATTCCGTCTATTTACAAATTGTGATAACAGTATTCATGTTTCTGTTCGGCGTAAACTTTACGTTCTATTATTATATTTTGGTTCGCAAAGTAAAAGATGCCCTTCGAATGGAAGAGGTCCGTTGGTACTTAATCATTTTTCTCAGTGCCGTTACACTGATTACAATTTCACTGGTTGCTGCCGGCGGTAAACTCGGAGAAAGCATACAGACTGTTGCTTTCCAGGTAGCTTCTATCATGACAACTACCGGCTTTGCCACAGCGGATTTTAATCTCTGGCCGCAATTTGCCAAAGGACTTATGGTTTGTCTCATGTTTATCGGAGCCTGTGCCGGTTCTACCGGAGGCGGAATTAAGGTATCCCGTATTATGATCTATCTAAAACAGGTAAGAAAAGAGCTGACACAGCAAATTCACCCAAAACGGATCCGGGTTTTAAAAATGGACGGAAAAGCACTGGAACATTCCGTCGTTCATTCCTGTAATGCCCTGCTAATGACTTACATCGTCATCTTTATCGTTTCGCTGTTATTAATCTGTCCGGATGGCTTTGATATGACAACCAATTTCACCTCCGTTGCGGCTACCTTAAACAACATCGGTCCGGGCTTAAATATTGTAGGTCCCACCGGAAATTTTTCGGAGTTTTCTGTCCTGTCCAAATTTGTCCTAATGTTTGATATGCTGGCAGGACGTCTTGAAATAATTCCGATGATGGTACTGTTCCATCCGGCCACATGGAAAAAATAGAACTTTTGAAAGGGTGTGTTTCTCTTGAAAACCAAACAAAGAGTCTCGTTTCATTGCTCCTTATTTGCAATTCTGGGTCTTGGATTGTTCCTTCTTGGCGGTTGTAACGACAGCGCGTTACATGTATCTGCTCCCGGTGCTACACCGACCGGCGGTTCAAAGCTCCCCGTAGGGACCTGTACCCCTGTACCGGCTCCAACGGCACAGGGGCAGGATATTACAACGATACCCGTTTCTACGGCTTCCCCTCCCCCTAGTCCTTCTCCCACTCCACTTCCGACCGGAACCCCGGGGGATGTCTGCTTTTCCGAATCGGACTATTTCTTTTCGGAAAATACATGGCTGGAACTGTCCATTACCAATCCGTCCAAAACCGGCTATATTACGTATACCTTAGATGGTTCGGAACCAACCGAAGCCGAGACCCTCTACACCGAACCACTTTTGCTTGTCACAACTACCGGAGATATTCCAAATGTCTACTCTGTGCGTGCCAAAGCCTGGTATGATGACGGTACTTCCTCTGATACTTATGTCCATACTTATTTTTTAAACGAATCCATCCATGAGCGTTATACCACCATCGTCTTTTCCATTAACGGAGACCCTTCGGAGCTGACTGATGCGCCGGATGGTATCCTGTACGGAGACAACTATAAGTCCAAAGGGCGCTCTTCCGAACGCAAGGTTCATATTGAAGCCATCTCCTCTGACGGTTCTCTCCTGTTTGAACAATATGCAGGTGCCAGAGTATTCGGCGGTTCTTCCAGAGAACACGTTGTGAAATCCCTAAAGCTTTTTGCCAGAAAAGAATATGAAAAAGGGAAAGGCTCTTTTCAAACAACTCTTTTCGGTTCTACGACCCCAGACGGCTCAGAGCCGATTACAAAATACGATAAACTTGTACTGCGCAACTCCGGTGATGATTTCCAGGCTGCCTTTCTTCGGGATGAACTGGTGCAGCGCCTGGCAGATATTGCAGGCTTTTCCACTTACGAAGCAGTGGTTCCTGCCGTTGCCTACATAAACGGCTCCTACTATGGCTTTTACTGGCTTCACGAATCTTATTGCGATAAGTATTTCCAGAGCCGTAACGGAAAAAGCGCCGGTGAATACGTAGTATTAGAGGGTACCGAAACAAGAAAGAGCATCCCTTCCGATGCATTGGAGGCTGCTGCCGCAAAGGAATTTAATTCCCTCTATAAGCAGTTTGCTTATGCAGATTTATCTGTGGACTCCACTTATACTGCGCTTTGTGAAAAAGTAGATGTCGAAAACTATCTGGAATACATGGCATTTAATATGTATCTTGCAAATTATGACTGGCCGAACGGCAATTACCGTTGCTTCCGCTACTATGCTGCAGAAGGTGAGGAGTATGGTTCGGGAGAAAGGGACGGCCGCTGGCGCTTCCTGTTACATGATGCGGATGTCTCCTTCGGCACCTACCAGTCAACACCGGATGCAGGTGCCATCCGAAATGATTTGGAACAGGTACTTGGATCTCCGAACAACAGCCGCTATGCTCCTTTGCTTGCCGCGCTGCTAAAACGTGAGGATTGCAGACAGTTCTTTATTTCAAAAATGCTGGAATATATGAATGGTGCCTTATCTTATGATACCGTCTGTCAGGTACTGGATGAGATGTGTGCAGAACGCGATACCGAATTAACCTACTATTTTTCATACTTAAATACCTTAAGGTGGACCGGAGAAATATACGCATCTCCGGAATTGACCAGGCAACATATCGAACGCATCCGCTCCTTTGCGAAACAGCGCCCGGTATACATGACGCAGTACATAGAGGAGTTCTTTCATCTCTCTTTAAACAAAGAGTGCGAATAACACATGATATCCGGCGTGTAACGTTTTAGGAAGAGAAGATTTTCTCTTTGCAGCACTAATTTGTATCAAATGTTCATTATTTTTTAAAATACTTCTTGCCAAACATAAAAAAATGTGGTAAACTATCTTCTGTTCGGCGAACATAATTGCCGACATGCGGATGTGGCGGAATGGCAGACGCAGCAGACTCAAAATCTGCCGGGTTCACGCTCGTGCGGGTTCAAGTCCCGCCATCCGCATTATTTAAGGGAAAGCCTAAAATGAGGGCTTTCCCTTTTTTCTCGAAAAAAAGATTCCTTTTGACATCCGAATATAGAAGGAGGCTGTACTAATGACACACCCGATTTCTCCTGTCTTTGACAAAAATTCCAAAATTCTTATTCTCGGAAGCTTTCCGTCCGTCAAATCCAGGGAAGTGCAGTTTTTCTACGGTCATCCGCAAAACCGATTCTGGAAGGTTACTTCTGCTGTTTTTGATGAGCGGGAGCCGCGTACCGTGGAAGAAAAGCGTACCTTTCTACTCTCCCACGGCATTGCGGTTTGGGATGTCATTGCTTCCTGTGATATTGAGGGAAGTGCCGACAGTTCCATCAAGAATGTAGTACCGAATGACCTGACGCAGATTTTAGAACATGCTGACATTAAAACTATCTTTGTCAACGGAAAAACAGCAGAAAAGTATTATAGGAAATACATGAGAGACTCCATCGGTCGTGAAGCAGTCTGCCTTCCTTCCACCTCTCCAGCCAATGCAGCATGGTCTCTGGAACGGCTCATAAATGAATGGAGACAGATCAATCTCTCTCCTAAAAACATCTTTCACTAAACCAGAACCTCTCCCTATCTCACACATATACTACATTGATATCGATTTTTGATTTTCATGGAGCACTATGTGTACAGAGCATTATGTAGTTAAGTCTTTGGAACTGCACCTTTTCTTCGGGCGTATCATGAAAGAGCATTCTTTTTTTCTAAGAGCAGGCTTTACTCCTGCCACCCCGGCATTTTCAAGCAAAGCAGAATTTTTCAAACTAAATTTTGAAGCCCTTCTATCACAGGTTGTAGCTCTTAGTAACAGTATCGTAAGCGAAGAAGTGCTGAATTCCGGCGAAGTCATCACCGATTTCACCGCACTTGCAGAAAGACAGACGGAACATTTTACCGGCATCTCTATCAACAAAGAAATCACAGAAAGAACACTTCGTTTAAACAGTCGCAGCTGCGGGTGTAATGATGCTTCAAGAATGCTATGTCAAGTACAACAGCTCAACCGTCGGGCTTTGCAATTACTGGACGGATTGATTTCCTTCAAAGAGACCATATTGGAAAAAGTTCTTTCCTGTGAAATGTTTACAATGAACTATCCGCTTTTGATTGAACATATTCTACGCGAAGCAAGACTCTACCGGGACTATGTAGAAACCCTTGAAACCTGCGGAGAATTAACAAAAGACTCCATGAAGGAAGTCGAATGCTTCTGGAACCGCATCATGATGGAACATGCCATGTTTATCCGCGGGTTATTAGATCCGTGCGAAGTTGAATTGTTCCACACCGCAGATGATTTTGCAAAGGAATACTGCACATTGCTGGACACCTGCTGCAAAGCTCACGACAAAACCATAACCGCTTCCTCCTTAGAAAAAACCTTAGAATTCCGGGAGTTTAAAACGGCCGGCACACAGGGCATTACCGGATGTAAAATCCGTTCCGTCATTCTGCCGCTGCTTGCCGACCATGTGTTACGTGAAGCAAACCATTATATTCGTCTGTTACAGTGCTGATTCGACATTATTACGGACTCACTACATTCCTGTCTTCTCCCCGTTGAAATGCCTGAATATTTTCATACACGCCTTCTACGCATCTGGTGCGGGCTTCTACACTGCCCCACGCCAGATGTGGCGTGATAATGAGTTTATTGCTATCCTTTATTTTACTTAACGGATTGGACAATGCAAGCGGTTCCTTTTCCAGCACATCAAGCCCTGCTCCGGCAATCCAACCGGTTTCTAATGCCTCATAAAGGTCGGCATTGTTCACCACCGGTCCTCTTGCAACATTGATAAGGATTGCCGTAGACTTCATCTTCTGCAAAGCGTCCTTATCGATAAAATTTCTGGATAAATCACTTAACGGACAATGCAGGGAAAGGAAATCGCTTTCCGCCAGCAAGGTATCCTTATCCACCTGCGGATAGTCCGTACAGGTACTTTTCCCTGTCACGGAATGAAAAATCACCTTACAGCCGAACGCTGTTGCAATCTTAGCCACACGCTTTCCGATATTTCCCATACCGACAATGCCCCATGTCTTTCCGTCCAGCTCATAAAACGGCATATCGAAATTGGAGAAACGGTCCTGCGCACTATAGGCACCGGATTTCACATAGTTGTCATAATGGAACAGCTTCTGGGACAGCGCCAATGCCAGCGTAAACGTATGCTGTGCAACCATCGCGGTACAATAATCCACCACGTTCGTCACACGGATGCCTCTGGATTTACAATATGCCAGATCACAGTTATCATAGCCGGTAGCAAACTCACAAATCATCTTTACGTTGGTCGCATCCTTTAAGCTTTCCTCACACATCGGGGATTTATTTGCCACAATGATATCCGCATCCTTCACACGCTCTTTCACTTCTTCCATAGTTACCGTGTTTCTGTAATACGTCACATTCCCCAATTTTTCAAAGCAATTCACCGGAATATCCGGTCCCACACTGTTTCGTTCCAAAACAACGATATTCATACAATTCCTCCAATGAAGCAATCTATCCTTCCATTCGGTAAAAGACTGTCCCTTACGTTACAGCATTTCACTGTAAAGCACTTACTGTAGCAGCTTCGCCACATCCGGAAACAGCGCCACGCTACGCTTTAAGATACCATTCATAAAAGCAATGGCAATTCCGTAATTTGTAAACGGCACGGCCTCCCCCTCTGCCGTATGCTTCCGGTACTGTAGTTCCCGTTCCGTAAGCATACATCCGCCACAGTGAATTACCAGACGAATTTCCTTCAAATCCTCCGGAAAATCCTTTCCCGAAGAGAACACAAACTCCGGCTCCTTCCCGGTAAACCTTCGTATCAGAGCCGGCAACTTTACCGTCCCGATATCTCCGCACTGTCTGTGATGGGTACAGCCTTCCGCAATCAGAATCTTATCTCCGTTCTGCATTTTTTCCAACATCCGAACCCCTTCTACAGCCGTAGACAAAAAGCCTTTGTAGCGCGCCATCAGAATAGAAAACGACGTCAACGGAACTTCCTCCGGTATCTGCCGGTTCACGGCACCGAATACCTGACTGTCGGTAATTACCATTGCCGGCTTCTTTGCAAGACACCCGATTGCCTCCTGCAAATTAGTATCCTTTACTACCACCGGGATTCCCTCTGCCTCTAAAATATCCCTTATTGTCTGCTGCTGTGGTAAGATGAGCCTTCCCTTCGGGGCCGCCTCATCAATCGGTACTACAAGGACAATGGCATCACCGGGCGTTACCAGATCCCCGACCAGCCTCTGCTTTTCCTCTTCTGTATGCAACAACGCCCCGATACGTTCCTTTAATTCATAAACACCGTCTCCGGTTTTGGCACTCACATAAAGCAGGAGATTCTCCGAAGCAACCTTCCGAAAAGCCACGTCTCCCCTCACACCCAATGCCACACCTTCCGGCTCCGTAGTAGTCCCTATATCTGCTTTATTATATACAATCAAATACGGAAGCTTCCGTTCTGAAAACAGACGAAGCAGTTCCGCTTCACACTCTCCCATGCCTACTCCCGCATCTACTACTAAGATAGCGCAATCCGTACGGTTCAAAACCTGACGGGTCTTCCTTACACGTAACTCTCCCAGCTCACCTTCATCATCATACCCCGGCGTATCTACAATTACCACCGGTCCGATTGGAAGTAGCTCCATCGTCTTATACACCGGGTCCGTAGTCGTTCCCTTCACATCGGAAACCACCGAAAGCTCCTGCCCGGTCACGGCATTAATGAGACTGGATTTTCCGGCATTTCTTCTACCGAAAAAAGCGATATGTACCCGTTCCGCGGCAGGAATATTACTTAATCCCATAAAATCCCCTCCTTAGAACCTGAAATCCCTGATTCCTTCTTCAATCTTCTTTAAATGATCTTCACAAACCTCCCTGACCTTATCCTTCGGAATATTGGAAAGCTCTGCCGCAATCAGTGCCTCACCGATTTTCTTTGTCTCCTCGGAAGCATAATCCATTAAATACTCTTTTAAGGTCATAAGTGCGTTCGGATGACAGCAGTTCTGAATCTGTCCGCTCTTACAAAGACTCATAAACCGGTCACCGGTTCTTCCCTCTCTGTAGCATGCGGTACAAAAGGACGGAATGTAACCAAACTCCATCAGCCACCGTACCACTTCATCTAATGTACGCTTATCGCTGACATCAAACTGTTCGGAATTCTCCTCCTCCGGCTCCGGCTCGGAATATCCGCCTACACTGGTCTTTGATGCTCCGCTAATCTGGGAAACGCCGAGACGAATCACTTTCTCGCGCACCTCTTTACTCTCTCTTGTAGAAATAATCATACCGGTATACGGTACTGAAATACGAATCAAAGCACATAGCTTAGCAAAAATCTCATCGCTGATTCCGTTATCAAAGGCAGACGGATCAATATCATCCGCACGCTTAATCCGAGGTACACTAATAGTATGCGGACCTACGCCGTGTACCGCCTCCAGATGCTCGGCATGCATCAGAAGTCCGGCAAACTCATACTTATATAACTCCAAACCGAACAGAACCCCAAGCCCTACGTCATCAATTCCGCCCTCCATGGCACGGTCCATTGCCTCCGTATGGTAAGCATAACTGTGCTTCGGACCTGTCGGATGAAGTTTTTCGTAGCTTTCCTTATGATACGTTTCCTGAAATAAAATATAAGTACCGATCCCTGCATCCTTTAACTTCCGGTAATTCTCCACCGTAGTTGCAGCAATGTTTACATTAACACGACGGATGGCACCGTTCTTGTGCTTGATACTATAGATAGTTTTGATACATTCCAGAATATATTCAATCGGATTGTTTACCGGATCTTCCCCGGCTTCAATGGCAAGACGTTTATGCCCCATATCCTGCAATGCAGTAACTTCCTTTACTATCTCCTCCTGCGTCAGCTTCTTTCTTGCAATGTGCGTGTTCTTTAAATGATACGGACAATACACACAGCCGTTCACGCAATAGTTGGAAAGATATAACGGCGCAAACATCACGATACGGTTGCCGTAAAACTTCTTTTTTAACTTCTCTGCCATTGTATACATTCTGGCAATACGCTCCGGGTCCTCACAGGCAAGAAGCACCGACGCCTCTCTGTGGTCCAAGCCCTTACACAGCTCCGCCTTATCGAGAATCTCATCAATCAAGGCAAGATTCTCCTTATTTTCCTCTGCGTAGGCGAGAGTTGCAGTGATTTCCTCATGGGAAATAAACTCCTCAGCTTTCAATGATGCTTTGTTATACATATTCACTTTTCCTTTCTTTCGGGTCAGTCTAATCCTTCCCCGTTAGTAATTTATTTTGCAAACCCGGGTGCATCACCTCGGGACATTGCCACTGTAAAATTTTCTTTTGCAAGCTCTGTACGTAACATTTCCAAATGTTCTGCCGCTTCAGCTCCGGTACTTACCTTGTTGTCATAAAGAGAATACAGCTTTCTGACACGGTTCGGAGAAAGATTAGGCATAATAACATTGGCACCATGCAGGAGCCCTTGTAAACGCCCATCCTGTCTGACTGTACCCAATGCTGTAGTCGCCGGCAAAAGCACCTCCGGTAACAGCAGGCGGATAGCAGAAAGAAGCAATAATGTCATCTCACTGCTACCGGCCCTTTCGTTCGAAAATGGTGTATTCTTTGCCGGTAAAAACGGACCGATTCCTACCATCTGCGGTCGAAACTGTTCCAAAAAAAGCAGGTCATCTATCATACAATCCAATGTCTGATACGGAGAACCTACCAGAAATCCGCAACCGGTCTGATAGCCGATTTCCTTCAAATTCTTAAGACATTCCATTCGCACGGAAAACCTCTGGTCATTTGGATGCAGCTTCGCATAATGGGCTTCATTCGCAGTTTCCTGACGCAGCAAAAAACGCTCAGCACCTGCGTCAAAAAACTTTTGATAGCTTTCCTTCGTCCATTCGCCAACCGATAACGTAATTGCACAATCCGAATATTCCCGATGAATTGCCATCACCAGTCCGGAAAGACGTTCTTCTGAAAAATAACCATCCTCGCCCCCCTGTAAAACAAAAGTTCGAAATCCTGCCTGATATCCCTCCTTACAACACTCCATGATTTCCTCTTCGGTCAGGCGATACCGCTTCACTTCCGGATTACTCTTCCGGATTCCGCAATAATAACAAT
>JAQXOR010000002.1 GCA_029099805.1 Lachnospiraceae bacterium
AAATATAAGGATATTCTGTTGCCGGAGGTTATGGAGTATCTCGGAAGCCACTTAGAGTATAGAGAGCAGTGGAAGGGCGTGCCGATTAACCGTGACGGTAAGGTTCGTCTCCGTGACGGACGTACCGGTGAGTACTTTGACAGCCCTGTTACCATCGGTCACATGCACTATCTGAAACTGCATCATCTGGTAGACGATAAGATCCATGCACGTTCTACCGGCCCTTACTCTCTGGTTACACAGCAGCCTTTGGGCGGTAAGGCACAGTTCGGCGGACAGCGTTTCGGTGAGATGGAGGTTTGGGCACTGGAGGCATACGGTGCAGCGCATATCTTACAGGAAATTCTTACTGTGAAGTCCGATGATGTGACCGGACGTGGTAAGACCTACGAGGCAATTATCAAGGGTGACAATATTCCTGAGCCGGGTATTCCGGAATCCTTCAAGGTATTGTTAAAGGAGCTTCAGTCCCTGGCACTGGATGTAACCGTACTGGATGAGGATGGTAATGAAGTAGTAATGACCGAGGATATCGATTACGGTGATTCCGAAATCGAACCGTTGATGGAAGGTGACAATAACTTCCGTTATGATGAAGGTTATGAAGAAGCAGGATTCAGCCGTGTATCTGCAGACGAGGACGGTAATTTCTCTTATGATGAGGAGAGTTATGAGGATGAGTCTGAGGACTATGGCATGGACGATGCAGACTATGATGAATAATGAAGGGAGAGCAAAATAATGCCGATGGACATGATGAATGACAGCATGAAGGAAATTACCTACGATGCGATAAAGATAGGCTTAGCTTCCCCGGAAAAGATCAGAGAGTGGTCTCGCGGCGAGGTAAAGAAGCCGGAAACAATTAACTACAGAACCTTAAAGCCGGAAAAGGACGGTTTGTTCTGTGAAAAGATTTTCGGACCGAGCAAGGACTGGGAATGTCACTGTGGTAAGTACAAGAAGATTCGTCATAAGGGTATTGTATGTGACCGTTGTGGCGTTGAGGTTACCAAGTCCAGCGTACGTCGTGAGCGTATGGGTCATATTGAGCTTGCAGCTCCGGTTTCTCATATTTGGTATTTCAAGGGAATTCCGAGCCGCATGGGCTTGATTCTGGATCTTTCGCCGAGAACATTGGAAAAAGTACTTTATTTTGTGTCCTACATTGTACTGGATCCGGGTACTACCGACCTTCAGTATAAGCAGGTATTAAATGAAAAGGAATACCGCGAAGCATACGACAAATACGGTGATACCTTCCGCGTCGGAATGGGTGCGGAAGCAATTATGGAGCTTCTGCAGGCGATTGACCTTGAGAAGGATTCCGAGGAGCTGAAGAAGGGACTTCGTGAGGCTACCGGTCAGAAGCGCGCAAGAATCGTGAAGCGTCTGGAAGTAGTAGAAGCATTCCGTGAGTCCGGAAATAAGCCGGAGTGGATGATTATGACCGTAATTCCGGTCATTCCGCCGGATTTGCGTCCGATGGTTCAGCTTGACGGAGGACGTTTCGCAACCTCTGACATGAATGATTTGTACCGCAGAATTATTAACCGAAACAATCGTCTCAGAAGACTGCAGGATTTGTCCGCACCGGATATCATTGTCCGTAATGAGAAGAGAATGTTACAGGAAGCGGTAGATGCTTTGATTGATAACGGTCGCCGCGGCAGACCGGTAACAGGTCCGGGAAATCGTGCATTAAAGTCTCTGTCCGATATGTTAAAGGGTAAGCAGGGACGTTTCCGTCAGAACCTTCTCGGTAAGCGTGTTGACTACTCCGGTCGTTCCGTTATCGTTGTAGGTCCGGAATTAAAGATTTATCATTGCGGTCTCCCGAAGGAAATGGCAATTGAGCTCTTCCGTCCGTTTGTAATGAAGGAGCTTGTTGCAAGGGGAATCACCCATAATATGAAGTCTGCCAAGAACATGGTAGAAAGCTTACATCCGGCTGTATGGGATGTACTTGAGGAAGTAATTCGTGAGCATCCGGTTATGTTGAACCGTGCTCCTACGCTCCACAGACTCGGTATCCAGGCATTCGAACCGATACTTGTAGAAGGTAAGGCAATCAAGCTTCATCCGCTCGTATGTACCGCATTTAACGCGGACTTCGACGGTGACCAGATGGCAGTTCACCTTCCGCTTTCTGTAGAAGCACAGGCAGAGTGTCGTTTCCTCCTGCTTTCTCCGAACAACCTGTTGAAGCCGTCTGACGGTGGTCCGGTTGCGGTTCCGTCCCAGGATATGGTCCTTGGTATTTATTACCTGACCCTGCATAAGCCGGGTGACCTTGGTGAAGGAAAGTGCTTTAAGAGTGTAAATGAGGCAATTCTTGCCTATGAGAATGGCGAGATTACCCTTCATGCAATGATTAAGGTGCGTAGAAACGGAGTGAATGCAGAGGGCGTAGAAGTACAGAAGACAATCGAGTCCACACTCGGTCGCTTTATCTTTAACGAGATTATTCCGCAGGACCTCGGTTTTGTAGACCGTTCCAAGCCGGAGAATGCACTTCTTCCTGAGATTGATTTCTTAGTAGGTAAGAAGCAGCTGAAGCCGATTTTGGAGAAGTGTATTAATATCCACGGTGCAACAAAGACAGCAGAAACTCTGGATGCAATCAAGTCTCTCGGTTATAAGTATTCTACCAGAGCAGCAATGACCGTATCCATTTCCGATATGACCGTTCCGCCGCAGAAGAAGCAGATTATTGCTGATGCGGAAGCAACGGTAGAAAAGATTACAAAGAACTTCCGCAGAGGTCTTCTTTCTGAGGAAGAGCGTTATAAGGAAGTTATTGATACATGGAAGCGTGCCGATGATGAAATCACGACGGCACTGTTAGACGGTCTTGACCGTTACAACAACATTTCCATGATGGCGAAGTCCGGTGCGCGAGGTTCCGACAAGCAGATTAAGCAGCTCGCAGGTATGCGTGGTCTTATGGCAGATACCTCCGGACGTACGATTGAGCTCCCGATTAAGTCGAACTTCCGTGAAGGTCTTGACGTACTCGAGTACTTCATTTCCGCACACGGTGCAAGAAAGGGTCTTTCCGATACCGCACTTCGTACCGCAGACTCCGGTTATCTTACCCGTCGTCTGGTAGATGTATCTCAGGAGTTGATTATCAATGAGGTGGATTGTCGCGGTGAGGGAGTCGAGGAGATTCCGGGTATGTGGATTAAGGCCTTCAGTGACGGTAAGGAAGTCATTGAGAGTCTGGAAGAGCGTATTACGGGACGTTGTTCCTGTGAAACGATTTATGATGATAATGGCGAAATGATTGTAAAGGCAAATCACATGATTACGCCGAAGCGCGCCGCAAGAATCGTTGCTACAAAGAAGATTCAGGAAGCCGGTCCGAATGCTTCCGTGAAGATTCGTAACGTACTCACCTGCCGTTCCCACATTGGTGTCTGTGCAAAGTGTTACGGTGCGAACATGGCAACCGGTGAGGCAGTGCAGGTAGGTGAAGCAGTCGGAATTATTGCAGCACAGTCTATCGGTGAGCCGGGTACACAGCTTACCATGCGTACCTTCCATACCGGTGGTGTTGCAGGTGACGATATTACACAGGGTCTTCCGCGTGTCGAGGAATTGTTCGAGGCAAGAAAACCGAAGGGTCTTGCAATTATTGCAGAGTTCGGCGGTACAGTTACCGTAAAGGATACCAAGAAGAAGCGTGAAGTAATTATCAGCAATGCAGAGACCGGAGAGGCAAAGGCATACCTGATTCCATACGGTTCCAGAATTAAGGTATACGACGGTCAGGTGCTTGAGGCCGGTGATGAGCTGACCGAAGGTAGCGTAAATCCGCACGATATCTTAAAGATTAAGGGCGTACGCGCTGTTCAGGACTATATGCTTCAGGAAGTTCAGCGTGTATATCGCTTACAGGGTGTTGAAATCAACGATAAGCATGTCGAGGTAATTGTTCGCCAGATGTTAAAGAAGGTTCGCATCGAACATAACGGTGATACGAACTTCCTTCCGGGTACTATGGTTGACATCCTTGATTTCGAGGATGCAAACGCAAAGGTTATCGCAGAGGGCGGTGAGCCGGCAGAGGGCAAGCAGGTAATGCTTGGTATTACCAAGGCTTCCCTTGCTACAAATTCCTTCCTGTCTGCAGCGTCCTTCCAGGAGACTACCAAGGTGCTTACCGAGGCTGCAATCCATGGTAAGGTTGACCCGCTCATCGGTCTCAAGGAGAATGTTATCATCGGTAAGCTGATTCCGGCAGGTACCGGTATGAAGCGCTATCGTAATGTAAAGCTTGACAGTGACCTCCAGCAGCAGTTTGATGTTGCTGACGACTACACCGAGCTGGCAGAGTCTGATGAACTGGAAGAGCTGGAGTTAGGTGTTGAGATGGATGAGCTTGATAATCTTTCCGGATATGAGGATGAGTCCTTATCCGATGAGGAAATTGCATCAGATCTCACAGACGAGGATAGCGAGAACTAAGAGTCAGAATGTACGCAAGTGCGTGCTGAAGATAGCCGGGGGAAGGTTACAGATCCCCCCGGAATTAAAAGTGCGAGAGCACGAAAAGGAGGACAATATGTTAGTATCAGCAAAAGAAATGCTTCAGAAGGCAAAAGCAGGTAAGTATGCAGTAGGTCAGTTCAACATCAACAACCTTGAGTGGACCAAGGCAATTCTTTTAACCGCACAGGAGATGAATTCTCCGGTTATCCTTGGTGTTTCCGAGGGCGCAGGTAAGTATATGACCGGTTACAAGACCGTTGTTGGTATGGTAAACGGTATGCTCGAAGAGCTCAAGATTACCGTTCCGGTAGCTCTTCACTTAGATCACGGCTCCTACGAAGGCTGCTATAAGTGTATCGAAGCCGGTTTCTCTTCCATCATGTTCGATGGTTCCCACTATCCGATTGAAGAGAATATTGCAAAGACCACTGAGCTTGTTAAGGTTTGTGCGGAAAAGGGTCTTTCCCTTGAGGCAGAGGTTGGCTCCATCGGTGGTGAAGAAGATGGTGTTGTAGGTATGGGTGAGTGCGCTGATCCGAACGAGTGTAAGGCTATCGCAGATCTCGGTGTAACCATGCTTGCTGCAGGTATCGGTAACATTCACGGTAAGTATCCGGCAAACTGGAAGGGTCTTAGCTTTGAGACTCTTGCAGCTGTTCAGGAGAAGACCGGTGAGATGCCGCTTGTTCTTCACGGCGGTACCGGTATTCCGGAAGACATGATTAAGAAGGCAATTTCTCTTGGTGTTGCAAAGATTAATGTTAACACAGAGTGCCAGCTTTCTTTTGCAGAAGCTACACGTAAATATATCGAAGCAGGTAAGGACTTAGAGGGTAAGGGATTTGACCCGAGAAAGCTTCTTAATCCGGGCTTCGAGGCTATCAAGGCTACCGTTAAGGAAAAGATGGAACTGTTCGGTTCTGTAAACAAGGCTTGAGAATAATTCTTAAAGGGCTGCTTTGGCAGCCCTTTTCTAATACTACGAAAAATCGCCATATACTTAAGGAGGGACGTTTGTCTCTTCTTTTGTTATTGTGAATAATAGTGCGGAGAAACCTTGCCTTAAGAACCTTTTCTCGTACTACGGATATAAGTCTTTCTAATTACTTCGGGATTATTTGAATAAAAGGGACGCAACCGACTCCAACGCGCCGTCTGTGGCGCGTGTCGTCTTGTTTGAACCTCCTGTTCAAACATTGCTGACAGACCTTCGAAGTAATAAGAAAGTCTAATATCCTGCGTAAAGTTTAAAGGTTCTTAAGGGAAGGTCTCTCCGCGTGTTTAGATTTTTAATAAAAAAAGAAGAGACAAACTGTGTACCGAAAGGGCATGGCGATTTTCGACAAGGGTAGGAAGGCTGCCAAATGCAGCCCTATATCTTTGAGAAGGAAAGCATTGCTATACTTTTCCTACGAAAACGGCTCCTTTTCTTTTCTCATCGATGCGAATAAAAAGCGCTTTTGAATTTATTCAGGAGGACAGGATATGTCGATTGGTTCTAAGATTAAGACTCTGCGTCGGGCAAAAGATTTGACCCAGGAGAAACTTGCGGAGCAGCCTATAAACTAGGCTATTCCAATAGAAAAAACGCAAAAAAGTAACGGTCCACGCCTCACAAGCCGACCGTCACCTTTTGTGATTGATTAGTTTCAGGGCAACCGTTCTATCGGTAGCACTTTCTTTATTGATAGTATAGCATCTTTCTGATAAGAATGCAATATTTTTACGAATACTCTTTCGCCACAACCTATCCCACATAAGTAAGGCTGAATTGTTACCTACTACTTGTTTCTTACTTCTGCATCACAAAATAGAATCGGTGTACCTTTCCTTCCACAAAGCCATGCTTTCGGATTTCTTTTTCGACCTCTAAAAGCCGGTCAAAGCATCTGTTTACGGAAAAATCAATAAATTCTCACTGAATAATTCTTGCAAACCAGACCAATGCCGCGGTGTTGTAGAAATAAATCGGCTTGTGTACTTCATCCTGTTCCAGTGAGGTAAATTTGTTCGCTGTGAATAAGGCGGTCTGGGTTTTCAGGTTGTGTCCCGGAAAGGATTTTCCTGTACCCGGCAGTAGCATTTGCACCAGTTCCCGAAAGTCAATTCCGAGAGGAGGCAGGGTTTGCTTACATAATGTCACATTCTGTGCGTAGCCTTCGGTTGCACTGGTCAGTTCATACGGATGCTGCAGGGATAACAAAAATTCTCCGCCGCCGGTGTCGATATCCAAAATTCTGTCGGTCGGTTTGAGATACTTCTTGATAACCAGAGCATAGTCCCACGGCATTTCATCCTCTTCGGATTTGAATTTACCTTCAATGTGGGAAAAATCCCAGCCCTTGATGTGGGCAATTTCCTCTTCTGCAAGCCATTCTGTTCTTAATTCATTTACGTTCATGATAACTACTCCTTTGTTACAACGATTATACACTAAAAGGCTGAACTGTTACGTTAATGCGATAACAAAGAATCATATTACTTGCCATATCCCGAAAATATGGTATGATAATAGTAAGTGCTTAGGAAACGATTGATTAAAACACCGGTATAATAGTTCTATATTTGTAGTATAACTTGATTTACAAAAAATTACAATATAGTACAAAACCTGCTTCTTAGAATGTAGAATGAAAGGATAGATATCATGAAGTTTGTAATTCAAAGAGTGACAAAAGCGAGCGTAACCGTAGACGGGACCTGTATCGGCTCTATTGGGAAGGGATTTCTGGTCCTCATCGGTGTAGGTGCGGAGGACACAAAGGAAATCGCGGATAAGTATGTGAAAAAGCTTTTGGGACTGAGGATTTTTGAGGATGCGGAAGGAAAGACGAATCTTTCTTTGAAGGATGTAGGAGGAGAACTGTTACTGATTTCACAGTTTACCCTGTATGCGGATTGCCGCAAGGGAAACCGTCCGTCCTTTATCAATGCAGGAGCACCGGCACTTGCGACGGAGCTTTATGAGTATATTATTGAAAGCTGCAAACAAGAGGGATATCCGGTGCAGACCGGTGAGTTCGGGGCGGACATGAAGGTGGAGCTATTGAATGACGGCCCGTTTACTATCGTGCTGGACAACTTATAAAAGATAGGGGCGGAGAACGGTATGGAGTATACGAAGCGGAAAATACAAGCATAAAGACAAGCAGTTTTACGACGGTTACGGGAGGAGTCTACATGATTTATTTGAGTTCCTTTACCTTCCCTGATGCAGAGGAGGAGCACAGCTTTTTTATGAGCGTGCAGCGGACCTGTTACGATTCGTATTATCCATTCGGGCAGGTGGCGAAAAAAGAGATTTCCATTTTGAATTTCGAAGACATTACAATACTGTACGGTGGTAACGGTTCGGGCAAAACTACGATTTTAAATGTAATTGCGGAAAAGCTGGAGTTAAAACGGGAGTCCATGTATAACCGTTCCAATTTCTTTCCGAATTATATTGCGCGTTGTGATGCGGCGCTGGAAAGGGACTTGACCGGGAACAGCCGTATTATTACGAGTGATGATGTCTTTGACTATATGCTGGGAGTGCGTACCTTAAATGAGGGGATTCATTCAAAACGGGAGGAACTGTTTCAGGAGTATCTGGATGCGAAGTACTCTGATTTTCATTACCGGACGATGGAGGATTTTGAGCAGCTAAAGAAGGTGAATCTGGCCAGACGGAAAACCCAGTCCAAGTATGTCAGGGAAAACCTTATGGATAATATCAGAGAACACTCCAACGGAGAAAACGCCTTCCGTTATTTTCAGGAAAAGGTGGAGGAGAGTGCGCTGTATCTTTTGGATGAGCCCGAAAACAGTCTTTCACCGGAGCGTCAGCTGGAGCTTGTAAAGTTCATAGAGGAAGCTGCAAATTATTTGAATTGTCAGTTTATCATTTCGACGCATTCTCCTTTCCTGCTGGGAATGAAGGGTGCCAAGATTTATGATTTGGATACTCAGCCGGTACGACCAAAGAAGTGGACGCAGTTAAAGAATGTACAGCTTTACTACCGGTTTTTTAAGGAACGTCAGGATGAGTTTGAATAAGAGTGTCGCAGATAATCCGGTAAAGGAAGCACTATAAGGAGTAAAAAGCAGAAAGAGAGGAAAATAGTATGGATTTTGAGAAGATAACAGAGTATTTGGATTCATTGGAGGCGAGGGGTATCCCATCAGTGGACTGCATGATATACCGCGACCATGAGCTTTTATATCGTCATATGAACGGAACTACCGATGCAAAAAGGGAAAGAAAGATAGACGGCAGTGAAGTGTATCTGATGTTTTCCATGACAAAGGTACAGACCATGACGGCAGTGCTCCGGCTGGTAGAGCAGGGGAAGCTTTCGCTGGAGGATGAGGTCGGCAGGTACCTTCCGGCATATCAGAAGCTTACGGTAAAGAACGCAAATGCAGTGGAGCCTTTAACAAAGCCACTGAAAATCAAGCATCTTTTATCAATGCAGTCGGGATTGGATTACGATTTACAGCGTCCTGGCATTCTGCGTGTGTTAAAGGAAAAGGGACAGGCAGCTACAACGCTTGAGCTTGTCAATTCTTTCGCGGAATCACCGCTTGATTTTGTTCCGGGAGAGCATTTTCAGTATAGTTTAAGTCATGATGTAGTGGCCGCGGTGATTGAAGCGGTGTCCGGAATGACCTTTGGAGAATACCTAAAGAAGAACCTTTGGGAGCCACTCGGATTAAAAAATACCTTTTTTGCAAAGCCGATGAACGATGACGTTCCGGGACTGGCACAGCAGTTTATTCAGAATGAGAAGGGTGAAATTGTGCCGATGGAGCAGTCCTGCTGTTACCAGCTTTCGGAAAATTATGAAAGCGGGGGTGCGGGACTTATCAGCTGTACGGAGGATTATGCGGTGTTTGCGGATGCGCTTGCCTGTGGCGGTATCAGCAGGGAAGGAGTCAGGATTTTACAGCCGGAGACCGTGGAACTGATGAAAACGAATCTTTTGGGCGACACATCCAGAGAGGAGATTGCCAGAAATATGGGCCGGCAGGGCTACGGCTACGGTTGCGGTGTGCAGGTTCTGATGGAGCCGGAGAAGATTGGTTCCAAGGCACCGGCAGGTCTGTTCGGATGGGATGGTGCTGCGGCAAGCTGGATTTCGATGGATACGAAAGCGAAGGTATCGGCTGTTTATACCCAACATGTAAGAAATTGCGGTTTTGCGTACGGAGAGATACATCTGAAGCTGCGGGATATGGTGTTTGGGGAGGAATAAATCATTAGCGAATTCACGTAAATAAAGAATATAATCGAGCTGAACTGCATTCTCTTATTGTTCATTGCACATAATTATGCTATAATTATGTTGATGGCAGGAGTGATACAATATGCCTCTTATTATGCCTATTAAGGATTTGCGTAATACAACTGAGATTTCTAATATTGCACACAAACAACAAGAGCCTATTTTTATTACCAAAAACGGATATAGCGACTTAGTTATAATGAGTAGTGAGTTGTATGATAAATTTGCAAGAATCAACCGCATCGATCAGGCTCTTTATGAATCTGAGTCGGAAATAGAAAACGGAGCAGAAGCAACCGATGCAGAGGTAGTTTTTGCAGAACTGGAGAAAAAAGTATTTTCAAGGATGCAATTTATAAAATAAGCACCAGATGACGAATAAGAAATAAAGAATCTACAATACGAAAGGAATTACAACAATGAGAAAGACAATTCATGCAGAAAATGCACCGGCAGCAGTAGGACCTTATGTACACGCAGTAGAAGCGGGCGATTTCGTGTATACCTCCGGGCAGATCGGACTCGTTCCTGCTACCGGCGTGCTGGCTGAGGGCGTAGAGGCTCAGGCGGAGCAGGCATTACAGAACATTCAGGCGGTACTTGCCGCTGCAGGCTGTACGATGGCGGATGTTATCAAGACCACCGTGTTTTTAGCAGACATTGCGGATTTCGGTAAGATTAACGAGATTTATGCAAAGTATTTTACCGGCGAGACCCCGGCACGTTCCTGCTTACAGGCAGGTGCACTTCCGAAGGGTGCGTTGTTCGAAATCGAAGTAGTTGCTTATAAGGGCTAACTGTCAAAGTGAACGTAGAAAAGAAAGTGAAAAGCCGGAGAAGCTTTTGAAGTATGATGAAAAGCTGCGAGAATGTTGCTCGGAGGCGGCTGAAAGGTGCGCCTCCGGTTTGCAGTTAATGCAATACAGTAATAAGAAATCATCCGTCTGCATTCAAAATAGTGAATGCAGACGGGATATGAGGAAGTGAATTTATGAGAAGGAGACATTTGGGGCAGTTATTATTTGGTTGTTTATTTATGCTGATGCTTGTTGCCGGCTGTAAAAATGATGTGGAAAAAGAGCTGGATAAGATAGAGAAGAAAGGATATACAGCGGAGATAAGGACGAGATATAGTAAAGAAGGAATAATAGAAAAATACACAATAGAAGTTTATACGGAAGAAGGAACAAGGGAAGAAAAGTACTTTGATAACGAAGGAAATCAGAACGGATACGCGGTGTCTGAATATGATAGCAAGAATCTACGGACGAAGTATTCTGTTTATAATGGGAACGGAAAAATGACTTACAATAGAGAGTATGAATATGAATTTGACACAAATGGCAATTTGGTAGCAGAGTATTCGGGCAATGAAGAGATGGAGTTTATAGACCGTTATAAATATGATGAGCAGAATCGAAAAATATATAAAGCAGAGGATGTTGTGGAAGGAACTTATCAAGAGGTCTTTTATACAACTTCTTATTTCTATGATGAGGAAGGACGTTTGATTCGTGAGGAGATTTTTGCAACGGGTGAACCCTATGCGTATATTGTCTATGAGTATGATGGTTATAAAATGGAGAAAGAGGAGAAGTACTTATCCGGTGAATACAAGGAGTCGTATTTAGAAGGGACTGAATACGAATATGATGAAGAGGGAAGATTGGTAAAGTGCATATATTACAAGGATACACCGGATAATTATATCGGTTACATGACTTATGAGTATCGTTCTTGATGTGCAATATTGATGTGCCTGGTTGTGTGTGTTGTAGCTAAAGTTATTTGGAATAGCAAGGCAGATGTAAATCTTGTCACTTGTTATCTGGGACCATATGGGGCATTGTCGGAGGTGACAAATACGACGGGAAACGGATGCTATGAAGAAAAAATTACGGGCAGAGATGAGTATTTTCTTGTAGGTGATGTGGTTATTGGTAAGCTTGCTATCAATTGAGGAGAAGATCGACTGTGGATAAGAAGAATGCTTTCTTTGCTGTGGCTATGATGGGAGCTGACGCGCTGCTTCTGATTGCGTTTATTGCTGTTGGCCCTGATATATTGCAGAATTTGGCAGGATATGATGTTACCGTATATGAGAACTGGAATGGAGAATTGGCGAATCCGGTTGTGTACAGATTTGGTGCAGGCTGTTGGGAATATACAATAGTGTTTTTGAGGCTGCTGGCATTTCTTGCAATACAAACTGTTGTGACAATCAAGAAACAATATTCAAAAAAAATATGGATAGTGGCAATTGTTGCACATACAATCATTTGTGCCTTGGGAGCAGTTTTTGTTTATCGATATGCTGATGGAAATAATATCTTTTACTTGGTTCAATATCTGTTATTTCCTTGGAAACGCTGAAGGAATCAAGACTTCCATAGAACTGAGGGGCTGTCGCACAAAGTACAAATCGTGCGACCTAACGGTGTCGCAAGCGACAGCACCGGATGCCGAGAGTCCGTAAGCGGACTCTTTTTTCACTTTATAGGAAATGCGCAATTTCCTATAAAGCAAAAAACGCTCCGCGAGGATCGCTTATACGCCATCATCTACCTTCGGGAACTTCCGCCTCATAATTAGGAAGCATACCAGATGCGCCAGAAAGGTCAGCGTCCAGGACACCGGATAGGAGAAGAACAGGGCCTCCGGAGTGTGGTATTGCGGGAGCTGAAAGAGAGTCGCAATCCAGAGAAGACGCAGTCCACAGGCACCGAGCATAGAAACAATAGTCGGTGTAACACCGTAGCCCATGCCGCGGATGGAGCCGACGATAGCATCCATCATACCACACAGGCAATAAGTGGTACAGATGATACTAAGGCGTACCATTCCGGCCTCTATGGAAGCCGGTGTATCTGTATAGATGCGAAGGAGCGGTCTGCCGAAGAGAAAGGCAAGGTTACCGAATACCAGACCGGCGGTGATGGCACAGGCCTGAGCCCGGAAAAAGATTTTGTTGATACGTGAGTATTTCTTTCCGCCGATGTTCTGGCTCGTAAAGGTCAGTGCTGCCTGATGAAAGGCGTTCATGGAGACCCAGACAAAGCCTTCGATGCTCGCGGCTGCAGAGCTTCCGGCTACAATAATCTCACCGAAGCTGTTGATGGAGGACTGGATGACGACATTGGAGAGAGAGAATACAGTCCCCTGCAATCCTGCCGGAAGACCGATTCTCACCAGACCGATGAGTGTGGCTCTGTCAATCCCCAGCTTTCGCAGCACTAGACGAAACGCCTCGTCCTTTTCTGTCATCAGACAGCGGAGGATAAGTACAGCCGACATATACTGGGAGAGGATGGTGGCGAGTGCAACACCGGCCACATCCATATGAAATACAATGACAAATAACAGGTTAAGTAAAACATTCAGGATACCTGCTGCGGTCAGAAAGTAAAGCGGACGTCTGGTATCCCCTTTGGAGCGGAGCAGAGAGCTGCCGAAATTGTAAAACATCATGGCAGGCATGCCGAGAAAGTACACGCGAAGGTACAAAGAGGCAAGCCCGATGACACCGCCAGGAGACTTCATCAGGCTGAGAATCTGAGGTGCGAAAGCAACACCGATTAAGGTTAATATAAGTCCGCAGAGGAGACTGACGGTAATGGCTGTATGTACTACTTTTTCTGTCCGTTTCTTATCGCCGGCACCTATATATTTTGCGGATAAAACATTGGCACCGGTCGATAGTCCCAGAAAGAGATTGGTCATCAGGTTGATGAGGGAT
>JAQXOR010000003.1 GCA_029099805.1 Lachnospiraceae bacterium
CTTGACGGACAGGATACGAGAGGCATGAACACCATGCAGGTAAATAAAGCCGGTATTGCACGTACGTTCCAGAATATCCGTCTCTTTGATAAGCTGACGGTAGAGGAGAACGTTAAAATCGGTCTTCATAATCAGATGAAGTATTCTACGATGAGCGGCATTTTAAGACTGCCGTCCTATTGGAAGACGGAGAAGGAAGCCCATGAAAAGGCGATGGAGCTTTTGTCTATTTTTGATATGCAGGATATGGCAGAGTACAGAGCGGGAAGTCTTCCGTATGGTGCGCAGCGCCGATTGGAGATTGTGAGAGCGCTGGCTACAAATCCAAAGCTGCTTTTGCTTGATGAGCCTGCTGCCGGTATGAACCCGTCTGAGACCGCAGAGCTTATGGAAAATATCCGTAAGATTCGTGATACCTTCCAGATTGCAATTCTCCTCATTGAGCATGACATGAATCTGGTTATGGGGATTTGTGAGGGAATTGCAGTGCTGAATTTCGGTCGTATTATTGCCAAGGGTACTCCGGAAGAGATTCAGGCGAATCCGGTCGTAATTGAGGCGTATCTCGGTAAGCGAAAGGAGGACTAGGCCATGGCAATGCTGGAAGTAAATAATATTAATGTATTTTATGGCAGTATTCATGCCGTAAAGGATATCAGCTTTAAAGTTGAGAAGGGCGAAATCATTTCCTTAATCGGCGCAAACGGAGCCGGAAAGACAACGATTCTGCAGACAGTATCCGGTTTACTGAAAAGTACGACCGGTTCTATCGTGTTCAATGGCCGGAATCTCATGCAGATTCCGGCACATAAAATTGTAAGCCACGGACTTGCACAGGTACCGGAAGGTCGTCGAGTATTCTTACAGATGACTGTTATGGAAAATCTTGAGCTGGGAGCATTTACACAGCCGGCTTCTACGATTGATAAGAATCTGGAGATTGTATTTGAGCATTTTCCGCGTTTAAAGGAGCGCAGAACCCAGGTGGCGGGTACTCTTTCCGGCGGCGAGCAGCAGATGCTTGCCATGGGACGGGCAATGATGTCGAATCCGACGCTTTTGATGTTGGATGAGCCGTCTATGGGACTCGCACCGATTCTGGTAGATGAGATCTTTACGATTATCCAGTCATTAAATAAAGCGGGAGTTACTATTCTTTTAGTAGAGCAGAATGCGCAGATGGCACTTTCCATTGCAAATCGCGGCTATGTGCTGGAGACAGGTAAGATAGTACTTACCGCAGATGCAAAGGAACTGTTGAATGATGATTCTGTAAGAAAGGCTTATTTGGGAGCATAATCCGGAAAGGAGAGGGATCATGGAAAACTTTGTGATTACGATTGCAAGAGGCTATGGCAGTGGCGGACGTACGATAGGGATGATGCTGGCAAAGGAGTTTAATATTCCGTACTATGACAGAGAGCTGATGCGTCTTGCCTCCGATGAGAGCGGTATTAATGAGGAACTATTCGCAAAGGCAGACGAAAAATTGAAAAAGAGTCTGTTGTTTAAAATTGCGAGAAAAGAGTACAATGGTGAACTGATTCCGCCGGATAAGGAAGAATTTGTTTCCAACGACAATCTTTTCGCATATCAGGCAAAGGTGATTAAGGATTTGGCGGCAGAGGGTCCGTGCGTGATTGTGGGACGCTGTGCAGATTATATTTTAAGAGATTTGCCGCATGCGGTACGTCTCTACATACATGCTCCTTTGAAGGACTGCGTGGCACGTACCAAGGGGAAGCTTCCGGGAGATGACAGAGAGCGTGAGAAGCAGATTGTTGCCATTGATAAGCGCCGTGCCGCTTATTATAAGTACTATACGGGACATGAATGGACGGATGCCGGGAATTATGACTTATGCTTAAATACCGGACATATGGATTATGAGACCTGTGTGAAGATTACGAAGTCGTTTTTGGAGATTATTCCGGAGAGGATCTAAGAAAATATATATTTTGATATTGTTGCAAGAAAGAGGCTGCTGCAACCGGATTGGTTGTGGCAGCCTCTTTGGGTGTGAGTATGCTTTCTCATAATTTTTGTAAAAAATTCAGCAGAGCGTCATATTGCTCCGGTGTGAGCCTTGCTGCATATGCAAGAAGAACCGCCTGTCTGCTGTTTAAATCAATTGTCTGTGTTTCTTCTTCTATAAAGAACTGTGACAGGGTCAACCCAAAAGCATCACATATCTTTGCGAGGGAGGGAATGGAAGGTAAAATACCTTTACGGTACCACGAAGAAATAGTGGATTGGGTCAATCCGGACTTTTCTGCAAGCTGGTACTCGCTCCAGTGACGTTCTTCACGCAATTCTGTAATCTTTTCTAATATATCCATATTTCTAATATTCACCACCAATACATAGAATATGCGTTAATTATACTAAATATTGTCGTTGCAATTTAATATTTATTGTAGTATAATAATAACGAGTAAATGAAGTATAGTGCAGGAGGAACTTGTATGATGAAAATGCGTAAGTTTATTTGGATGCTGGTGTTTGCAACAGCTACAGTAGTACTATCTGGCGGAATGGTAAAAAACAGCAATGTTGCAATGGCAGAAGAAGCAAATTATTATGATGCGGAGTTGATTAATGTTACAAAGTCTTATAATATGGGAGAGAATGCGAATATGACCGGTGGTACTGCCGGGACGATTTTTCCGGGAGAGAAGCTCCGGATAATTCGTAAGGATACTTCCAGTAATAAGTATGGGTATTGTTATTATGTGTATGCGATAAACGCCGGAATCTATGGTTATGTATCACCAAGCTACGTAAAAGTGTATAATGCATGTGTTTATATTGAAAATAAGCAAGATACGGAGCAGAATTATACGGATACCGAGCAACGGTATGATGCAAAGTTGATAAATGTTAGTAAATCGTATAGTCTCGGATTAAATGCAAATATGACCGGAGGTACAGCCGGAACGGTATATCCGGGGGAAAAGTTTCAGGTGATTCGTAAGGATACCTCCAACAATAAGTATGGGTACTGTTACTATGTATACGCAATTAACGCAGGAATCTATGGTTATGTATCACCGACGTATATAGAACTGGTAACAGAGAAGTTGGAATATATTCCATACGATCTTGCAAATCACCTTATTTCTGTAACATCTGCAAGTGGCGATACCACGAATTCTCTGGGAAAACATAATTGGGTTTCCAATGAATGCAGCATTTGCGGTTGTACCAGAACAGAGAAAGCAACATATAGCAAAACAAATGATCTTTATCATAAAGTATCAATAGAATATACATATCCGATAGATGGAGGAAAGACGAAGAAGAACACAACAGAAGAGCACACCTTTGAAAATGGGAAATGTGTGAAATGTGGCCGTAAGCAGGCTTCAAATGAAAAGGGCTTGTACGTTACCTCAAATAAAGTAACAGTGTACAAGGGAACAAACAGCTTAACAGGCAGAGCAAAAACATTGAAAAAGGGAGCGGAGGTTACAATAACAGAGGTTGTAAATAACGCGTACAATAATCTCTGGGGAAAATTATCCGACGGAAGCGGATATGTCTGGATGGCGAATTTGGAGAAGAAAGAAACAAAGGCTGAGACAATACAAAGACGCCTGGATGAGATTTTAAGCATTTACCTGACGCGATATGAGGAAATTTGCAGGGAAAGAGGAGAAGAACCTATCAAAGGAATTTATGGATATGCAACGGTTGACGGACTTGCATGTCAATGGGATAAATGCGATGAGTGTAAGAGTGAGAAAATAGTAAATGATTGGTTCCGTGAGGCATTTGGTATTCCCAAAGAATATTTTGTCGATAAAGAAGATAGTGATGAGTGGAACAGTTGGACAACAAAAAATACATACTCTTGCTGTAGTTTCATGAACCTTTTGGTTGACTTGCTTTTTGCACCGGACAATAATTTTAAGGAACCAGTTCCGATTAATAAAAGCGAAACCAGCAAGCAAAGAAGGTTTAATGAGGATTTCATACGTTTATTACAGCCTGGTGATGCAATTTATCTTGGATATAATCGCGGAAAGTATAGTCATTTTGCAATCGTTTATGACGTGGATCTTGAAAATGAAACGCTAACAGTTGTACATGCAAATGTACATTCAAATGAGAATGTTTCAAGAGATAGCGGTACAAAAAAATATGGTAAATGTGCCATTTTCAAGGAGACTTTTAAGTTTAGCGATATCAAACAAGATAAAATAAGGTCTCTGTATTTTAATCAGAATGCTGAGTTTAGAAGATTCTATGAAGTTACGGATTAATCTTTTCAAAAAATAAAAGGAGGAGGAACCGAAAGAAAATATGTCATGCCATTAATAATGCTAAAATGTAACGGTTGTGGCGGTGCTGTATCGTTAGACGCGAAAAAGCAGGCTCTTCAGGGAAAATGGTGGGTTAAAAACCGCTAAAACCCAGTGTTTAACTAGGGAAACGCTGATTAATTCATGCATTTCTCTGTGATTTTTGATATAATATAGGTATCAAATGAAAGGTCGTATACCTATGAATCAACTAACATTTTCCGATATGGAATACTCCAACCGCAAGAAGAAAACCAAGCGTGAAGAATTCCTTGATGCCATGGAAGAAATCATCCCATGGTCCTATTGGGTAGAAATGATTCGCCCATATTATTTCGCTAACAAGCGCGGTCGCAAACCTATTGGTATTGAAACCATGCTTCGCATGTATCTCTTGCAGATTTGGTTTAACCTGTCTGATGAAGGTATCGAGGATTCTATCTATGACAGTTACGCCATGCGTTCCTTTATGCATATAGATTTCAATGAACAACAGGTATCGGATGCAACTACTCTGCTTAAGTTCAGACACATGCTTGAATCAAACAAACTTGTCGAGAAGATATTTGCTGATGTCAACAATCTTCTCGACAAAGCAGGCCTTATGATGCATGGTGGTACTATTGTTGACGCCAGCCTTATAGCAGCACCAAAATACACTAAAAATCAGGATAGCAGACGTGATCCTGAAATGCATCAGACAAAGAAAGGCAATGAATGGTACTTCGGGATGAAGGTACATGCCGGTGTTGATGCAGGCAGTGGATATGTTCACACAATAACTGGTACATCCGCAAATATGCATGATGTTTCTGAAACTGCAAATCTCATCAGAGAAGATGATGAGGTGGTATATGGAGACTCAGGATATCTTGGAGCTGTCAACCAACCCGCAATTAAGGATGATGAGAAGAAATCCAAGATTGAGTTCCGAGTAAATAAACTTCCTTCCGGTCTCAAAATGGCTGATGATTTTAAAGGACTTAACTGGGGCAAAAAAATTGAACATGAAAAGTCCGCAGTTCGTTGTAAGGTTGAGCACCCATTTCTCATTGTAAAGAAGCAGATGGGATACTCAAAAGTTGTATATCGTGGAATCGCAAAAAACATGCATCGATTCCATAGGTTGTTTGCCAGTGCCAATCTGTTAATGTGTAGCAGGGCTGGCAGAACAAAAGACTTTGTTGGGTGCACAGTATAATTGCGCCCATTTTGAGGAAATAGCCTCAATAAAGGATAAATAACAAGAGAAAATAACAAGTATACGAGGTTAAAATCCTCTTGTTTTTTATAAAAACACGACAAGCAGGGATAATGCTAGGAATAAGGTTAATTAATCAGCGTTTCCCTAGATATAATGATATGTAAGTTGAACTTGCTTGATTTTTCTGATACAAAATATATTGATAAGTATTAATATTTGACCAGCGTGTGAAAGATGATTATTGAAAGCATGAAGAGGAGAAAAATATGGCTTTAGTACCTGCGATTTGTACACAATGTGGAGCTCACATTGAAGTTGACAACACCCATGATGCTGGAATTTGTAATTGTTGTGGAACTGCATTTGTTACCGAGAAAGTAATAAATAGATATAATACATATATAACTAATAACAATAATTTTTCTGGAGCCAACATTAATATTGTAAACGAAGATGTTAATGCAGAAATACAAAACATACAGAATTTAATTAATATTGGCAAATTATATGATGCCGAAAAAATATTAAAGAATCTTTCTATAAGATATTCAGGTAATATACAGGTGTGGAACACATATGCAATGCTTTCTTATAAAAAATACATTGAAGAGGAAAATTATGAAAATTATAGAGAAGAGTGCAAATGTTTAAAATTCCTCACTCCTCCTCTTGACTTTAATGCACGTTGTCAAACCTGTCTTGATAAACTCAAAGAGTACAAAAAGAATTGTGGACAAAAATCAAGTTCGGAAATTGATGACCTTCTTGAAAAAGTAAAAAAAATAAAAGAGAAGTCCGATAAAGAGATTGTAGAGTATTTATACCGTACTCCTAAATGTTTTTGTTTTGATTTTTTTTGTGGCGATGGATGTTTTCCAATTTTTACATGGACCGATGCAAAAGGCAATAATTTCATTGTGAAAAGTAGTACTATAGGTGTTATTCAGGATTTCATTAATGACTGTAAAAAAAATATGGATATATATGATAATGCAATAAAATCAAATCGTAGATTAACTGATTATAAGTTGGTTTACTATCTGTGTGGAGAACATCTTGCAGAATCATTATCCAAGTCTGGTTCGTGGAAGGTAGTTGGATTTAACGGGTATACATTAATAATAAAAAAATACTGTTCTGATGCATATGATAATAAACGAGAAGTATATTCAACAAATATCCTAATTCAAAAAAATGTTGAAAGCATTTTGCTTGAGGCTTGTAAAATAGAACCTCGAAATGGCTGCTATATAGCTACTTGTGTATATGGGTCATATGATTGTTCGGAGGTATGGACATTAAGACGCTTTAGAGATTATATTTTAGATTCAACTTGGTATGGACGGGCCTTCATTAAGTGCTATTATGCCATTAGCCCAAGTGTAGTAAAGGTGTTTGGAAAAATGACAT
The DNA here is from genome assembly GCA_029099805.1 of Lachnospiraceae bacterium. Taxonomy (GTDB): domain Bacteria; phylum Bacillota; class Clostridia; order Lachnospirales; family Lachnospiraceae; genus SIG307. Next base: position 6,919 of record JAQXOR010000003.1, read on the forward strand.
GGTTCAGATCATTCTGGAAGCATATTTTAGATGCATGGGTAGCTAATCTTAATAGTAATGGCATAGAGGGAACAGAGTATAGGGACAAATACTAACAAAAACGGTAGCTACTTTCTTTAAAATGATTTCGTATAAATATTGGATTTCAAAGAAGAAAATAGAATTATCCGAGACCGTTTCAAGTTTTGTGTAAACGTCAAAAACTGATATAAGATTTGTAAATAGTTACGAATGGGCAGAGCCTACTGTGGAGCATGTGGATTTGCCATGGGAGTTTGAAATGCCCGGATTATAGTGCGGATAGAGATTCAAAGGCCAATTTTTGTAACAAGTTCGGAAAAATGCTTCCGGTAATCTCAGTGGATAGTGCAGGATGTGGCGAGGAAAACACAGAGGATGAATATTCTTGTGCGGCAGAGCCGCTTGTCCGGTTTTATTAGAGCCACAGTTCCGGTCATAGGGAGCCATCAGAAATATTATGCCGCGAAAGGCTCTTTACATGAGTAGGCATATGATAGGCTTCTATGCCTAGGCAAACATGCCCACTGGGACAGGATTGCCGCTTTGCCGTAAAAACATATGCCGTGGAGGCTCATGTCAAGAGCACCGAGGAATAATGTTTCTGATGGCAATTCCGGTGGCTCTGTGCCTCCGGAATAGTGGCTCTCAAACTCCGGACAGATGGCTCAAAGTGAGCCAGAATATTCATTATTATCAATGACTGCCATTTCCAGTATAGTGCAGAGGATAAGGAGCTTTTATGGAAAGATTTCAGCCTATAGAAATAGTTAAACAAAAACTCAGTATTAAAGAAGAACAATGCAAAGGATGTTCTGATCCTATGGTTAAACGTAAGATAGAAAGTATACGTAACATGCTTAATAATGAAAGATGCTTTTTTTTATATTAATTCGGATGTTGCTATTGAAATTTTATCCTTTCTAGGATTTGACGATTCAATAATTTTTGAATTATATGACAAGTTAACAGATTACGAAATATTTAAAGGAAATTTTGAATTCAAAAGTTCTGATGGGAAGTTTTAAAACAAAGAACAAAAGTAGTCCAGTCTTCGAAGTTCATAACGGATAACAAAGCTTGAGAATAAACGAAGCAACGGTTATTTCTGTACATCATGGATTTGCGATGTGCCAGAACTTTATAGTAGAAGAGCACCGGGTAATACTTGTATTTCAGCAATCAAATACGAAGAACTTGGAACGGTGGGTAACCCTGTTAATGATAGTAAGGGTTGCAGTGGAATCATGCGTGTGGCACCATTGACACTTCACTATCGTAATCTTGAACGAAAAGCTCTTGATATGGAAGGTGCAGAGATAGCTGCGCTTACACATGGTCATTCGCTTGGATATATGAGTGCAGCCGTTTTTACTGAAAAAGTAACTGCCGGGTCTCGAAAGAATCCGGCAATTGGTGTTAGAAGGAAGTAAAACCTGTGGATTTGGCGGCGGAGCGACTGATTTCGCTCAGAGCCAGTGTAGGTATGACCCGGTGCCGTCTGGCGTCAATAAGCATAGTTCAGAACGTTACGTCAAGAAAAATATGAAACTATCGTATTTTTCTTGACGTATTGTTCTATAACGGTATATATTAAAGGATAGGAATGGAACAGTTTGAGCGATTATGTCTGGAGATGGTGGTATGAAACGTAGTATAGAAGAGAAGCTGCTGGAGTGGAAAAATAAGAGGGATAGAAAGCCACTGATTCTTAACGGCGCCAGGCAGGTGGGCAAAACATATCTCCTTCGTGAGTTCGGGAGCTTGTATTATAAAAATGTTGTCTATGTAAATCTGGAGACAAATGTTTCTGTGGCATCCTATTTTAATGGTGATATTTCTCCGGAGAGACTGATACGGTTTTTAGAGGCTTATGCCGGTGAGGCAATTATTCCCGAAAGTACTCTGATTATTTTTGATGAGATACAATCCTGCGAGAGAGCGTTGACGGCGTTGAAGTATTTTTGCGAGGAGACACCGGAGTATCATATTGTGGCGGCAGGAAGTTTGCTGGGGGTTGCTATTCACAGAGAGCGGTATTCTTTTCCGGTAGGTAAAGTAGACACAATTACACTGTACCCGCTTACTTTTGATGAATTTCTCCGGGCATGCGGGGAAGATTTATTATGTGAGGAAATAAGACGGCATTATGCCGTACTTGAGCCAATGCCGGAAGCATTGCATAATAAGGCAATCGATTTGTATCGCTGTTATCTGATTACCGGCGGAATGCCTGCTGTTGTAAGTGAGTTTGTGCAAAGCGGAAAGCTAATCGGGGTAGCTGATATTCAGAATAAGATCTTAAGTGATTATTTGGCGGAGATGGCGAAATATGCAAGCAACAGCGATAGTGTAAAGATACGTGCCTGTTATAATTCTATTCCGGCACAGCTTGCTAAGGATAATAAGAAGTTTCAGTACAAGGTAGTACAAAAGGGTGGTTCCTCTACAACCTTCGGAGCATCGATTGACTGGCTGAATTTTGCAGGAGTGGTGCTTAGATGTCAGCGTATTGAGCAGGCATTTGAACCGGTTTCGGTATATGCGGATTTGTCCTCGTTTAAGCTGTACATGGGTGATACAGGTCTTCTTGTCATGAAGTCCGGCATGTCACAGCAGACAGTCCTTTCGGGAGAAGTGAACCTGTTTATGGGTGCTGTTTGTGAGAATTATGTTGCACAGGCATTATATGCGAATGGATATCAGCTTCACTATTGGACCAGCGAGTATATCGCGGAGCTTGATTTTGTAATCCAAAAAGGAAATGAGCTTATCGGAATCCAAGTAAAAAAAGCGCAGCATGTGAAGTCAAAAAGTTTGTTTGAGTTTATAAAAAAATATAATCCGGCTTATTCCATCCGTCTTTCGGAAAAGAATTTCGGCATGGGAGAGAATCATGTGAGAAGTGTACCGCTGTATGCTGCGTTTTGTATTTAAGGAAGCATTAATCTGCCGATATAAAAAGGGTGTTAAAGTACCCCGTGGGATACGATTAACACCCGAAACATTTGTTAGCCGGAAATCAGTGAAAACTAATATAGTAACGGAAAATCAATAAATCAGTGTTTCAGGGGAAATGCTGATTTAATCAGCGTTTCCCTAGATTTCTCTTGTCACAGCCTTCAGCCATTCTGTCTCGTCCTCATTCATATATGGACGCAGTGTCTCGTAGACTCTTCGATGATAGTTATTAAGAATTTCTCTTTCTTTTGCCGTCATTTCCTCCGGAAGCACCGCGTCTAAGTCAATCGGAGCCATGGTCAGGGTTTCGAAGTACATGTACTGACCGTATTCGTTTTTCTCCCCCTTCTTACAGAGAAGCTCGTTTTCGATACGGATGCCGTGGCTGCCTTCTACATAAACGCCCGGCTCGTTGGTGGTAACCATGCCCTCTTCCAAAATGCAGCTGTCGTTTCTTTCAGGTACGATACGCCAGCGAAAGCCGTTCGGAGCCTCGTGGACATTTAAAAGGTAGCCGACACCATGTCCGGTTCCACACCGGTAATCCAATCCCATCTGCCAGAGAGGACCACGGGCAAGGATATCGAGATTGATTCCGCGGCAGCCGTATAAAAACTTTGCGTCGGAGAGTGCGAGCATGCCACGAAGTACTGCCGTGTAATGTTGCTTCCATTCGTAAGGAATGTCGCCGAGGACATAGGTTCTGGTAATATCCGTGGTACCCTCATAGTACTGTCCGCCGGAGTCTACCAGGAGGAAGCCCTGCGGATGTAAGACGGCAGCTGTTTCTGCGTCTGCGGAATAGTGCATCATTGCCGCATTTGCGTTGTATGCGGAAATAGTTTCAAAGCTCGGCTCAAGGAAGCCCTCCTGCTCCTTGCGGAGGGAGAGGAGATAGTCTGCGACAGATGCTTCGGTCATAGGCAGCTTGCCGACGTTTTTCTTTAACCAGTACATGAATCTGGTAACTGCCACGCCGTCTTTTACATGAGCTTTTGCAAGATTGCTCTGTTCGGTCGCATTTTTGATAGCCTTTGCAAGAAGAATCGGACCTGTAGCATCAAGAATCGTGCATTCTTTCGGGAGAGCCTGTACTAATGCACAGTTGACGCGCTTTGCATCAAGAAGTACCGGACAGGCACGGAGCTTTTTAACATCCTCGTAGATGGAATCGTACGGACGAATCAAAATCCCTTCTGTCTCCAGCTGTTTTTCGGTAGCAGCGTCTAATGCAGACGGATTCAGATATAAAAAGGCTTTGGTATCGGTAACCATTGCATAAGAAAGTACAACCGGATTGTGTACAACGTCGTTTCCGCGCAGATTGAACAACCAGGCAATTTCATCCAAGGAAGTAAGGAGGAAGACCTCTGCTTTGTAATCGGTTTTCCTCTGAAATTGTTCGGAATTACCATTTCTATATAGAGTATCCGGATGTACCTTCTTCATGGCTTCACGGACCTCAGCAAGTTTGTCCGTTGTACTTTTTCCCGCGTAGCACTCATTAAGACGGAATGCGGGGGTTGCGGAAAGAGCCGGACGGTCCGGCCAAAGCTCGTCCGGGAACGGCACATCGAACCGGAGGGTGACTGTATCCGGAAGTGAATCTCTTAACTGCGTTAAGAATGTATAGGAAAGGAGACGGCCGTCAAACCCTAACGTGCCGCCGGTTGCCAGTAATTCCTTCAATCGCTCCTCCGGTGTCGGTACGTTCTCCATACCACTACGGTACAGGGTAATGCCGCTTCCTGCAAGCTCTTGCTCCGCCTGAATGAAATAGCGTCCGTCCGTAAACAGGCCTGCCTCGGTAAGGGTAACGTACAGGGTACCGGCGGAACCGGTAAAGCCGGATAAGAAGGTCCGTACCTTAAAATACTCGTCAATGTATTCGGAACCATGGAAATCGGCGGTAGGTACATAATAAACATCAAGCTTGTTCTGACGCATAAAGTCACGCAGTGCTTCGATGCGTTTGGCATATAGATTCATAAAAATCTCCTTTCGGTTTATACAACAATCTTAGCACAAAGGGAGAAAAAAATAAAGAGCAGGAATTGGTTTTCTGACACCAAATAGACACAGCAATATGGTATAATTGTTTTGATAGCATACAGAGGAGGAAGAGACGTTGAATGTTTTAAAGAAAAAAAGAATCTGGCTGTTACTTTTATTTCCGCTTTCCTTTTTGATTATGGCACTTGCAAAGCGGAGTGTGTTTTTCGCCGAGGAGGTATTTGCAAAACGCATTTATAAGGTCATTTCTATCGGGATTTCCGTATTTACGGGTGTGTTTCCTTTTTCTTTTGCAGAATATATTGTGTTGGGTAGTTTTGTCGTAATCCCGATACTGTTAGTAGTTTTCATTGTACGTCTGGTAAGGAAGAAGGAGCGGCGTTTTGAGCGGTGTCTGCTTGCGGTGATTAATGTGGCGTGTGTGGCGGCGGTGGTTTTGTTTCTGTATGTGATTGGATGCGGTGTAAATTATCACCGTGTTTCGATTGCGGAGTATCGCGGAATTACGGTACGGGAGTCCTCCAAGGAAGAACTGTATGGACTTTGTACCTCTCTGGCGAAGGAGGCGTCCGCGCTCCGGGAGGAGCTTGTCTGCTACGAGGATGAGGAAGGTGTAGTCAGGTTGCCGGTTTCAAACAGAAAGCTTGGGAAAATGACAAGAGACGCTTATAAGAATCTGTATGAAGAGCTCCCGGTGCTGCGGGGAGTTTACCCTGCACCGAAGGGAATCGGAATCTCAAAGTTTTATTCCGCGATGGAGATTACCGGTGTTTTTACCTGTTGGACGATGGAGGCGAATGTAAATGTAGATATTCCGGACATGTCCAGAGCGGTTACAATGGCTCATGAGCTTGGCCATTTGCATGGCTTTATGCGGGAGGATGAGGCGAATTATCTCGCTTATCTTGCCTGTCAGGCATCCGATTCCCCGCTGGTGAAGTATAGCGGCACAATGCTTGCGCTTATTTATGCGGGGAATGCTCTTGCATCGCAGGATATGGAGCTGTACGGAGAATTATGGACAATGTATCATCCGGGAATGGTACGTGACTTTATGGACAAGTCAGCGTACTGGAAGCAGTATGAGAACACGGTAATCAGTGAAACGGCGGACAAGGTCAATGATGTGTATCTGAAAGCAAACGAGCAGGAGGATGGTGTAAAAAGCTACGGAAGAATGGTAGATTTGCTGCTCGCGGAGTACCGGAAGGCGGTGACGGATAACGGATGGAAGAATATAAATTGAATGACAAGGATATCCGTAAAGTTATCTATAACAGCTTTTCCGGTAGCAGGGAGGAAACGCGGATACTGGAAGAATTCTCGATGGGAGACAGCCGTGCCGATATGCTTCTGGTGACGAAAACAAAGCTTATCGGGTTGGAAATCAAAAGCGACAGAGACTCCTTTGAGCGACTTGCAAGACAGATACAGGATTACGAGAGGTTCTTTGATACCAACTACCTTGTGGTGGGAACCTATCATGTAGAAGAAGCACTTCGGACGGTTCCGGCACACTGGGGAATCTACGAAGTATATGAAAATGGGGACGGAATTTATGTGATGGAATGTGTCCGCGGCTCTTCGATGACATTAAAGGATAACACGGAAGAAAAGCTTTATCTGCTTTGGCGAAACGAGCTGATGCGGATTGTAAGAGACTACCGTCTGGCAAAAGGAAACCTGCAGCGGAAGGACAAAATGATATGCAAAATAGTAAGAGGTCTGTCGCAGCCTGTTATACAAACAGAGATATGTAACGCACTGCTGGCAAGAGAATATAAATAGAGCAGACGAATGCTATGATATGCGCGCAGCCTTACATCTGCTTTTTTACGATATCGTATTCATTATCGAAGCGATAATACGGACAGGCTTTTACCGTGCCCTGTGCGAGGCGGGAGTAATCGTCCTCGTCCATGCCGCCTGCCATGCAGACGTATTCTTCGTAATCGTCGTCATAACGAAAGTTACTGCAGGTATCGCAACTATATTGAATGCTCATAAATCCTCCCTGAGTGACCGGCTCTCCTGAATATACGGATGCAGTCATCGAACTTTTTTGATTTTCTTTACATGAAACGTAACACTCCATGCTGTTTTATGAGTGCTGTTTCAGTATATCATATTTTCTTTGATTTGACATAATATTTTTTTAATTTGATATAACAATTTTTTTGATTTAGTGTTATTATGAAATGAGAATTTTTTTGCAAATGAGAGGAAACTATAATGGCAAGTGTAATGAAAGGCTTTTTCGGACATCTTCATACAATCAATAAGCATAAGCGTATGGTAATGAAGCATTGTTTTAGACTGGGTCTGTATAAGAGGGGGCTGCTGCATGATTTGTCGAAATATTCTCCGGCTGAGTTTTTTGTAGGAGTAAAGTATTTCAGAGGTGATGTGAGTCCGAATAATATCCAACGTCAGGTCGAAGGTGTGGCGACGGCCTGGCTGCACCACAAGGGTCGCAATAAGCATCACTATGAGTATTGGATTGACTATAAAAAGGATGCAGAATGCGAACTTGCAGGAATGAAAATGCCGTTGGAGTATTTACTTGAGATGTTTTGTGACCGTGTGGCGGCCAGCAAGGTATATAACAAGGAGAAATATACACAAAAAGATCCTCTTGCATATTATAAACGCGGCGAAGGAAGATATTTAATGCATCCGGAAACAGTGGAACTACTGGAAAAGCTTCTTGTAATGCTGGCAGAGGAAGGGGAAGAAAAGACCTTTTCGTATATCCGTACGGAGCTCCTTGGAAAGAAAGCATGAGTATTCCGGATATTTGCGGGGTAACAGATTGGTTACAAATTATTTAAAATTGAATGATTGCATTTTAAGTGGAAATAGTGTATAGTATATAGTCGCATTAAAGATAATGACTGCAAAAACAGTTGAACTACATGGAAGGAGAATGAAATGATGCGGGAAGAATGGAGAGGCTTTCAGCCAGGTGTCTGGGAGAGAGAGATTAACACGAGAGACTTCATTCAGAAGAATTATTTTTCCTATGAGGGCGATGAGTCCTTTCTGGCAGGACCTACAGAGGCAACAAAGGCACTGTGGGAGCAGGTAATGGATTTATCAAAGAAGGAGCTTGAGGCAGGTGGTGTACTGGATATGGATACCAGTGTGATTTCAACAATCACCTCTCATGGTCCGGGCTATTTAGATAAAGAGAAAGAAAAAATTGTGGGATTTCAGACGGACAAGCCGTTTAAGCGTTCCCTTCAGCCGTACGGCGGTATCCGTATGGCGGCAAAGGCATGCAGTGATAACGGATATGAGATAGATCCGCAGGTGGAAGAGTTCTTTACGATACACCGTAAAACCCATAATGCAGGTGTGTTTGACGCGTATACACCGGAGATGCGTGCATGTCGTTCCAGTCATATTATTACCGGACTTCCGGATGCCTACGGAAGAGGTCGTATTATCGGTGACTACAGACGTGTTGCATTGTATGGGGTTGACCGCCTGATTGAAGATAAGGAAGATCAGAAGAATTCCACCCGTACAATTATGTATTCCGACGTAATTCGTGACCGCGAGGAGCTTTCGGAGCAGATTCGCGCACTGAAGGATTTAAAAAAGCTCGGTGAGATTTATGGCTTTGATATCGGCAGACCGGCGGGAAATGTACAGGAAGCGATTCAGTGGTTGTATTTCGGCTATCTTGCGGCAGTAAAGGAGCAGAACGGTGCGGCAATGTCTCTCGGCAGAACCTCTACCTTCCTTGATATTTATGCACAGCGAGACCTTGCCGAAGGACGGTTTACGGAAGAGGAAATACAGGAGTTTGTAGACCATTTTATTATGAAGCTTCGTTTGGTGAAGTTTGCAAGAACTCCGGAGTATAATGCACTCTTTTCCGGTGACCCGACCTGGGTGACGGAGTCTATCGGCGGTATCGGTATTGACGGAAGACCGCTTGTCACAAAGATGTCCTTCCGGTATCTGCACACATTGAAGAATCTCGGTCCTGCACCGGAGCCGAATATGACGGTACTTTGGTCGACGAGACTTCCGCAGGCATTTAAGCGGTATTGTGCGGCGGTTTCCATCGAGTCCTCCTCGGTGCAGTATGAGAATGATGATTTGATGCGTGTAACCCATGGTGATGATTATGCAATTGCATGTTGTGTATCTTCCATGAGAATCGGTAAGGAAATGCAGTTCTTCGGGGCAAGAGCAAATCTGGCAAAGTGTCTGCTCTATGCGATTAACGGCGGTGTGGATGAAATTACCAAAAAGCAGGTGGCACCGGAGTTTCGCCCGATTACTTCCGAGTATCTGGACTATGATGAAGTAATGCACAAGTACAATGAGATGATGAAATGGCTTGCGCGTGTTTATGTCAATACGTTAAATATTATCCATTATATGCATGATAAGTATTGCTATGAGAAGCTGCAGATGGCGTTACACGATAAGAAGGTAACGCGCTGGTTTGCTACCGGTATAGCGGGACTTTCTGTTGTGGCAGATTCTCTTTCTGCAATTAAATATGCAAAGGTAAAGGTAATCCGTGATGCGGACGGTATTGCAGTTGATTATGAAGTGGAAGGGGATTTCCCGAAGTATGGGAATGATGATGACCGTGTGGATGAGATTGCAAGAGATGTAGTGCATACCTTTATGCAGTATGTGAAAGGAAATCATACGTACCGCGGCGGTATTCCGACCACCTCGATCCTTACAATTACTTCGAATGTGGTGTATGGTAAGAATACCGGTTCCACACCGGATGGAAGAAAAGCAGGACAGCCGTTTGCACCGGGTGCGAATCCGATGCACGGAAGGGATAAGCATGGTGCGGTTGCTTCTCTGGCATCGGTATCAAAGCTTCCGTTCCGTGATGCACAGGACGGTATCTCAAATACCTTTACCGTAATCCCGGGAGCCCTCGGAAAAGAAAGTGTGGTGCTTTCCGGTGATTTGGCACTGGAGCTTGGCGAAGGATGCTGTAGTCCGGCAACGCAGAATGCAGAGCCTGAATACGGCACGGCAGAATAGAAAGGGGAACGATTATGGCAGCAGATGCAAATCAGATTGATAATTTAGTAGCTTTATTAGACGGTTATGTTGAGCAGGGCGGACATCACTTAAATGTAAATGTTTTAAATCGTGAGACTCTTTTGGATGCGCAGGAGCATCCGGAAAAGTATCCGCAGCTTACCGTCAGAGTGTCCGGTTATGCGGTTAATTTTAACAAGCTGACAAAGGAGCAGCAGGACGAAGTGATTTCCCGTACGTTTCATGAGGTGATTTAATGCAGGGTTGGGTTCATTCTGTGGAAAGCTTTGGGACGGTAGACGGTCCCGGACTCCGGATGGTGATATTTCTCCAGGGTTGTCCGATGCGGTGCGCGTATTGTCACAACCCGGATACCTGGGAAGAAAAAAGAGGGATGTTACTTTCATCAGAAGAGTTAATCGAAAGGTTCCTTAGGAATCGGACATATTACAGGAGCGGTGGTATTACGGTTTCCGGTGGTGAGCCTCTTTTTCAGTTGGATTTTGTGACGGATTTATTCCGAAAGGCAAAAACAGCGGGGATATCAACCTGTCTGGATACCTCCGGTGTGATGTTTCCGTACAGGAAGACAGAGAACGGCTGGGAGCGGGCGCAGAATGGAATCCGCGAGGAAATCAGAAGTTGTGGAACAGGTATCTTACTACAGGAGTATGAAGAGCTTCTTTCTGTTACAGACTTGGTGCTGCTTGATATCAAGCATACGGAGGCAGAAGAACACAGGAGGCTGACCGGACATTCCAACAGTGCGGTGTTTGCTTTTCTGGATCTGTTAGAGGAGAAACATGTACCGGTATGGATCAGACGTGTGGCTGTACCGGGCTATACGGATGATGAGGAGGAGCTGTTCCGTTTTGGAGAGTATCTTGGCCGATTTTCAAATCTACAGGCAGTAGAGGTACTTCCTTATCATACGATGGGAGTATCGAAATACCGGGAGCTTGGACTAAAGTACAGACTAGACGGAGTGCCTGAGATGGATGTGGAGACAGCAAAGAAAAAGCGTCAGATAATTCTACAGGGAATAAGAAACTTTAGAAATCGTGCGGACGCTCGCGAGGATGAGCTTTAGAGCCGGATTCATAAAAAACTTGTGTGATTTATTAGTAATACTAATAAGCCATACAAGTTTTTTTCATGCAAGAAACTTAAAATGGGACATTGCCGAAATGAAAAAGAAATGGTATGATGAAAGTAGTTTTGAAAACAAAACGCCGAGACGGCGAAGAAAGAGGTAGCAGTTATGGAAATGAAATCGATTCAAAAGGAACTGAGCAGCAATTCATATCCGGGCAGAGGCATCATTATCGGTAAATCGCCGAACGGAAGATTTGCGGTGACCGCTTATTTCATTATGGGAAGAAGTGAGAACAGCAGAAACCGTGTATTTGTTACCGAGGGAGAAGGAATCCGTACGGAAGCATTTGACCCGAGTAAATTAAGTGATCCGAGCTTGATTATTTATGCACCGGTACGTGTGCTCGGCAATAAGACGATTGTTACCAACGGAGACCAGACGGATACTATCTATGAGCTTATGGATAAGCAGCAAACCTTTGAACAGTCACTACGTACCAGAGAGTTCGAGCCGGATGCTCCGAATTACACTCCTCGTATTTCCGGTATTTTACATACAGGAGCAGGCGTATTTAATTATGCAATGTCTATTTTAAAGAGCAATAACGGTGATCCGAGCGGTTGCAATCGCTACACCTTTGCCTATACCGATCCGAAGGCCGGAGAGGGTCATTTTATTCATACTTATATGGGAGACGGTAATCCGCTTCCCAGCTTTGAGGGTGAGCCGAAGCTTGTGAACACTGCAGATGATATTGATGCATATACGAAGCTTTTATGGGAGAGCTTAAACGAAGAGAATAAGGTTTCTCTTTTTGTGCGCTACATTGATGTGGTAACCGGTACCTATGAGACCAGAATTGTTAATAAAAACAAGTAAAATATAACTGCATAGACGGAACTGTTAAAAAAGATATATTAAGCGACAGGAGGAACGAGATGAAAGAATTTGAATTAAAGTACGGATGTAATCCGAATCAGAAACCGTCCAGAATTTACATGGAAAACGGGGAACTTCCGATTACCGTATTAAACGGCAGACCGGGCTATATTAATTTCCTTGATGCATTCAACGGCTGGCAGCTGGTTAACGAGCTGAAGAAAGCGACCGGACTTCCGGCAGCTACCTCCTTTAAGCATGTATCTCCGGCCGGAGCTGCAGTGGGTCTTCCGCTTACTGAGGTTGAAAGAAAGATTTACTGGGTGGACGATATGGGGGAGCTTACGCCGCTGGCGAGTGCCTATGCGAGAGCAAGAGGAGCAGACCGTATGTCTTCTTTCGGTGATTTCATTTCCCTTTCCGATGTGTGTGATGAATGTACGGCGCGCATTATTAAGCGTGAGGTCTCCGACGGTGTGATTGCACCGGGATATACACCGGAAGCCCTTGCGATTCTGAAGGAGAAGAAAAAAGGCGGCTATAATGTAATTCAGATTGATCCGTCCTATGTTCCGGCTCCGATTGAGCATAAAGAAGTATACGGAATCACATTTGAACAGGGCAGAAATGAATTGAAGGTAGATGATGAGCTTCTTTCCAATTTTGTAACCGCAAATAAAGAGTTACCGGAATCGGCACGAATTGACCTTATTATTTCTCTGATTACCTTAAAGTATACGCAGTCTAACTCTGTGTGCTATGTAAAGGGAGGCCAGGCAATCGGCATCGGTGCCGGACAGCAGTCCAGAATCCATTGTACCAGACTTGCGGGCACGAAGGCTGATAACTGGTATCTTCGTCAGAACCCGAAGGTATTAAATCTTCCGTTCCTTGACAAAATCGGAAGAGCAGATCGTGATAATGCAATTGACCTTTACATTGGCGAGGATTATATGGATGTACTTGCTGATGGCGAGTGGGAGAGAATCTTTAAAACGAAGCCGGAGGTGTTTACGAGAGAAGAAAAGCGTGCATGGTTGGATACTCTGACGGATGTGGCTCTTGGTTCCGATGCGTTTTTCCCGTTCTCCGATAATATTGAGCGTGCATTCCGCAGCGGTGTTAAATACATTGCGGAACCGGGTGGCTCCGTTAGAGATGACCTCGTGATTGAAGCAGCGGACAAGCACGGGATGGTAATGTGCTTTACCGGTATACGTTTGTTCCACCATTAATTACGGACAGTTTTTTGCAATGGTCCGGAAACGAATTATGAGTTTTGTCTCTTTTTGTCATAATTATTTAATAGAGGATTGACGAAATGTGTGAACTGTGATAAGTTTAAAATGTACTTATGAAGGTATAGAAAAGGAGGATATTATGCAGCGTTTTGGAATTGGTGAAATGGAGATGAAAATGGCTAAATTGCTTTGGGACAGAGAAGGAATCGGTTCCGGTGCGGTTGTTAAATTATGTGCGGAAGAATTTGGCTGGAAGAAGTCCACTACTTATACAATGCTCCGTAGATTATGTGAACATGGTCTGTTTCAGAATGTGAACAGTATTGTGACTTCGGTAATGAGCGAAGAGGAGTACAAGGCAAAGGTCGGTGCAGAATTAATCGACGATAAGTTTGACGGTTCTCTTCCGATGTTTGTAGCAGCTTTTACAAAGCATCGCAGCCTGTCTGAAAAGGACAGAAAAGAGCTGATTTCTATTATTGAGTCTTCGAGAAAGTAATGAATTGCCGGAAGCTGCCATGTTTACGAGTATGGATGTAAATATGGCAGCTTTTTTCATTTGGAGAGGTTTGTTACAACGTTCTGATTTATCGACAATGATTCGCTATAGATGATAAACTATGCTATGGATGATTGACGCATAGAGTGGCTTATGTTAAACTGGGAGTACCCGGCAAGGGGATTCACGTGAAAATAGCAGATGAGAATCTGACAGAGAAGTAACGAGGGATGAAGTGACAAGATGCAACAAAATACTGAAGAGGTGCTTCAATGTCGAATAATATTTTTTTATGGATATTCAGCTGCGGACTTGAGCTGGGCGTAATTGTTTTATGCCTGTTACCGCTTCGCATGTTATTGAGAAAGAAGGTTCCGAGAGTTTTTTCTTACTTTCTTTGGTGTACGTTACCGATGAATATATTGTATAATCTGTGGATGTTGTTTGGGCCGGTGAAAATTCATCAGGTTGTTGTCCATATACATAAGGAGCCGCAGATAGTACTCGGTGAGACGATAACGCAGATACTGAAATGGTGTTGGATTTGCGGTACAATAGCAGTAGTGTTTGGAATGCTGTATTCCTATTTTCGATTTATGAGATGTCTGGTAGGCAGTATACGTCTGAAGGAGAATATATATCTTGCGGAGAGGATTCAGTCACCGTTTTCTCTTGGAGTACTTTTTCCAAAGATTTTTCTGCCGACATCCTTAAGCAAAGTATATTATGAGCCGGTAATCCTGCACGAAAGGGTTCATATCGCACGAAAAGATATATGGGTGAAATATCTCGCGGTAGGCTTTCTTGGGTTTTTTTGGTTCCAGCCGTTGCTATGGTATGCATACCGGCTGTTTATTAATGACATGGAAGAAGCCTGTGATGAGACTGTACTGAAAAGGCAGGGGGCTGCTTTCCGCGCGGAATATGCAATGGCGTTAGTTGAAGTATCCTTTCAGGCGGGGAAGGTGCAGGGGGCTGCAATCGGTTACAGAAACGGAGAGATTAAGGGCCGCATAAAGAATATTATGAACTATGAAAAGACCCGTTTTTCGGTTCGGATGATTGCGGTCTGCATCTGTATTCTCTTTATGATTGCGACAATACCGCTGGCCTGGGAGGTTCCTCGTGTCGTGCAAATGGAGCAGCAGAATACTGTCGGTATCGGAGGAGCGGTAATCCGGGAAACAGGAATGAAGATTAATACAATTACGGATGATAACTAAAGGATACGAACAGGAAAGGAGAAGGCTTATGAAAAAGCTTAAAATGGCGTTAGCCGTGCTTGTAATGGCGGCTGTTGCTTTTGCAAATTGTGCGGTGGCTCATGCAGAGGAAGATGAGCTGAAAGTGGTACATTCCGGAACTATGACGGTGAGAGAGTTGACGGAGGAGGAGCTTGCGGAATTAACCGCTTCGATGTCCCGTGACTCGGTTACAAGTGAAAATGCACAGTTGCTTACCGCAGATTCGTCATATACAGCCTATCTGTATTCGGATGGATTTGACTACTATTATAATGACGAATGGCTCGCACGGGCCGACATAGAATGTATCGTATGGCACTATACAGACGGGAAAGTACATTTGTATCAGAGAACCATCAGGCTTACCAAGAATGCTCCTTATGATGCGGTGAGAACTTATGGAAGTATAGTGAATACAGACGGTAGCCTTAGCTATACAACCGGAGACCGGATAAATATTTACAGACTCGCATTGACTTTGAGGTTTGCTATTGATTTCCGTGTTACTCCGACAGAGGCTTCATTTTCAAGCTATCAGGTAAATTAATATAGCAAAAGGGGCAGGCGATTACGCCTGTCCCTTGATTTTCTTTAACCATTTTCCGCTACGGAGACGGAAGAAGCACCAGACACATTTGATAATCTGGTCGATTTTGAGACAGGTATAAATCCAAAAGGAAGGCCAGCCGAAGACGAGGCCTGCAAGATATCCAAGAGGGATGGAAGCAACCCATAAAAACAGGATATCGCCTGCCATCAGGAAGACAGTATCTCCACCGGCACGGAGAACTCCTTTGGTCAGGATGGAGTTCATGGATTGGAAAATATTAATAAATAGAATTGCATTCATTAAGTCTTTTGCAATCAGTTTGGCTTCCGGGGACACTTTATAGTAATTAATCATAGGGTCACGCAGAAGGAAAATCAAAAGCGCTGCAAAACAGCCGATGATAAAGCCCATAAACAGAAAGGCATACCCCTGCTTCTGCGCTTTTTCGTAGTCTCCTTCTCCCATGGTATGTCCGGTAATGATACCGCTTGCATTGCAGACACCCTGGGTCAGGACAGAGCTTAACTGCTGGACAACCATCGTGACAGAGTTTGCAGCAACAAAGGTCTTACCGATACGTCCCATAATCATTGCAACGGTATTGTTGCCAAATGCAAGAAGAGCATCGCTGATAAGAACCGGAATACTGATTCGTATGTACTCCTTCAGTAAGTCTCTGCATCGCATGGTAAGATCCCGTAACCGGTAGCGAATCCGCTTATCGATAAAAAAGAAATAGCCGCAAATGAAGCAGAGCTCGAAAATACGGGCAATCAGGGTTCCGAGTGCGGCTCCGGCAATCTCCATGCGCGGAGCTCCTAATTTACCGAAGATAAACACCCAGTTAAAGAAGACATTTACAAAAAACGCGGAGATGGAACAGTAGAGCGGAATTCGTACCTGACCTACCGTACGAAGTACGATGGTACAGGTTAACGACAGTCCCATACAGATATAAGTAGGTACTATCCAGTTCAGGTAAGTGATTCCGTGCTTGATAATCTCAGTCTCTTTAGAGTAGATACGCATGATCCAATCAGGACAAAAGATGGTTACAAGCGTAAATACAGCGGCAAACATAACAACAAAGCGAAGCATAATGGTAATCGTTTTCTTTAGAGAAGATTTATCCTGCATACCCCAGAAACGCGAAGTGAGGACAGAGGCACCCATGCCGATTCCCATACAGCATATCATGAACAAATTAATAAATTGTCCTGCTAAAGCAGCGGCAGAGAGCTGGTCGTCACCCATGCTGCTTAGCATAACGGTATCCATCAGATTGATTCCGACAGTAATCAGCGATTGTAAAGAAACCGGAATAGCAATCTTTGCCATTTTAAGATAAAGCTCTTTTGTCCCCAGATATTCTTTATATTTTTTTAAGTCTTTCATAGTACATTGTTCCTATCTGCATATATTATTTCTGATTAGTATTCTAACACAGAAGCATAACGTTGTCTATGAAAAAGTCTGATAAATTTTTTATAAAAATAAATTGTCAACGGGGAAAAATTGTGATATAGTAGTTTTGTTATTCGAATCAACCTTTATTCTACGCAGGAGGATATGAAAATGAAAAAGATTTATGAAGGTAAGACAAAGGATGTATTTAGTCTCGATAATGGCAATGTAATGCTCAAGTTCAAAGACGATTGTACCGGTAAGGACGGCGTATTTGATCCGGGTGAAAACAGTGTCGGTCTGACAATCGAGGGTATCGGTAAGGCAAATCTTCAGACCTCTATTCACTATTTCGAGCTGTTAAAGAAGGCTGGCATCAAAACTCATTATGTAAGCGCTGACGTTGAAAACGCTACCATGGAAGTACTTCCTGCTACTGTATTCGGTCATGGTCTTGAAGTTATCTGTCGTCTGGTTGCTACCGGCAGTTTCATTCGCAGATACGGTGAGTACATTAAGGATGGCACTGTCTTGGAGGGCGGCTATGTTGAGTGTACGTTCAAGAATGATGCACTTGGTGATCCGCTTGTTACCGGTGAGGGACTTGCTGCACTCGGTATTATGACTCCGGATATGTTTGCAAGCATGAAGGAACAGACCTTAAAGATTACAAAGATTGTTGCAGAGGACTTAAAGTCCATCGGTCTTGACCTCTGGGATATTAAGTTCGAGTTCGGTTACAATAATAATGAGGTTATCTTAATCGATGAGATTGCTTCCGGTAATATGCGTGTTTACAAGGATGGCAAGATTGTTGAGCCGGTTGAGTTAACAAAGCTTATCCTGAACAGATAATAGAATGATAGTGAAATACTTACAAGAGGGGCTGTCGCATGGTTTGCGCGGCCCCTCCTGATTATAATGCACGGAGCTTGCGATAACGGACTGTACGAACTTACTTTACCTTCGTCTGCGGACTTCTTTTTGCGGCGGCGGGTTCGTATTCGATATCGTACAGGTCGTGATAGGATTCCAGTTCTGCCGTGTTTATCGGCGGATGGTACATCATACCGGTAAGCTCCGTAGCAGAACTTACATTCATGGAGTCGATGTCCGGAAAGTCATCCTCCATGGGAGTGGAAGCCTCAAAGATTTCCACGGTTCTGTTAATATTATCTCTTTGCTTTTGCCGTGCGCTCTTTAACTTCTGAGGTGCGCTGTGAGTTTGTGTGCTGTCCTCTGACATTGGTTACACCACCTTTCCGGGTATTTTACTTTAGTGTGTCCGGTGATTTTTAAAATCATTCTCTCAGAAGATAAGAAGCAGTTTGAATATTTTCACAGAAAGGAAAGCATGGGTTGCGTATGACGAAAAGAGACGAAGTGATTGCTTATGGATTGACATTGCCGGATACTTATACGAATGCACCGTTTCATGATGAAAACTGGGTATTGCTTCGGTATCGTAAAAATAAAAAGGCGTTTGCATGGACCTATGAGAGGAACGGATACATGTGTGTGAATGTAAAGGTAGACCCGGAGTGGAGGGACTTTTGGAGAAACGCATATGCAGCTGTTCAACCGGGGTATCATCAGAATAAGGAGCACTGGAATACCCTTATATTAGACGGGAGTATACCGGAACAGGAAGTGAAGCGCATGATTGAGGAAAGCTATGATTTGGTTACGGGAACGAGAAAGAAAAAAAGAAGAAGCATATAATATCAGGTCCCGATAGGCAAAAGGCTGTCGGGACCTGAGTGTTTCATAGAAATATAAAAATGTAACCGCAACTACTCTACAATACGAATTTCTTTGATTTTCGGCTGATTTTCGGCTAATACAGTGCCATTATTGTCTTCCACCTTTGTAGTCTCACAAATGGCATCTACAACCTCCATACCGCTTGTTACCTCGCCGAAAGCAGCATAGCCGCCGTCTAAGTGCGGAGCATCCTCGTGCATAATAAAAAACTGCGAGCTTGCACTATCCTTCGGAGTAGCACGCGCCATGGAGATGACTCCGCGGGTATGGGCTAAATTATTTTCGATGCCATTGGCTGCAAATTCGCCCTGAATATTTCTGCCGGAGCCTCCGGTGCCGTTTCCGTCAGGGTCGCCGCCCTGAATCATAAAGCCGTTAATAATACGGTGGAAGGTCAGACCGTTATAGAAGCCATCGTTTATCAGATCGATAAAATTAGTTACGGTAACCGGAGCAATATCTGCATCCAGTGTCAGAGCAATCGTGCCGAAGTTTTCCACTTCAATCTCAATGTTGTACTTGCCGGAAAGGAGATTATCGTAATCTCTGTCGAGCAGACCTTCCTCCGGAATAGACAAGTCAGCCGGAACGGTATTGCCTGCTTCACCGGAAGCAGAGCCCCTGTCGGCTGTATCTTCTTTTGCCTTGTCCTTACTGCATGCTGTAAAGCAAAAAGCCAGCATGGAGAGTAATAAGAATGATAAAAGTTTCTTTTTCATAGTGTCCTCCTGATATAAGTGCCTGTGGGCACAAAGTAACTATAGCATAGCAGACAATTGTGTTAAAAGTGTGTTGGAGGGCAGGATAGGGAAAAACAGTTGTCTGTATGGAGTCCATATGGTACAATAAAGCCAGAAAAGGAGGAGATACGAATGAAAAGAAAATTGATTTTACTAGGGATTATGATGTTATTTGCATTCGGAATTGTTGCATGCGGAAAAGCAGGCAACGTGAATGCTGATTCGGGAGTGACACCGTCTCTCTCAGAAGAATTAACTCCTACGGAAGCTCCCGGACCTGCCGAATCACTGAAAAACGATGGAGAGACAGAACTTACAGCAGTACCGGAGCCGACGAAGGAAGCAGAGCCGACACAGACACCTGAGCCGACAAAGGAAGCAGAGCCGACACAGACGCCGGAGCCGACGAAGGAAGCAGAGCCGACACAGACACCGGAGCCGACGAAGGAAGCAGAGCCGACACCGTCATCGGAGCCGACAAAGGAAGCAGAGCCGACACCGTCATCGGAGCCGACGAAGGAAGCAGAGCCGACAAAGGCACCTGATCCAACCGCAACGCCAAAGCCAACGGCGACTCCGATACCGACACCAAAGCCGGGAGCAGAGGTAACAATTCACTTTTATGCACCATTAATTGTTAAGGACTTGAGTGAGATAGAAGCGGCAGATGCAATGGAATTCCTAAATAAAATGTCCGAGTATGCAATGGAGGATATGGGAACGGCAACAGAGACCGCAATGCTGTCGGAGGTTGCTAGTGAATATTTTAATGCGGCGGAAAAAAGTCTGTTAAAGTCTGGAACTGTAATGGAAAGTGCAGAGGCATGCTATGGAGAAGGTGTTTCTGTAATGTGCATCGGCTGGTATAGTGAATACGGGAGATATTATAGCACAGTCAGCAGTGAAACCTTTGCTGAGCTGGGGGTAGAGAAGGGTGCTGAACTGAATTTATATGCTGCATATACCGTGATGTTAGATGGGAGAGGAGTCGCTTATACACCGTGTATCCTCGATGTAAATGTACAGATGGGCTTCTTAAATCCGACCATGAAGTACATGATGGCAATGCCGATATGGGAAAGAGTAGTCTTGCCGGAACTGGATGGATACACTATGGAATGGGTAGATAATGGGGTAATCATGTCCCCTACCAAAATTCGAATATTTGATGGTAAAATAAATCGTTATACCTTAGTGGTAAAGCCGAAATAAACGAAAGTGGCAAGAACTACTGGATAGATTGGAGAAAAGAACGAGACGGCCCACGAGGTCCGGTGGACCTCGGTTCTGGGCGGATCGGAGCGAAGCGGTCCATGACATCCGGTGGATGTCAGTTCTGGACGGACCGAAGTGAAACGTAGACCATTCGAACTTCGGAGCATGGCTGTGCTCCGAAAAAAGAAAGGGCAGTATCATCGATACTGCCCTTTCTTTTTTTAAAGCACGAGACGGGATTCGAACCCGCGACCCTCGCCTTGGCAAGGCGATACTCCACCACTGAGCCACTCGTGCATATATTGCTCTCATCAAGCAATATGTATTATAACCTAAGAAATAGGAACTGTCAACAGTTTTTTTAAAAAAACCGTAATCTTTTGCTTTATAATTCCTGCCCGTGATTTAAGCGGCATGGCGTCCGAAGGAACGGGAGACGTAAATCCGGTTGCGTAGAGAGAACTTGCCTTTCTTTTTCCGATGGAACAAAAAAATGCGGAACCAGATTCGGATGCGTGCCAGAGAAGGACGTACAAAGGCGGCAAGAGAAAGAAAGAGGAGAGTACATGCCACCAGAAAATATCCTGCTCCGTTGAGCTGGGAAAACAGTGCAATTGTGTTGAGCGAATTGCAAAGATAGATTTCGCCGGCATTTTGCAGCGGATTACCTGCCGGAGAATATAATAAGTAGTTACCATAGAGTTCTGCAAAGGTATAGGTCCCGGATGCTCCGCGTAAAAGAAGCGAGGAATAATCAATGATTTGTTGTCCGCTGATGTCCTTTGGCTGAATTTTCAGCAGATGAAACGTACGCTCGGATAAGTAATCAAACATATGAAATGTGGTTTCGGTACCAATAACATAGTACAGATGATCCTCTGAAAGTGAATGGTACGTTCCATCCTTACTTAGAAGAACGGTATCTGTCGTGCGATTGTATAATAATCGTTTTGGATTGTAGGAAAAGGACAGTCCGCCGATGTAAGGGGTACCTGCTGCGAAGGATTCAGACAGAGAGGCATAGTATTCCGGCAAATAGCGTACCTCTTTTCCGGTCAGATAGAAGCCGTAGAGAGGCATATCGAGAAAAGAGGCAAGTGCAGCAGAGTCTTCAGCATCAGGAAGTAAAAACAAGGTGATATCTGCATCAAGCTCCGACTGATGCTTCGAGTCTGCGGTATAGCGCAGGGCATGGGTCAATTCACTGCCCAAAACCGAGGAAGTGGTCAGACGTTCCTTACCGATGTCGGTACGAAAAAAGAAACCGGCAAATAAAAACAGAAGAAATACGGTGCAAACGAAGGAGAAAAGTGAAAAACGGATATCTCCTTCATGGATGCCGACCAGAAAATTATAGATGCGATGCCTGATATTGCGGCGAATGCGTCTTGCATAGCAGGTGCAACTTTGCGAAATTCTTTTATTCATTCGATTCAGACTCCTTTATAAAAGTTGATAAAGCGTTTCATAGAATCACTCTGGACAGCGGTTTTATGATATGCGAAGCCTACGGTATGCTTTGCCGGCGGACGAATGGACGGAAGTTCAATCAGAGAACCGTCGGACAATTCTTTTTCGATGAATTCCCGAATCACACAACCGATTCCCAACCCGATTTTAGAAAATTCAATGAGCAGGTCCATATTGTTGACCTCCAGAATCTGACCCGGGATTAAGCTTCTTTTTGCCAGATAATCATCTATGTAAAGTCTTGTTCCATTCTTTTCTTCTAAAAGCATCAGTGTCGCAGACTGAAGCAGAGTCTTGACATTATCAATAACAGCAGGCTCACGTTCATTCAGACTTTTCAGATATGCGGGACTGGAAACAAAGGTATCCTGAATGCTTTTTAACGGAAAAAAGTCAATTCCTTTTGCCTGTGAAGGTTTTAAAATTAATCCGATATCAAGCTTTCCTTCCTGCAGGAGTTCCAGTGTTTCTGCAGTGGAATGACATTCAATAGCAACTTTAATGTGAGGGTATTTTCCGATAAAGTCCTGTATGTATGGGAGCAGCAGATATTTGCAAAGGGTACTGCTGACTCCGATTTTAATCTGACCAATGCCAAGCGTATGTATCTTTTTGATGCTCTCTTCGCCCTGGCGCAGGGACTTGAAGGCGGAGCAGGTATACTCATAGAGCAGCGCACCCTCCTCCGTTAATTTAACGCCACGGGAGTTACGGATAAACAGCTTGACCGACAGACTTTGCTCCAGCTTGCTGACAGCCTTGCTGATGGCCGGCTGACTGATATAAAGCTCCTTGGCGGCCTTGGAAAGGTTTCCTGTTTCTGCCACTACGTTAAAAATGCGGTAGGAGGACAGGGTAGATTCAACTTCCATGTTTCCTCCTTTATGTAAGGCTTTGTGTACCCAAAACGGGAAAGACAAAACCTTACAAACGGTTTCATATTAATTTAATATAACTCAAAATTATAGTATGAATATCTAATATGCATTTTAATTATATCAAAAGGGGTAGAATATTACAAGTGTAAAATGGAGAAAAAAGACATTTTTTGAAGAAAAATCCGAAAAAGAATCCCGATTCGATTGAGCTCTTTGCTCTAACCGCAAGCTATGATAAAATGGTAGGAGAAAGCTTTCGGGGAGACACCGGGAGAACCGGTGCTTTCATAGAAAAATTCAAAAAAATGCAATGTGACGTAACGTCAGGTATTGCTTGTGACGCTGCGTAATGTGATAAAGTAGTGCTCGAAAGGAGGAAGGGCTATGTCAAAATACACAACAGGAGAGATTGCGAAGCTCTGCGGCGTGTCTGTACGGACGGTTCAATATTATGATTCCAGAGATTTGTTAATACCGAGTGAGCTGAGTGAGGGTGGCAGAAGACTTTATTCGGAAGCTGATTTGAAACGGATGAGAATGATTTGCTTCCTTCGTGATGCCGGACTCGGAATTAACAGCATCGGTGAACTGCTTAATGAAAAAGACCCCGGAAATGTAATTTCTGTTTTGCTGGAGCAGCAGGAGCAGACCTTACGGGAGGAAATTGATGACCGACAGACAAAGCTGGACATGATAGAAGAAATAAAGCGCGAGATAAAAAGAGTTGAGAATTTCTCGGTTGAATCTATCGGTGATATAGCACATCGAATGAAAAATAAGAAGAAGCTTCAAAAGCTTCACGCAATGATGCTGATTACGGGACTTCCGTTCGGAATAGTCGAATGGGGAACAGTAGCGTTCTGGTGTATCACAGGAGTCTGGTGGCCGTTTTTATTATGGACGATTCTGATGGCTTTGTACGGTACATGGATTTCTGTTTACTATTTCAGCAGGGTTTCTTATATTTGTCCGCAATGTCATGAGATATTTCGTCCGGCATTTAAAGAAGCTTTTTTTGCAAGGCATACACCAACGCTTAGAAAGTTGACCTGTACCTGTTGCGGATATCACGGCTTCTGCGTGGAGACCTATGGAAGAAAGGAGAAGAAGGATGATTGATAATATGACGGAACTGTTACCGTTTCTGATTCCGCTTGCGATTGTGGAATTTGTTTTACTCGGATATACGCTATATCATATCCTTACGCATGAACATTATAAAAGAGGAAATCGCACGTTATGGATTGTAATCACGATTATCGGGATGAATTATATAGGACCGATTCTCTATTTCCTGCTCGGAAAGGAGGAAGCATAAGTGGAGATGCTTCAGATTAATGACCTGCAAAAACGGTTCGGAGAGAAAGAGGTGCTTAAGGGAGTAGAACTGTCCGTGCCGGAGAAAAGTGTATTCGGGTTTATAGGAAAGAACGGAGCGGGAAAAACAACCACCATGAAAGCTGTTCTGGGACTGTTAAAGCCGGATGCGGGTGAAATCAGAGTGGCAGGTGAAAAGGTGATAAGCGGACAAACTGCGACAAACCGCTATATAGGTTATCTGCCGGATGTGCCGGAATATTATTCTTTTATGAATGCCTCCGAATATCTTACTTTTTGCGGGGAAATTACCGGAATGGCAAAAAAGGAGCTTGCTGTCCGCAGAGATGAGCTTTTGGAACTGGTGGGTCTTGACGGGGAACGGCACAGGATTAGGGGCTTCTCCAGGGGAATGAAGCAGAGACTCGGAATCGCACAGGCGCTTCTAAATCGTCCGAAGCTGCTGATTTGCGATGAACCGACATCCGCACTTGACCCGGTAGGGAGAAAGGATATTCTGAATATTTTGCAGACAGTGAAGGAACAGACGACAGTGCTGTTTTCTACCCAC
>JAQXOR010000004.1 GCA_029099805.1 Lachnospiraceae bacterium
CGGCAATACGAGCCTATATGGAAAGTGAAGTGCCGTTTGGTCTTCCGGAGGCGGAACGGAAAAAATACCGGTTACAGGTACAGCAGTTACGAAATGCATTGCGGGCCTGTGTGTATGGTGCAGGTGGTGAAAAGGAGTATGTAAAGCATTTTATTATGCGTGAATTATTGCTGCTGAATTTATCGATACAGGAAAAAGAATGCCTCCTACCGGTTCATATACCGGAGCGGCTGACACCGGAACAGCAGTTTCGCATTATGCTTTATCGCTACATGAAGCAATACGGAAAGGATGGTTTTTGTAAATTTTGTGAGCGTTGGAAGTTACCGGGAGAGGTGGAACGGGCAGACGGCTCCTATTATGAAATTACAGAGGAGGATATCCGTCAGATCTATACGGAAGAGGACATTGTCCTAACGAATCAGGAGAGTATGGAGGTGATTTGTGATGCGGTCTATGAGGGCTTCGGACATGGAATTATTGATCGCCTGCGGGATTGCAGGCTTGAGGGAATATCCGGAGGAGTATCCGGGCTGCCGGAACAGTTTTTCTGCTATGAAGACGGTTTGGCAGACAACTATATGGGGATGTATGCCTATGACAGTGTATTTGTTATGTTAAACGGAATCACGGTACGGCTGTCCTTTCTCAGCTTCGGGAGTGAGCAGGAGCTGCGCCGTGTTACGAAAGCATTACTCCGCTTTGAAGCCCCGGGAGAGCTGTCATTTTATCGTCCGTATATGGTAAATGATATGAAGGATGGAAGCCGTGTATTTGCCTGCAGACCGCCGTTTTCGGAATCCTGGGCATTTTTTGTAAGAAAATTTGATTCGACACAGGAGAAAAGGCCGGAGGATTTGATTGTCGGAGAAGGAGCGGACGAAATCATTCGGGCATTAAAGTACTTTGTAGGAGGTGGCTTGCATGTTGCAATTACAGGCGCGCAGGGGAGCGGAAAGACAACATTATTAAAGGCATTGGTGCGTTATATCAGCCCAAAGTACAATCTGAGAATCGAGGAGTCTGTATTTGAATTATGGATGAGGAAGGAGTTCCCGCAGAGGAATATATTAACATTCCGGGAGACGGAAAGTGTAGGTTCCACGGAAGGTCTGGATGCATTTCGTAAGACGGATGGAAATTGTCTGATGATGGGGGAAATAGGAACGATACAGGCTGCAACACTAATGATCGAACTGAGTCAGGTATCGGAGCAGCAGTTATTTACACATCATGCAATGACGACGGAGAAATTATTGGGCTACTTTCGAAATGCGCTGTTGCGGACCGGTACATATTCGGACGAGCGGATGGCACAGGAGCAGGTAGCGGAAGCGTTTGACATTCACATCCTTTGTGAGAAGGACTTAGACGGAAATCGGTATATAAAGGAAATCTCGGAAGTAGATTCCGAAGCAGGCGGAAATGTCCGGGTGCTTTACCGGTATTCGGAGGGGAAATACGAAAAGGCAGGTTTGCCGACAAAAAAGCTAACAGAGCGGATGATAGAGCATATCGGAAAAGGTGAGAAGGAGAGACTTCGGTACTTTTTTTATGGGGGTGTGGAGATATCGTAGAGTATGTAATGCCGATGCTGTGCGTTGTTGCAGTATTTGTAATAGAGTATATAGGGTTTCGGAAAAGAACGAAAGAATATCGGGAGTTAGAACATTTTGCGGAGTTTCTGTCAGATCTAAAGGATCAATTCTATCTCTGTAAAAATATTACAGAGTCTATTTTCCGGGCAGCGGAGCGGATGCCCGGAGGTCTGCGGAAAAGATTGGAAAAGATGTGCTTTTTACTGGAAGAAGATGCTATGGGGACGGTGATTCCGGAGGATGAATTTCCGGGGCATCTGAAATACATAAGATTATTTTGGATTCAATGCCGGAGTGCAGTACAGTATGGAAGCGGTAAAAATAGTACAGAATCGGTATTTGTCAAAAACATGACAGAGCTTCGCAGAGATGTTCAGAATGAATGTTATCAGAGAGAGCAGGCAATGTATTTATTTGGTGGAATTGGGGTGGTAGCAGTTGCACCGGTGATGTTTCTTCCCGCCATCAGGTGGTTCGGAACGGTAACGATGGAGGAACTGCAGACGTTTTATGAAGGAAGGACAGGCTCCGTTATTGTATTGGTATTTGGACTGCTTACAGTCTGTTGTTACATTCTTTTATGCATGGTACGACAGAGTGATAAAAGAGTCTTTTACAGACCCAAGCTTTTGCGGCAGCTTTTCGGAGGTGACAGGTTCCGATGGGGAGCAGAATTCTTTAAAGGAAGTCTGCCGGAGCGAAAGGGTGCAAAGTATCTTGCGGAAATCGGAATTGAAGCAAACGGGATGCAGTACTGGGTAGTATGCGGGATGGTCGGAGCAGCCGTATCACTTTGTACAGTATATCTGCTTCGGGGAACATCACTGCCGGGACAGATGGCCGGTCTGTTTTGCGGTGCTGCAGTCGGTGTTGTTCTTGTCCGGGGGTTTTATAAGTATCTCGGATATCTTCGTAAGCTTGGGACAGAAGGAGAGGTACTTAGTCTGCAGTCAATTGTTCTTTTATTGATTGATGTACCGAATATAACACTTATGGAGCTGCTCGATGTCCTGGGGGCCTGTGGGGAGCTGTTTCGAAAGAGACTCCTTCGCTGTGCGGATGAATATGCGGCGGAGGATGCAGCGGCCTTAGAGAGCCTGTTTACAGATGCAGAGGAGCCTGCGTTTCGCCGGTTTGCCGGACGTATTCTTGCCGGTGAACGTATTGGACTAAAGGTTGCATTTGCGGAGATTGCGGCAGACCGCAACTTTTTTCGGGAGCAGTTGCGTCTGGAGGCAGAGCAGGAGAGGAAGAAAAAGGCTGCAAATGCGCAGGTAATTGCTTTCCTGCCGATGCTGTTTCTGTTGTTTGCCTATTTGATTTTACCGTTTCTTGGAGTCAGTCTTGAGCAGATGGGAGCTATCTTTAAGGAAATGGAACAGATACGGTATTTTTAAGCAGAAGAAAGGGGGGAATGGGACAGAAAGATGAATCATGGATTAAAAGCATTACTGCTTGCTGCATCTACGATTATTACCTGTATCATAACAGGACTTGGATTTATGATGGCACGCGAGGCAA
>JAQXOR010000005.1 GCA_029099805.1 Lachnospiraceae bacterium
CACTTCTTATATTTCAGACCGGAACCGCACGGGCATAAATCATTCGGCTGAACTTTTTTATCAGAGCGTTTTACCGGTCCCTTAGCGATAGAATCATCACGGTTTGTACCGGTTACCTTTGCCACCTGCTCACGCTCAACCTTCTGCTCAATGCGAACATTCATCAATGCCTTAACAGTATCCTCACTAATAGCTGCTGTCATGGCACTGAACATCTCAAAGCCCTGGAACTTGTATTCGGTAAGCGGATCTCTCTGACCGTATGCCTGTACGCCGATTCCCTGTCGCAGCTGATCCATATCATCAATATGATCCATCCATGTCCGGTCAATAACACGGAGCAGAATCACACGCTCTACCTCACGCAGATGCTCCTTCTCCGGAAACTGTGCTTCCTTCGCTTCATAAAACTTAACAGTCTCTGCCTTTAACTGCTGTACCAGTTCCTTTTTCGTCATGTGCTTTTTCTGATCTTCCGTCAGGCGAATCGGCTCCAACGGAATAATCGGAAGCAACAGACTGTTCAGTTCCTGAAGATCCCAGTTCTCCGCATCCTGATCATCTCTGATGCAGCTGTCTACACAGCCCTCAACCACATCATTTGCCATCTTAAAGACGGTCTCGCGCATATTGGCACCCTCCAGTACCTTTCTGCGCTCCCCATAGATGATTTCCCGCTGCTCATTGTTTACACGGTCATATTCCAACAGATTCTTACGAATCCCGAAGTTGTTGTTCTCGATTTTCTTCTGTGCCTTCTCAACTGCAGAGCTGAGCATCTTATGGGTTATCTGCTCTCCTTCCTGAAGTCCGAGCGAATTAAACATGGTAATCAGACGCTCCGAGCCAAACAAACGCATCAAATCATCTTCCAGTGAAATAAAGAATTTGGACTCACCTGGGTCTCCCTGACGACCGGCACGACCACGCAGCTGGTTATCGATACGCCTGGATTCATGACGTTCCGTACCGATAATCTTCAATCCGCCGAGCTCTTTTACACCCTCGCCCAGTTTAATATCCGTACCACGTCCGGCCATATTGGTTGCAATGGTTACAGCTCCCATCTGACCGGCATCCGCAACAATCTGTGCCTCCATTTCATGGAACTTCGCATTCAGCACCTTGTGCGGAATATTGCGGCGTTTCAACATATCACTCAATTCCTCGGAAGCCTCAATGGTAATCGTACCGACCAGTACCGGCTGTCCTTTGGAATTTGCTTCTGCAATCTCATCTACAATCGCCTTTAATTTTTCCTTACGGGTCTTATATACCACATCATCTTTATCGATACGCGCAACCGGACGATTCGTCGGGATTTCTACTACATCCATGCCGTAAATCTCACGGAATTCTCTCTCCTCCGTAAGTGCCGTACCGGTCATACCGCACTTCTTATCATACTTATTAAAGAAATTCTGGAATGTAATCGTCGCAAGAGTCTTACTCTCTCTCTTCACCTTTACATGCTCTTTTGCCTCAATTGCCTGATGCAGACCATCCGAATAACGTCTGCCCGGCATAATACGTCCGGTAAAGTCATCCACAATCAATACTTCATCATTTTGTACCACATAGTCCTTATCTCTTGCCATTAAGTAATGGGCGCGCAATGCCAGAATCGTATTGTGCTGGATTTCCATATTTTCCGGATCTGCAAGGTTATCAATCTGGAAGAAGCGCTCTACCTTTTCGACACCCTGCTCTGTCAGGTTAATCACCTTGTCTTTTTCATTTACAACAAAATCACCTTCCTCCTGAAGCTCCTCACCCATAAGAAGCTCCATCTTGGTCAGTTCTTTCTCTTTTCCCTTGATTAACTGCCTTGCCAGAATGTCACATGCCTGATAAAGACTGGTGGACTTTCCGCTCTGTCCGGAAATAATTAGCGGAGTACGTGCCTCATCAATCAATACAGAGTCCACTTCGTCGATGATGGCATAATGAAGACCGCGCATTACAAGCTGTTCCTTATAAATCACCATGTTATCACGCAGATAATCAAAACCGAATTCATTATTTGTTCCGTACGTAATATCACAGGCATATGCCAGTCTGCGTTCGTCATTTGTCATGTTGTTCAGGATACAGCCTACCGATAAGCCGAGAAAACGGAATACCTGACCCATCCACTCAGAATCTCGTTTGGCAAGGTAATCGTTTACGGTAACGATATGAACACCTTCTCCGTCCAAAGCATTAAGGTAAGCCGGCAAAAGCTCTGTCTGTGTCTTACCTTCACCGGTACGCATCTCAACAATACGCCCCTGATGTAAAATAATACCACCGAGAATCTGTACATCATAGTGACGCTGTCCGAGTACACGTTTGGTGGCCTCCCGAACTACCGCATACGCCTCCGGCAAAAGGTCATCCTTCGACTCGCCCTTGCCAAGACGTTCTTTAAACTCAGCTGTCTTTGCACGAAGTTCCTCATCTGACAATATCGTCACTGATTCTTCCAGCTTATTTATCTTTTCCAGCAAAGGACGAACTATCTTTATTTCTCTTTCGCTGTGCGTTCCAAAAATTTTCTGAAATAAACTCATCTGTTCTCTCCTAAAAATCTATTCTTTACTAATTTTCCGTACAACGAATATACGGAACCCATAATAAAGTATTTTAACATTACTTTTTAATTTAATCAACCACTTTTCAGAATTTCTATATACGTTCTGAACATCTTTACAAAGCTTCCTTTGCGTGCAGGCGATGCTTCGCATCTGCCCACGCACTTCGTGACTTCGTCACTCAGTCGTGGGCGCGTTCGTCTCTTCCTTTGCGTGCAGGCGATGCTTCGCATCTGCCCACGCACTTCGTGACTTCGTCACTCAGTCGTGGGCGCGTTCGCATAGATGTGGCTTTTTACAAGCAAGCTTGCAAAGCCACATCTATGCTCACTTTGCCTGCACGCAAAAAACCACCACATGGCAGCTGCCATGTGGTGGTTTCGTCAAAAAAGAAGGGGAACGAACGCGACCGAGTGTCGCAGTACTAATACTCTGGCTCAATCAAACCGTATGTATTTCCTTTTCTCTTATATACAACATTTACTTCATCTGTCTCTGCATTACGGAATACAAAGAAATCATGTCCGAGCAGTTCCATCTGTACACAGGCCTCTTCGATATCCATCGGCTTGATTGCAAATTTTTTGGAACGTACGATTTTAATTTCGTCTTCCTCTCCGGTTTCTTCATCAAGGAATACCTGGCTGAGTGCCTTTGCAGACTGCTTCTGGTCAACAATCTTATTCTTGTATTTTCTAAGCTGACGTTCTAATACTGCCTCTACAAGATCAATGGATGCATACATATCACTGCTGACCTGCTCGGCACGGATAATTGTTCCTTTAATCGGAATCGTAACCTCTATACGCTGTCTCTCTTTTTCTACACTTAATGTTACATTTACTTCTGTATCCGGTGTAAAATAACGCTCCAGCTTAGACAGCTTATCAACCACCGCTTCTCTTAATCCGCTTGTAACCTCAATGTTCTTTCCGCTTACTGTGTAATTCATAACTATCAGCTCCTTTTTCTGTTATTCGTTCTGTCTTACAGAAATGAAGCAGCTCCTTCTCCCTCCTGCCTCTTGAATAGATTATAACATATCCCCCTTAGAATAGCAAGCACAATTTTGCAAAAATTGAATTATTGTTCGTTTATTTTTTTCATTGTTCCAATAATATGTCTCTTTTGTCAGCTTTTCTATATTTACTGCCAAATTCTTACACATTCACCATTTGTAAAAAAATGCCGCATTCCGACACATTATTTCCTTTTCCACCCCTTTTTGTGATTTTATCACAGATTCCAAAACAAACTTTCGAGCTTGACAACCTATTCTGTATACCACACTTGTGGTACTTTTCTGTGCATATTGTGGATAACTTCGTGTATAACTTTGTTTCACACGGCTTTCGCCCCTTTTTATTGGGGATAACTTTCCGTTTTTTCCACAAGATGTGCTTTCAGCTTTTTTATATGCTTTCCTCATCAAAAGGTTTTTTGTACAGTTTGCACAAAAAAGAACTTGTCAATACCACTTTGAATTTTTTTTATTTTCTTTATTTTCAAAATATTTTACCAAGGAAACTGATAGGGTTCCCGATACTGTAATGTCCGAAACTCATATCCTTCCTCAATAAGTCTTTCCAAAATCTCCGGCAAAACTTCTGCCGTCAGATTGCTGCAGGGAGAATCATGCAGCAAAATAATCGGCTGATGCTGCCCTTCCAGGGAACCGAAAATATGATTTTTAATTGAAGCTGCTGTCGGTGTTCCGACCGCATCCTCTCCGCTCACGTTCCAGTCATATCCGATGAAGCCCCGTCTTGTCAACTCCTCCTTTAGCTCCTCCTTAATCGGATTGATGTACGCACTATAACTTCCTCCGGGAAACCGGAAAACCGGAGGACATTCTCCGAACGCCTCTATAAACCGATACGCCAGCTTATCATAGTCTGTCAAAAACGATTCTACCGAGCGGTAGATCTTATCATACCGGTGTGTCTCCGTATGCATTCCCAGCATATGTCCTTCCTCCAGTGCTCTTTTTGCAATCTCTATCCCATCCTCGGTAAGATTTTCACCAATCAAAAAAAATGTCGCACACGCATTGTATTTCGCCAAAGTATCCAGTATGGTAATTGTATTCTTACTGGGTCCGTCATCAAAGGTCAGAAATACAACCTTGTCCGGCAGTTCCTGTATTGTAACCGAGCCCTTCGCATATAAATACGGATACGCATCCGTCTTACTGACATAGTCTTCTTCGCGCCCCTTCTTTTCCTGCCCATTTTCACTATTGCTTGCAGAGCGGTTCTCAGCCAGAACATTCTCTAAAAGGACTTCAACCTGTGCCGCGTTTCTCTCCTCTTTCGACATATCTCTGTTTGCCAGCCCTGCTGCCGCAAGTTCCGCAAGCAGCAACGCCGCAACCAGAGTACCTCCCCTTATGATTCTCCTCTTCAACATAAAAGCCCCACAGCGCTTCCTTACTTTATTCTATGCGCTGTAGGGCTGTCTCCTGAACTATTTCATTTTGTTTCCCGGAATAGAGTAAATGCTACATCTCTTTCAGATATGTCTCATATCCGACCTTTTCAATCTTTTCCTTCTTCTTCTCCACACCGGCCTTCAATTCGTCCTTATAAGCCTCGATTTTTGCAAGCAAGGTATCATCCGAAACCGCAAGCATCTTTGCTGCAAGAATACCGGCATTTTGTGCACCGTCAATTGCAACGGTTGCCACCGGAATTCCGGACGGCATCTGAACAATAGAATATAACGAATCAACACCGCTTAACGTCTTGGTGTGAATCGGAACCCCGATTACCGGAAGCGGAAAAATCGCTGCACACATACCCGGAAGATGTGCTGCTCCGCCTGCTCCCGCAATAATAATCTTAAAGCCCTTCTCCTTTGCCGTTTTCGCATAATCAAAGAAAATATCCGGCATACGGTGTGCAGAAATAACCGTAACCTCATAAGAAATACCAAACTTGTCCAACATCTGGGCAGCCTTACTCATTACCGGCAGATCCGAATCACTTCCCATTACAATACCAACCTGTGCCATAGCTATATCCTTCCTTTTCCTTTTATTTTAACTTATCGTATCATACCCATTTCAAAAAAGCAACCTGAAAACTTCCTATTTCTCTTCCAGCGCATCATTTAACAGCTCCGTGCCCGGAAGCACAAATCTGCCTTCCTTTATAATCGCAATCTGCGTTCCATCCGGACAAAGTGCGGTAATCTCGCCCAGTTCATCATACGGAATCGTAATATCCGTATGACAGTTAAAATAAGCCTTTTCCGGCTCGGTCTTACGCAGTGCCGCACATTCATTTTCCCGTGCTACAATTTCCTTGCCATCCGGATTATACACCTTATGATCCTCACTGCGGGAATAACAGGTATCTCCGATTGCAAAATGCGGGCCCGTTTTTTCCGCAATCAGAATCGGCAGTACCTCTGTTATCGCAAACCGTTTTCCCATTGTATAGGCAATCGTATTTGTCCCGATTGCAAACTCCCCAAGAGGGAGCCAGTCATGGTTTTTCAGAAGATTTTCGCGTATGAATTTCTCATTTTCTTCTTTCTCGGCATAATTCTCGCAGGAATACTCCGTTGTTTTTCCGTCACGGAATACAATTTCCAGATTTTTATACTCCGTACTTCCAAGAAATACACTCGTGACATGTAACCTTCCGTTTGTTCCGGTAAGCACCGGAGAAGTAAACACTTCTCCCGCCGGAATGTTAACATCTGCGGTACAATTTTCGAAAATAGTCTCCTTCTCCGGATTCTTCAGCTTCCAGAGTCGGACAGTAATATCCGTATGGTTTTCTCCCCGTCCGGTTACACGGACAGCCTCTGCCCGGTCGAGCGCATCAATCATACATTGCTGCACCCTTCGGTATACTTCGTTATCCAATTGATTCAGACGAAGCGTCTCCTTAAAAATCTCTGCAAACTCCGCACCGATAGACGGCAACGGATATGCCACAATCGTAAAGGATGTCTTGTCCGAAGGAAGATACTGCTCTACCAGTCCCCCCAGTCTTCCGGCAGACTCTACTTTCAGCCGTTGTTGCCGTTTATCCAGCATAATTGCTTCCGGCTCATTATTCGGGAGCGGCAGTCTTTCCCCGAAGGTTTCTAACACAAGCGGTCCCGCATACAAAGAAAGTATTTCTTTACTTTCCTCATACACCCGGTTCAATGCTGTTTCTTTTCTCACATACCACTGTTTATCCGCAAGCAGCCCTTCATCGTTCCGGTGATCATAATCATATTGAATATTTACATTCGTCACGGTATACCCGGATTTTCTCGCATGTCGTCCCGCCACCGGAGTCCGCACGGATGTTACCGACAGTCCCTCCTGTTCCAGTAAACGTACTACTTCCTTCATAATCCGCTCAAACCCGATTGCATACCGAAGTCCTACCGTCTGTCCTGCCGCTAACGGCACCTGCATCACCTGAAAACCGCGTAAATAGCCTCCGACCACATTTTCTGCAGCAGCCTTAATCTCTTCTTCGCTCAGATTCTGCAAAAATTCCGCTATTCCGAATTCGTTCTCGGTAATATACTCACCATATCGGTATAAATACCGCAAATCCGTACCGTCGGCATTCATAATAATATCCTTTACAAAAGTGTCAGCAGGGTCAAACTGCGCCCTTGTCTGCCATGCCAAAAACAGCTCGGCATTGTCCGTTTCAAAGGAATACAAAGCCTCCCGGCATTCTTTAAACGTATACTCGTGAAACTCCTCAAAATAATTATAAATCTCAATTAACAGTTCCGCTGCCATTACAAGAAAGAGAAGGTTTCCTTCTGCGGCATAGAAAATCTGGGTATTCAGCTTTGCTGCAAGATAGGTTAAAAGCCTCCCGTAACGTTTTCCGAAGAGCTTTACCGCATACACCGGATTGGAAAAGCTTCTCTCATAGTTCTGCGGTAAGATTTCCTGATATAATTCATCAAAATAACGCCTGCACTCTTCCGGTGGCATTTTAAAGAATGAGCCGTCCTCTACCACAGCCGCATAGCGAAAAATACGTAACAGCTTCTCAGCCTGTGATGTAAAATAAGCCCGGTACTCCTCCGGTACCGTCTTTTCCTCCTGCATTGCAGCAAGCCGTTCCATACATAAATCCAACCGTTCTCTTGTCTCTTCCTTCTCATCCCATAATTCTGAGTAAGTCTCCATCACATTACCTCTCTATCATTAAATTTGTATTCCAAGTACATATAAACAAAACAGAAGTACAAAAAGCCCTCCCGAAACCAGTAACCCCGCAAACGGAAGCTTTGTGTATACGTCATGCTCCTTCAACCCCTTCAGGCTCAGCCTAAAGGCAATTCCGCACAAAAGCATAACAAGCAGCCCCAGTGCTCCGATGACGACTCCGGCTTCTCCCTTTACACCGGCAGACACAATACACAGCACCAGAAAGAAAACTGTCCCTGCCATCGAAAGAATAAAACCGGCAATTCCCGCACGGGAGCGTTTCCTGCTGTGAAAATGCATTCCTTCCCGCTCCTTACTATGAAACAACTCATTGGCCTTCATAAATTCTTCCTCCTCCGTCCGCACAATATCACATAACACCAATATCCCATAAGTCCTCCTACTGTATTCAAAAGCAAATCATCCACGTCAAAAGCACCCGTCCTTGAGATAAGCTGGATTGACTCTGCACAAAGCGTAAGTAAAAAGCTATATCCCAGTATTTTGCCAAAATGCATTCTGCGTTCCGATACAAGGGGAAGTAAAAAACCAAACGGCATAAAGGCCACAATATTTCCCGCAATATTCACAACCACGTAATGAAAGCCTACCGCATCGATATGTTCAAGCCCCCGTCTGATTTCAAAAAACGGCTTCAGATTGTAGCGGTAATCCATCTCCAGAGTACGTCCGTAGGTACTGCTAAAAAAGAGCAGATAGGCAAGCAGCAAAAAATACGCCAAAAGCAGTAAAATTGCAACAATTCTTCCTGTTTCTCTTTTTTTCTCCATCCCTGTGGCCTCCTTTCCTCTATGCTGCCATTTCCCAAGCCCCATTTTCAGTCCCGGTCTCCTGCCTCTGTTCAGGCACGACTCTCATGACACACAAGATACAAAATCTGGTAATGCTGTGCCGCTGCCTTCAAAAAGTCAACTGCACGTCCCATCTTTTCCTTATCCAGATTGACAAAAGGGTCATCCAATACTAAAAACGGCTGTTCCTCCGAAAACAATGCATCCACTAAGGCAAACCGCATACAAATTCCAAGTAAATCGCGGATTCCCGTGCTGAAATAACCGAGCTCCTTATCTTCTCCGTATGCAGTCACCTGCACATTCAGATTAACATCTGTACGCACTCCGCCAAAATGCCCATCCATGCTTCTGGTAAAGTCTTCTTCTCCGAGCAAAGAAAGATATTTTTCAAACCCCGTTGTAAGTCCCCTCAAATAACGGGAGGAGAATTGTTCCTTCGCGTTTTTCAGGCATTTCTCCGTTTCGGTAATAAAAAAGTACTCTCTTTTTTTCGCTTCCAGACACTCACAAAGCTCCCCGCAGGATTCTTCCAGCTCCGTACAGGCCTCTGCTTCCTTTTCAAACTCCTCTGCTCTTTCGCGACAATCCTTTTCTTCCTCTGTCGTCCGGGCTATCTGCACCAGCAGTTCCTGCTCTGTTTTCTGTAACTCTGCAAAACTCATTTCCGGCGCCGTCACACCCAAAAAAGAGTCCGGCGACGTTTCCTGTTCAAAGTGTTCCCGCTTTTTAACAACTTCTGCAAGCTCCTCGGATATCCTGAGGAAATCTCTGGTCCTGTTCTCCAAAATATGAAGACCGCCGGTAATGTCTTCCGTCTCCATTCCGTACCGCAAAAGCATGCCGGTACACTTTTGTAATAACGCATCTCGCCCGTTAATGCACCGGTCCTGTTTCTCTTTCCGGTCACAGAGCAACTTATACCTCCGAATCTCATCCGACAAATGATATAATCCGCCTGTTATATCTATCTCGCTTCCGAAACCATACTGTGTCAAAACATCGCGTCCCTTTGCTTCCCTGAGATGAAGTCGTTCTATTTCTGTAGAATATTCAGCAAGCCGCTCCGCCGCATCATTCTCTTGTTTCCTGTTCTGTAATCCCAGTACAAGGCTTACAAGCCCTCCCAGCAAAACTGCAGCTCCAATCATGGCTAACGGTACATTCACAGGCGTTACCTTCGCATTCTGTACCGTTTCCCGGTCGACAAAATGTTGCTCTGTTTCTGCCTGCGGCTTTCTGTAAAAAGCCGCAATTAACACTACTGTCGCCAGCAAAAACAATACCGCAGCCACCCCTCTGCACCGTTTGTGCTGCTTTGTTGCCCGCTGTACATCGCTTTCTGTCTGTTGATACAAATGCTCCGTATGGTTCAGCTGTTCCTTTACTTCCGCCTCTGTACGAATACAGTCCTGCAGTTCTTCCTCTCCCGGCACTCCGGTTTCGAATAACCGCTGCAGTCTCGCCAGCTCATTCTGCTCTGCAGGCTCCAGACGATACGAACGGAGTTCTCCCGCCAACACGGCAGCCTCTTCCGCTTTCTGTCTGCACAGGCGAAGCTCTGACAGGTCAGGCACGCCCTCCCGGAACAGCCCCCGCATACTATTCTTTTGTACCCGCAGACTCTCCTCCCTGCCGCATAATTCTGTATAATGTTTTTTCTTCGCAGCCAGAGCCTCATACCCCGCTGCCGCCTCCAGTCGTTCCCGGCAAAGTACGAGCTGCGTTTCCAGCTCTTTTCTGTGCTGCATGGCATTCTGCTCTTTTTCCCGCCAGGGCTTTGCACTTTCTTCCTTTCTTCGGCATACCTCCAGACGGGCCTGCGTATCGGCTATTTTTCTGGTAAGCACGGCGACATACCCTTTTTCGTCCTTCTGGCGGTCCGGAATGTACTTTTTCCTTAGCTCCTCTAATGCTTCATATGCTTTGTCAAAATTACCGCTCTCTTCCTCACCTTCCGCCAGTCTTCCGAGCTTTTTCCCGATACTGTCATTCATCCCCCCATCGTTAATCCGATTCTGCGGAAGATAGGTGCTTCTGGAATACGCCTCCTTATCCAGACCAAACAATTCTTTTCCGAGCTCCGAAGAAAAATCCGTCGACTCCAGATTAGTGGATAAATCAATCAGACGAAAGGTATCCTCGGATTCTTTTTTCCCAAAGGTACGCTCTACCCTATATTCCTTCTCATTGACCTCAAATACCAGAGAGCCTCCCATACAGCCGCCGTTCCACGGCCTGTATTTCCGGCGCTCCGCTTCCTCCAGTTTTGTACGGCTTCCTGCCTGCGGCAGCCCGTAAAACATTGCCCGTAAAAAGGCTGCAAACGTACTCTTTCCCCACCCGTTCTCGGTACAGATTACATTTAACCCTTCCGTAAACTCATATGTGAAGTCCTGCAGCTTTCCAAAGCCTTGTATATAACATTGTTTTAAAAGCATGACTCCACCTCCTCCCCTTCCAGGGCACGAATTCCGAGTTCCAGAAGCATTCTTTTTTCCTCTTCCGTGTAATTCCCCTGCATCACAAGACGGATAAATTCTCCCCGCAGTGAAATATCATTTTCATATTCTTCCGGACGAATTGCAATTCCCACCTCACGGTCAACCATTTTAAACGCAAAGAACTGCTTTTCAAACCTTCCGGTTAAATACTGCAAGTCCCGCTCGGCAGACAGGCTGACTTTTCCTGTCAACGCCACCTTCACCAGATCCTTTACCGGCAATTCCGCTATTACATCGCGTATCCTCTGCTCAACGGAAAATGTAGTCTCCGCACCGGAAATATCCACAGGCACCTCATGTATGGTACGAAACGCAAACGGCACAAACCTGTGCGACACTGTCTTTTCCTCAATTTCCAGCCAGACAAAGCCCTTTTCTCCACACTCGTCAAACCCTCTGCCCTCCGGACACCCGCAGTAGCAATAGACTCCTCTGGCATCTAAGGGTTCGCAACGATAGGAGTGGATATGTCCCAATGCAAGATAATCAATATTTTTATTTTTTAATGCTCCGAGCGACACCGTTTCTGCCTTTTCCGCGGAGCGATATTTCTCAGTCTGTCCATGTAACAGCACAATATTGCAATCATTCCGGTTCAGCAAGAGCGAATCATATAATCTGCCGGCATTCCCATCCGAAAACTCTGCTCCGGCAATCACCACATCCCCATAACGATAATAGGACCAGTCGGTTCCGAATAATTTCAGATTGGAAGGACGGTCTTCCCAGACTTCCAGAAAGTTTTCGGCATCATGATTTCCCTTCAGATATAAAAAGTCCATGGCAGAAAAACGCAGAATGGTCTCCTTCACCATATTCTGCGTCCGCTTCGTCACATACCTTCCGTCAAACAAATCTCCGGCAATCAGACAGACCTTTGCACCATGTTCCGAGGCATACTCTGCCATCCTTACAAAGATTTCCAGGAGCTCGCTTTTCCGTTGTTTTTTCTTTTCGCTGTCCAGATTTGCACCTAATGCCGAGTCCAGATGCAAATCCGCGCAATGAAGTAGCTTCATAAAAATCCCCACATTTCCTTACAAGACATTTGACATTCCGCTCATAATTCCGGCGAACAGTGTACCAAACAAGATAAACGTAAATACAAGCATAATACCGGTATATATTAAGAGCGCTCTTGCAAAGCTTTTTCTGGAATCTTCAATACTCGGTGCAAAGGCCCAGTAAAAAAGAAATACAAGATACGCAATTGTTCCTACAAACGGAATCATCGGAAGGCACATAATTCCAAGAAACATCCAGGTAGAAACCCTGTCTCCCTTTGGTATATCCGTTCTCGTTGGCTGCACGGTCTCTTCCCGGTACACATTTGTACCGAGCGCTGTTCCGCAATAATCACAATAATTTGCATTTGGATTTGTTATCTCTCTTCCACACATTGTACACTGCATTCTTTTCTCCTCTTTTCTCTATATATTTGCTTTTTTCCCTTTTCCAAAGGATTTCGGGAATGTCATTTTCTCAATAAGCGGCACCGGCAGATTACCGGCCACAACTGCACAAACTACCGCCGCCGGTGTACACATAACCAGTTGAAACACACCGGTCAGTACACCAAGTAACACACCAAAAATAAGCTTACCCACATTTGTCATCGGAGATGTCGTATCATCATTCGCCATAAAGAAAGCTCCGAGCATCAGACTACCGTTGCATATCTGCATCATCAGCCATTCTAAATCCAAACCGTTCCCACCGGCAAGTATCGTTACTACCGCATAGGAAAGCAGGTAAGCCGCCGGAACACGAATGGAAATCACCTTACGGAGAATCAGATACAGTCCTCCGAGTAACAACGGAAAAGGACCCGGTTCTAAGCTTTCCGAGGAAATATCCTTCATAAAAAAACCGGCAATCATAAATCCCATGCATCCCGTTGCAGCCGCCGGATTCAAAAGGTTTCTTCCCAATCCGCCAAACGCCATTTTCACAACGAGTATTGCAAACACACCGCCTGCTACCGGCAGCCAGCAGGGTGCGTCTGCCGGAAGTATCATTCCGAGAAGCAGACCGGTAACTACCGCACTGCATTCATAGCCTCCGTTTTGGATTTTTCGAAAGCTTTTCCATACATGCTCCGCCAGTACACAGGATGTCACCGACAAAAGCAATAGTAAAAACACTCGAAAGCCAAACCGGTAAATTTCGTATCCTGCTGCCGGGAGCAACGCAAATACCACATCCCGCATAATTGTTGCCGTAGTATCTTTACTCCTAAGATACGGAGCAGCCGACACCAGTTCTTCCTTCTTCATATCTGCCCCTCCTTATCTTTTTCTTCTCTCATCCAATATGCTGCGGCGCAGCTGCCGAAAACTCTGAGTCAGGGGGATACCTGCCGGGCAGACATAGGTACAGGCACCGCATTCGCAGCATTCCATACCATCCCTGCGCATAAAGCCTTCCTTATCAGAGTGCTGTGCATATTTGACTAGCTTTTGCGGAACCAGACGGCTTGGGCAGACGGCAATGCATCGTCCGCACCGGATGCACGGACTCGTCGGTAACTTCACCACCGCATTTTCTGAAAACGCCAGAAGCGCCGAAGAAGTCTTTGTAACGGGAACCGTCAGCTCCGCGAAGGCTTTCCCCCGCATCGGTCCGCCCACAAGCAGAAGCTCCGGATTTTCCTTGACTCCGCCTGCCGCCTCCACGAGCTCCCCATACGAAGTTCCGGTACACACCAGAAAATTCTGCGGTGCTGCCACCCCGTCACCGCTCACCGTAATCACCCGGCGGATAAGCGGAATCGACTCCGCCACTGCCTGGTATACCGATATCACTGTCTCCACATTATGTACCACGCATCCCGCATCTGCCGGAAGCATGGAAGAATTTAT
This sequence comes from Lachnospiraceae bacterium, assembly GCA_029099805.1. Taxonomy (GTDB): domain Bacteria; phylum Bacillota; class Clostridia; order Lachnospirales; family Lachnospiraceae; genus SIG307. The sequence goes on from JAQXOR010000005.1 coordinate 13,930, forward strand.
GCTGCGCCCGGTAACAGCCTTTATTACCTGACGCTCCGCACCCTGCGGATACCTTGCCTTTACCACCTTTACCGAAATACGTTCCTCGTTCTTTACAAGCCCTGAAATCCTCCGAACCGCCTCTTTTTTATCATCTGTAATCAGAACAACTCCCCTGGCCGATTCAAATAACTGCAAAAGAATCTTCAGACCCTTGACCAGTCTCTCACCTTCCTCAAGCATCAGACGATAATCGGCTGTCAGATACGGCTCACATTCCGCCCCATTTACGATTACATAGGAAATCGCATCATCTCTCTTCGGAGTAAGCTTTACATGAGTCGGAAATCCCATTCCACCCATTCCAACGACACCGGCATCTTTAATATACTGCCTGATTTCTTCCTTGGACAGACTTTCATACTCGCGTCTGATGCCAAACTGCTCTGTCGTTGTAAACGCTCCGTCATTTTCTATTACAATCGACTCACACAGTTCTCCCGAAGCTGTCAGCCGCTCCTCGATTGCCTTTACGGTACCGGATACCGCACTGATTACATGCGCAGAAACAACACCCCTTGCTTCCGCTATTCTCTGCCCAACCAATACCTTATCACCTACCGCAACAACCGGTTTTGCCGGAACTCCGATGTGCTGGGACACAGGATAGACCGCATCCCCTTTTGGGAAAAGCACCGTTATCGGCTTATCCTTCGATAGTTCCTTGCCATCATACAGCCGAATACCGCCGCGAAGCATCACTTTTCCCATAGCTGCACACCTGCCTTTCGCAAACAAAATCCTGCGGATACCGTCGCATCCTGTACTATCCACTCATTTTATCATACCACATCCCATTCCAAAAAGAAACGGGAAAATACAAAAAGCAACCAACACGCCGAATTGCGCTTTGCCGGTTGCTTTTCTACCTCTGGTACAACTATTTATTGTACTCTGTGCAAATACTTCTCCCTTGTCGCCATTCCTCCCCTGATGTGACGCTCGGATTTATTAA
>JAQXOR010000006.1 GCA_029099805.1 Lachnospiraceae bacterium
GAAAGCACAAGTTCCGAAAAAGTTTTACTATGTACAGGTCGTTTTTGACGAAGGCGGTAACGGCGACGGTGGCGGAAATGAAAAAGACTCCTTTACCCGGCTGCAGGATGAGCTTAATACAACTTATTTTGCATTCGGTGATATCAATGAGAGTGGTGCCGCTGATTCGGAGGACTTGAAATATGGTCTCATGCGGACTCTCTATGACGGATTCCGGGTAAAGGAAGGCAGATATCAGCAAGAAGGAGAGGCGCTTGGTCTGATAGAGGATTTCAACAAGCAGAACCCGACCAATCTGAATCTCAATATGGAAAAGCTCCTGGCGTTAGCAACAATAAGTGAGGAGCCACTTGCGGGTGAGTCAATTACTGCAACCGATAAAACCGGTGTTGTACGCACATTTGATGCATATGAGGTTACGATAACGATTGATAAGCTGTATGAGAACAGAAGGAATTTAACTTTATTTCCGGAAGAAGAAGAATCTGAGGCCACCGAATTAGAAAGCCCGATTGTTCTTACCGCGAAGGTTTATCTGATTAATACGGAAAAGAGTGCAGAGCAGGTTATCATAAAGGTTAAGGATACGTATTTTGTACGTGATTCGTATTCGTCTGCTGATAAAAATGCAGATGACTCAGAAAAATTTGAAGGATTAAATGCATCTGCCCTTGTCCTTGTGGCTGCGTTTGACAGTGAGGAAGATATTGTGCTTTTCGGAAACTATGCACAGGCAAATGAGGTCCTGTCTGATAAATCATCAAAGCGCTATTATGCGGCCGGCTTTTCCACAGGTGCTGTCAGGAACGAATACATGGGCGGTAAGTTCGTTGTTATGACACCGGACTTTATGGGCGTGACACTGAACGGCATCGGAGCAAAGGAGGAGCCTGCTGCATGGAGCTCTGAAAGCAGCTTATCCATTGCAGAAACCGGAAGTGATGAAGTTAATCATACAGAGAAGAGCATTTATTTCGGATTTAGTAAGATTGAGATAACACCGATTACATCCGGCAAAGCAAATGGTCTGAACGTTACCGGAATCGAATCGGTAGAGCTTTTGGACGGAATTACGGAGAATGCGGTTAAGATCGAGAAGCAGGATTCGGATGCATATATTATTGAGTTCCTGTCGGATTTTTATGATACCGTTCGGATAAAGGTAACTTATTCGTCTGCCGGTGCTACGGTAAGCGGAATTGTAAAAATCAACCGTGTCGGTATCCTGATTGACGGCGGTGGGACAGCAGGAGATACAAAAACGGTTACTATTTTCCACGGTCATGATAGGGGAGCTGAATTAGATGCTTCTGTTTATGAGGCATATAAAGCGAAAAACAGCGGAAAAGTCCACGGAAACTATGGACTTGCTTATTACGCAACGTATTACTATCCGACCAGCAGCGATACCGCTGTCCCGAATGTATCCTTGTTTGTGACGTATACTTACGCAGACGGAAGTGTGGAAAGACGTCTGTTAAAGAGCGACTATTTTACTCCGGCAAAAGAGGGTAAAGTAGCAATGAGTGACTACATTCTTTATATGGGAGACGAAAAGAATGCACCGGTAAAGGTAGAGGCAATTGCAATACCGGACGTGAATGAAGACGGAACGGTAAGTGGTGCGAAATTCGGTGCCGGAAAAGGTGTAGGAAAAGAATTTGATTTTAGTGAGTAGAAAGGCAGGGACAGAATATGAAGAAAATGATACGTAGCTTAGCTTTGCTTGCTTGCCTTCTCCTGCTAAGTGTTATGATTGGAGATACGAAGGCGAATGCTGCTTCTAATATTACGACAGTATCCGCAACAGGAAGTACAAAGGGCGTACAGGTATCCGGAACAACGGATGAGGATGTGGCGGCAGTATTAATCGAGGTCCTGGAAGGAAAGGATATTGTAACGCTGGAAACACATGCCGTAACAGGCGGTAAGTTTAACGCAACCCTTTCGTGTGCACTCACCGCGGGAAAATCGTATAAAGTGTACGTGATAAACTATAACGGTAGCGGTACCCCGCAGGAAACTACGGTAACATGCGAGGCTGCTGTTGAAAGTGTGGCTCTCGATAAAGCGACGGCTACCATCAGCACTACCGGAGGAACGGTTCAGTTAAATGCGGTGATTACTCCTGCTGATGCAAGTAATCAGGCTGTTTCATGGAAATCCGAGAATGAGGCGGTAGCAACCGTAGATAATAACGGTCTGGTAACCGCTGTCGGAAACGGTGAGACGGTTATAACCGTTACAACAGAGGATGGCGGAAAGCAGGCAACTGCAAAGATAATAGTTAATATTTCTACCGGCGGAGGCGGAAGCAGTAGCGGAGGCGGAAGCAGTAGCGGAGGTGGAAGCAGTAGCGGAGGCGGGAGCGGAAGTATCGGCGGAAGCGGAAGTATCGGCGGGAGCGGAAGCACCGGAGAGACCGGAACGACCGAGGATACCACGGTGATTACGATTACCGATACGGACGGCTGGAAAGAAGTCTCTCAGCAGCTTCAGAAGCTAGACGAGGGTGCAACGCTTACGGTAAACATGAAGAAAAATGTCAAGCTTTCCAAGGAGATATTAAAAGAGATTGCTGAGAAAGATTTGGGCATTGTACTGGAACAAAAAAACGGCATTTCCTGGACAATCAACGGAAAAGATGTGAAGGACCCGGAGAAGCTTGCAAAAGATATCAATATGAAAGTGACGCTCAGACTTGAGGAGGATAACACGATTCCGCGCAGATTGATTAAAAACACGGCAGGAAAGAATTCGTATCTTAAGCTGAGCCTGGCACATGAGGGAGCGTTCCCGTTTGATGCGACGCTATCCATGAAGCAAGAGGAACAGAATATCGGTAAGTATGCGAATTTGTTCTACTTCAATGAGGAAATGGGTGAGCTGGAGTTTGTAAGTGCCGCAAAAGTACAGAAAGACGGAATGGTTGCTCTTGGATTTAAACATGCTTCGGAGTATCTGATTGTAATGAGTGATGAATCCATGAAACCGGAGGATACAAAAGAAGAGCCGGGAGATACAAAAGAGGAGCCGGAAGAGCCGAAGGAGCCGGAGAAACCGGTAGCAGAACCGGTGTTAAAGGAAGGCTACACCATTCAGCTCGGAGCCTTTTCGAAAAAGGAAAGTACTACCGGCTGGATAGCAAAGGGCAAAAAGCTCGGATTTACCATGTATGTGGAGGAAAGCAAGGGGCTGTACCGTGTCCAGACAGAGCTGTTTGCAACTAAGAAGGAAGCACAACAGGCAGAGAGTAAGCTGAAGGATGCGGGGATTAAGACCTTCATTGTGAAAGTAAAGCGTTGGGTGACGGAGGAAACCTCTGCCGATGCTACAGAGCAGACTGCTCCGTCAAAGCCGGAGACTGCCACAAATACTGACTCGCAGACAGCTGCCGGAAAGAGCATCGAGACTGTGGCAAAAGAGGTGCTTGCCGGAAAATGGGGGAACGGAGCCGAACGCAAGGAACGTCTTACAAAGGCAGGATACGATTACAAGGAAGTACAAAGAAAAGTAAATGAGCTGCTAGGTTAAGAAAGATAACCAATCTGAATGGGGCTGTTACATGCATTCATGTGACAGCCCCATGAAGTTTTTTTGCTGTTGCGGAACATATTTCCTGAGGCGGAGTCTGAGGCAGACCGGTTTGAGGATCGTCTTGGTCAGTATCTGGTGAAGCTAAGCAGTAAAGAC
>JAQXOR010000007.1 GCA_029099805.1 Lachnospiraceae bacterium
ATGTGGAACGTGCAAAAGCATTGCAGGCATATTACCGGGGCGAACTCTCTGCGGAGGATATTCGTTTGGAGGCAGAACGCCGTATCAGAGGAGCAGAGGAGCGGAGATTAAAAGAAGAAGAGGAAGTAAAGCGTCCGGAGGCGGAGGAACAGTCTGCTGCGAAGGAGGAAGGCGACGCAGAAGTACCGTCGGTGCTGCCTTCCCATGAGATAGACGAGGCTCTGGCAGAGGTAGCGGCCTCGGATATGGGGGAACCGATGTGGGAAAAAGATGATTCGGTTTTGGTACCGGAAGAAGCGCAGCCGGAGAGATTTGCAGAGGAGCAGACAGAGGAGCAGACAGGTGATGCCGCATATGAGCAGATTTCACTTTTTGTTCCGCAGGAAGATACCGTTCAACAGGAGATGCCGGAAATGCCGGAAATGCCGGAAATGCCGGATATGTTCCGACAGGAGATACCGTCAAAACCGCAGGTGCTTTCTCCGCTTGGCAGGGAGCTGAGCGCAAGATTGGAGGAGCGGGATATTGCTTTTGAAGAGCTGTTGCATGAGTTTGCCCGGATTGAGCGGGTAAGAAAGCAGCTGGTACGGATGCTAGAGGTGGTGGTGACGGTGCGGAAGAAATGTCATTGTCTGATTATCACCGGCGAGAAAAAGAGCGGGAAAACAACACTTGGTACTTATCTCGCAAAATTGTTGTATGAGCTTTCTTATGTAAAGAGTCCCCGTGTTGCGAAAATCAGTGCGGAACGTTTGAACCGGATTCATCTGAATGAGAAAAAGGAACAGCTGCAGGATGTCTGTCTGATTGTGGAGAGTGCCGGAGACATGACCGAGGAAACGGCGGAGGCACTTGTAGAGTTCGTCCGGCATACGGATGTGTTAGGTGCTGTTATCCTGGAGGATACTGCAAATGCCGTGAACCGGTTGTTAAGAAATCATGCGGAATGTAACAGGGAATTTAATAACAGAGTTCATCTGCCGAAGTATGACAGCAGTGAGCTGATGGAGTTTGCACTCGGACATATAAAGGAGCAGGACTATGAGATAGACAGGGAGGCCCGGGAGTTACTGAAGCAAAACATTGAGTATATTACCAGGGTAGAGCAGAAAGAAGGCAGGCTAGCTGCGACGATGGAGCTTGTGAAAAGTGCACTGAAACATGCGGATGAGCGGAATCAGGGGACAATACTTGCGATGGCAAGTGCCGGAAATTTCCATGCCGCAGAGGCCTTGGAGCTTACGGCAGAGGATTTCGGTATTATACGGTAAACCTGATTTTGATTTCGTCCTTCAGGTTCTGTCCGCCCTTTGAACGTACGTTCTTTGTGACATTCAGAATATAGGCGGTCTTTTTGGCATAAGGCTCCAGAGGTTCGATTTCAACTTCATTTGTTTCGGAATTATAGCGAATGGTGGTACGTAAAACGGTGCCGCTCTCTTCCGCTGTGACGAACATATTTACGTTATTTACAGTGGCCGGGTTTAACGGAGCGGTAAAGCGCACACGCCAAATAAATTTCCCTGTTTTAAATTTGAGATTTTGCTTGACCCGATGTCCGGTGTCATCGGTAAGCGACTCTATTTCCAACAGATTCATAAGCGCTCTCCTTTCGCTTTGAGTGGTATCTTACCGTATAGTATAGTATAATTTGAGCAAGTTTACAAGTCCTTTTGCAATATTTGCAATCGGCTGGAAATAAAAGAAAAGAGGAATTAAGACGGATGAATGACAATATTATTTTAATCGGTATGCCGGGCTCCGGTAAAAGTACATTAGGTGTATTACTTGCCAGAGCATTGAATTACCGTTTTCTGGACACAGACCTGTTAATTCAGGAACGGGAAGGGAAGCTTTTGTGTGAAATAATTGCACAGGAAGGAATGGAACGCTTCTTAGAGATAGAGGGAGAAGTGAATGCCGGAATCAGTGCCGAGCGTACCGTAATTGCTCCGGGAGGAAGCGTAATCTATTCGGAGACGGCAATGCGGCATTTTACAGAAATCGGAACAATTGTATATCTGCATGTACCGGTAACGGAGCTGGAGAAGCGTCTTGGGGATTTGAAACGGCGCGGCGTTGTACTTAAGGAAGGGCAGAGTCTGGAGATGCTGTATGAGGAACGTCGTTCCTATTACGAACGATATGCACAGGTGACCGTAGATGTCGCCAAAGAAGAAGTGGGTGAGATATTACAGGAACTGATACAGAAACTGACAAAGGGAAAAACCGATCCGGAATATTCTACAGCGGAAGAATAAATCTACTGTTTTAGAAAAGTGCTTTACAAAATCAAAGATTATGGTATAATCAAAGTTAAGATAGTAGTTTTGCACAAAAAAGAGAATGAAATTATGTGCAAACCGCACAAAAATTGAACGAATGTCATACAAACGACAAGTATTTGATAAATAATTGGAATAAACCTATGTCAGAGGTGAGTTATGGAACAATATATTATTAAAGGTGGAAAGCCGCTTGTAGGCGAGGTTACCATCGGAGGGGCTAAAAATGCAGCGTTAGGAGTCATTGCGGCTGCCATTATGACAAATGAGCCTGTCAGAATACAGAATCTTCCGGATATCAGCGATGTAGATATTTTATTAAAGGGAATCGAAGCGCTTGGTGCAGTTGTAGAGCGCCCGACGGTACATGAAGCCCGTTTGATTGGCGGCAGTATTACGACATGTATCGCAGGATATGATGATCTCAGAAAAATCAGAGGCTCTTATTATCTGTGTGGAGCCATGTTAGGAAAATATAAACGCGCGGAGGTACCTCTTCCGGGTGGTTGCAATATCGGCAGCAGACCGATTGACCAGCATATTAAGGGATTTGAAGCACTTGGTGCAAAGGTTGTGATTCAGCACGGCATGATTATTGCCGAGGCAGAAAAGCTGGAGGGAGCGCATATTTATTTTGACTGTTCCTCTGTGGGTGCTACAATTAATGTGATGATGGCTGCGAGTATGGCATCAGGGCAGACAGTACTTGAAAATGCGGCGAAGGAGCCGCACGTAGTTGAGGTTGCAAACTTCTTAAACAGCATGGGTGCAAATATTAAGGGAGCCGGTACGGATATTATTCGTATTTCCGGAGTGTCTTCGCTTCACGGAAGTACATACTCCATTATCCCGGACCAGATTGAAGCCGGCACGTTTATGCTGGCGGCGGCGGCTACGAAGGGTGATGTCCTGATTAAGAATGTAATTCCGAAGCATTTAGAAGCAGTTACCGCGAAGCTTGTGGAAATCGGTGTTGAGGTTGAAGAGTTTGATGACGCTGTTCGTGTGGTGGCGTCGAAGCGTCTGGTGCATACCAATATTAAAACATTGCCGTATCCCGGCTTTCCGACGGATATGCAGCAGGTAATGGCGACTTTGTTATGTGTAGCGGAGGGCACCAGTATTGTGACCGAAACTATTTATGAGAATCGCTTTATGTATGTGGATGAACTGGCACGTATGGGGGCCTGCATGCGTGTAGTTGAAGGCAACAGTGCGGTAATTGAGGGTGTTGAGAAGCTGACCGGTGCAATTGTGCGTGCACTGGATTTGCGTTGCGGTGCGGCGCTTGTAGTAGCCGGTCTGATGGCAGACGGCTATACCACGGTAGAGCATATCGAATATGTAGAGCGTGGCTACGAAAAGCTGGTGCATAAGATGTGTGAGCTGGGTGCCGCAATTGAAAAAGTGGATTCCGAGGATACCAAAGCAATTCAGAAGTTCAAGTTAAGAGTCGGCTGATACCGGGATATGCTTTTTGAATGAGACAGAACAGAGGAATAACAGCGTAAAAGGAAGAATCTCTTTTAGGCTGTTTTCTTTTTTGATGTGAAAGGAGTGAAGGGGAAGGTGTACCGGTTGTTAATTATTGAGGATGATAAAGGAATTGCGGAAGCAATAAAGCAGCAGGCCGAGATGTGGGAATTTCAGGTGCATTGTCTTGAAAACTTCCGGGCGGTTATGACCGAATTTGCGGAATTTGACCCTCACATTGTTTTGATGGATATTTCCCTGCCCTTTTTTAATGGGTATCATTGGTGTAATGAAATCCGTAAGGTCTCCAGAGTTCCGATTATTTTCATTTCCTCTGCCTCCGATAATATGAGTATGATTATGGCGATGAATATGGGGGCGGATGACTTTATTGCCAAGCCGTTTGACCAGAGTGTACTGATGGCAAAGCTTCAGGCGCTGCTTCGAAGAACCTATGATTTCGCAGCCTCGGTTCCGGTGCTCGAACACAGAGGGGCACTGTTAAATACCGGTGAGAACACTCTGCTGTACGGCGAAGAAAAAATATCGCTTTCAAAAAACGAGTACAGAATCCTGTATGTCCTAATGGAGAATAAAGGGAAGGTAGTCGGCCGGGAAAAACTGATGGAGCAGCTGTGGGAAACGGACAGCTTTGTGGATGAGAATACACTGTCCGTAAATGTGAACCGACTACGTAAACGACTGGAAGCAGCCGGACTTGAGAATTTTATTACAACCAAGTTCGGGGTGGGATATTTGATTGAGAGTTGAGGTGCCCGGAATGGAGTTGTTTTTGCAGTATTTGAAACAAATCAGAAGGGGGATTGCTGTTGGGGGCGTATTCTGCATTCTCTTTCTGATTTCATTTGCTTTGTATCACCTGCCGGTACAAGCAGTGATATACCCGACCCTGCTCTGTCTGCTGCTTGGTGTAATTTTTTTATTGTTTGATTTTCGGCGCATGAAGCGCAAGCATGATATTCTGGTACGGATCCAAAATCTGACAGATATTAGTTCAGAGGCACTCCCTGCAATCGACAGGATAGAGGACGGGGATTATCAATCTATGATTCGCCTTTTAAGCAAAGAGCACAACGAATATGTCCGGGACAGCCGCCGGAGTTATTCCGAGATGATAGACTATTATACAGTATGGGCTCATCAGATTAAAACCCCGATTGCATCCATGAGACTGCAGCTTCAAAATGAAGATTCCGCACTTTCCAGAAAGCTGTCAAATGATCTCTTCCGTGTGGAGCAGTATGTGGAAATGGTGTTAACCTTTTTAAGACTTGGGTCGGAAAGCACAGACTATGTGATAAAAGAATATGACCTTGACGAGATTGTCAGGCAGTCGGTAAAAAAGTTCGCAGGCGAATTCATCAGCCGGAAGCTTACGTTGAAGTATGAGCCGTTCGAAGCGCATGTACTCACAGACGAAAAATGGCTATCCTTTGTAATTGAACAGGTACTGTCAAATGCTTTAAAATACACCTTTTCCGGAAGCATTACAATTACTTATGAGCCGGATGGAAGGCTTTGCATCCGTGATACCGGAATGGGAATTGCACCGGAGGACCTTCCGCGCATTTTTGAAAACGGCTACACCGGATATAACGGAAGAGCAGATAAAAGGGCGAGCGGAATCGGCCTGTATTTATGCAAACGCATTTGTACAAAGCTTGGACACCGCATATTCGCAGAGTCCAAGCCTGACGTGGGAACGACGATTACAATTGCTCTTGCCCGGCAGAGGCTTGAGACTGAATAAGCTCTTTTGCCAGTCCGCAGACAAGATGAACCGTATGGGTAATGGCTTTGGCTTCGAAGGTAGGATAATCCTCACCGGCCGAGTCATCGGCTTTATCGGAAATCGCACGGATAATCAGGAACGGAATACCGTTGTTATGAGCAGTCTGGGCAATCGCAGCCCCTTCCATTTCGGTACACATGGCATGGAAGGTGGCGATCAGCCATTCCTTTTTTTCTTTTCCTGCAATAAACTGGTCTCCGGTGACGACGCGTCCTTCATGTACGGCGATTTCAGGGTTGACAACAAGACAAACCTTTTTTGCAAGTGCACGCAAGGCAGCATCTGCCGTAAAGACGGAGGTATCCATGCGAGGGATAACACCCACTTCATAGCCGAAAGCGACTGCATCCATATCATGCTGCAGGGCATCGGTAGAAAGAACAATATCACCGATATCTATGGATGCATCCAGAGAGCCCGCGATACCGGTATTGACAAGGGCATCGGTTTCAAACAAATCGATAAGCTGCTGGGTGCAGATGGCGGCATTTACTTTGCCGATGCCGGAGCGCACGACTACGACAGGCAGACCGTACAGAAGGCCTTCATAAAAGGTCAGGGAAGCACGTTCCGTAATGTGTACATTGGTCATATTTTCTTTAATACGTGCAACTTCTTCGTCCATTGCACCGATAATTCCAAGTTTTTTCATATGAGTTCTCCTTTGCGGATGGGATAGGAATTCCGGGAGCTCTGTCCAGTAGAACGGACACAACCGGCATTGCTCTTAGTGTAGCACAGTTTACGGGAAAGCACAATGAACTTTCTGTGTTTTTACTTGATTTTCATGAAGCCATAACGTATAATAAGTGATGATTTCGCAGAAAAGGAGCATAAAATAGTATGAGATATAAGACATCCGGGGTTTGTTCCTCGGCAATTGATTTTGATGTGGAAGACGGTCGTGTAAAAAATGTAAGGTTCACCGGCGGATGTAACGGAAATACCCAGGGAGTTTCCCGCCTTGTGGAGGGGATGCTTGTGGAGGAGGTCATTTCCAGACTGGAAGGTATCCGGTGTGGATTTAGGTCCACCTCCTGTCCGGATCAGCTTGCGAAGGCATTAAAGGAATGGAGGGCATAACGCCTTATGAAACATATTGTATTTACCGGCGGCGGTACTGCCGGACATGTAACGCCGAATATTGCACTGTTTCCTGCGGTAAAGGAAGCGGGCTATGAGATTTCTTACATCGGTTCCTATGAAGGGATTGAAAAGGAATTGATTACGGGACAGGGCGTTCCGTATTACGGGATCTCTTCCGGAAAACTAAGACGGTATTTTGACCCGAAAAATTTTTCCGACCCGTTTAAGGTGCTGAAGGGGTATTTTCAGGCAAAGAAATTACTGAAAAAGCTGAAGCCGAATGTTGTATTTTCCAAGGGTGGTTTCGTGTCCGTTCCGGTCGTGCTGGCGGCCAAAAAATGTAAGATTCCGTGTATCATCCATGAATCCGACATTACGCCGGGGCTTGCCAATAAGCTTGCGATTCCGTCCGCTACGAAGGTATGTGCAAATTTTCCGGAGACATTAAACTATCTGCCGAAGGAGAAGGCAGTGTTAACCGGCTCTCCGATTCGGAAGGAACTGTTTTCGGGGAATAAGATAAAAGGTCTGGACTTTTGCGGCTTCACAGCAAATAAGCCGGTGCTTCTTGTAATCGGCGGAAGTACGGGAGCAGCATCGGTAAATAATGCTGTGCGGGATTTGCTCCCGACACTGTTACAGAAGTTTCAGGTGATTCATCTTTGCGGAAAAGGAAAGACGGATGAAGCCTTTGGCGGACAAGAGGGCTATGTCCAGTATGAATATATCAATAAGGAGTTAAAGGACTTGTTTGCTGCTGCAGATGTTATTGTATCGAGAGCCGGTGCGAATGCAATCTGTGAGCTTCTGGCACTGAAAAAGCCGCATATTCTGATTCCGCTTTCTGCCGCAGCCAGCCGCGGAGACCAGATTTTAAATGCAGAATCCTTTGAACGTCAGGGCTTTTCCTATGTATTAAAGGAAGAGAATGTGACGAATGAGACGTTGCTTTCTGCCATTACTGAGGTATATGAAAATCGCGAGAAGTATGTGGCAGCCATGAAGGAGAGCAAATTGAATCAAGCAATTGAGACGATTACAGAGATGATTGTGGAACTGTCGAAGTAAAGGAAACGGATATGAAATTTTTGCTGGTTGCGTTAAATGCGAAGTATATTCATTCAAATCCGGCTCTTTACAGTCTGCGGGCGTATGCCGGGGATGGTTTACAGGAGCATGTGGAGATTGCGGAATATACGATTAACCATGTGCTTTCGGATATTCTGGCGGATATTTATCAGAGAAAACCCGATATAATCGGGTTTTCCTGTTATATCTGGAATATCCGGATGATTCTGGAACTGGTGGGAGAGCTTGGAAAGATACTGCCGCGGGTTCCGGTCTGGCTCGGCGGTCCGGAGGTGACGTATGATGCTCCGGAATTGCTAAAAGAGCATCCGGCGGTAACGGGAATTATGATAGGGGAAGGGGAAGAGACGTTCCGGGAGCTGCTGGAGTATTATGTGAAGAAGTCGGAGGGACAGGCAGAGGGTTTCAAAGCGAACCGGACGCAGACAGAAGGCGACAAAGCAGACGGCGGGACAGAGGCAGAAGGACGGAAGGAATATGTAACAGAAAAGGGATTGCACCGAATCAAAGGGTTATGTCTCCCGGATGGGTTTACTGCTCCGAGGGAGCTGACCGATATAAGTTCGCTGCCCTTTTTGTATGAAAATCCGGCGAGCTTTGAAAACAGAATTATTTACTATGAATCCGGCAGGGGCTGCCCGTTTCGCTGCAGCTATTGCCTGAGCTCCATCGATAAGAAGGTTCGCTTGCGGGATATTGATACGGTGAAGAAAGAGTTGCAGTTTTTCCTGGACAACAAGGTAAAACAGGTAAAGTTTGTGGACAGGACCTTTAACTGCAATCACAGGCACGCAACGGAAATCTGGAAGTACATTTCAGAGCATGACAACGGCGTTACAAATTTTCATTTCGAGATTGCGGCGGACCTTTTAAACGAGGAAGAACTTCGTCTGCTATACGGAATGCGCCCGGGACTGATTCAGCTGGAAATCGGGGTGCAGTCCACGAATTCCGAGACACTTGCTGCGATTCACCGGACAATGGATATCGGGCGGCTGGAGCAGAATGTGGCGTATATTAACAGCGGAAATAACATACACCAGCACCTGGATTTGATTGCGGGTCTTCCGTATGAGGACTATGAGAGCTTCGGAAGGTCGTTTGACAGGGTATATGCCATGCGGCCGAACCAGCTGCAGTTGGGCTTTTTGAAGGTGCTGAAGGGTTCGGAGATGTGCGACCGGGCGAAAGAATACGGGATTCATTATACGGACCAGCCCCCGTATGAGGTACTTTTTACCGACTGGCTCGAATTTTCGGATGTGATTCGGTTAAAGCATATTGAAGAAATGGTAGAGCTGTATTACAACAGTAACCAGTTTGTGCATACCCTGCGGTTTCTGGAACAGGCATTTGTATCGCCGTTTCAGATGTTTCAGGAACTTTCGGAGTTTTACGAGGAAAACGGTTATTATGTGAACAGTCCGGCAAGAAGTTATCGGTATCAGGTGTTATTATCCTTTGCCTGTGCAAAGGATAAGGAATATGAAGCGGTATACAGAGAGCTTTTGACCTATGATTTATATTCACGTGAAAACGTAAAGAGCCGTCCGGAGTTTGCAAGAGATTTGCAGGCGTATAAGGATACTGTGAGAGATTTTTACAAGAGGGAAGAAGAGCACAGAGAATATCTGCCGGAGTGCGCGGAGTATGATTCGAAGCAGCTGGCACGAATGACCCATCTGGAGCCGTTTTATTTTCCTGTATGGGAGATGCCGGACAGAAAGTGGGGAAAGGCAGGAGAGAAGGAGAATGCTTTGACCTATGTATTGTTTGATTATCAGCAGCGCAGTCCGTTAACCGGGAATGCCCGGACAGTACAGGTGCAGGAGAAATCACCTGTTTGATAATTACTTTCTGTCTGAAAGACGAAAACTAAATTATTCCCTTGACAGAGCGACTAAAAGTAAGTATACTTAGAATACCGTGCAGCCGGGGAGTTAGCGGTGCCCTGTACCTGCAATCCGCTACAGCAGGGGTGTTGCCTTGCCCCGGACGCTTTGTTGCGATGCCGGCTTTGATAAGTGATGTTGACGCTTTGGTCTTGCGCAACGGAAATTCGTGAACCGTGTCAGGTCAGGAATGGAGCAGCACTAAGCGAAACCTTCCGTGTGCCGTAAGGTTGCCGGAGCCGAGTTAACTGTCAGAGTAACGATTGTGACGGGCGTTCAAAGCAAGGCGCACGGTTTTGAAAGAGATTTTGCGGGGGTGTTGCAGGCCGAATGCGAACCTCCGTTTTTGTTATTCGAGAATATGCCGCAAACGTCCGAAATAGCAATGGAAGATACGGAAGCGCGGCAGGACAAGGAGTAAATGATGGAAATACGAAGGAAAAGGGAACTGAAAATAGGTATTTTTATAAAGAGCCTGGCAATCTTGTTTTCCGTGTACGGAATGGTAAAAAATTATTCTGACTGGATGTTCTTTACTTATTTTACGAATCTGTCAAATATTTTTGTGGATTTGGTGCTGGCTTATTTTTTGGGAAAGGATTTGCGTGCATGCAAATCCGGTAAACGCGAGTGTTCAAATACAGCATACCGGGTAAAGTTCTTGGCTACCATTTCGATTACGCTGACATTTCTGGTCTTTATGTTTATTCTGGCGCCGAATACGGAAGGAGGCTTTTTTAACGCATATTTTCGGAACGGTGCAGCAAGCTTCGGAGTACACTTTGCAAATCCGTTGCTTGCTATAGTGGACTTCTTCCTTTGTGACTATGCATTTGCATCCAAAAGAAAAGATGTAGTTTACGGAGTGATACCGCCGCTCAGCTATGTGGCTGTTATATTAGTATTGAGCGGTCTGGGAGTTCGTTGGGGAAATAATATGTACGCACCTTACAATTTTTTGAACTTCGGTGCAAAGGTAGGCTGGTTTGGATTTGACCTTTCTACTATGGGAGCAGAAAGCTTTGGCGTAGGTGTGTTTTACATGATTGCGGTACTTCTTTTGATTTTTCTCGGACTTGGAAAGTTGTTTCTGGTAATTAAGGACCTGAGAAAGAAATAAAGAATAGTGATTATTAACAATGAGGGGCTGTCGCGCAAATATGCGCGATTCCCGCTCTTGCGATAAAAACCATACAAATAAAAATTTGCAGTTGACTTATTAGTTTTTTCAAAGCGCAACGCTTCGTCGAACTTCCTCTAACCGGTTCTAAACGTCTCTCAGGTGTGTCCTCGAGACTTAGAACCGGTAAG
>JAQXOR010000008.1 GCA_029099805.1 Lachnospiraceae bacterium
GTTCCGTATTTAAATCTTTTCCATCAGACCTTCCCGGAAGTCCATCTGCGTGTGATGAATGCCACATCTTTGCAGTGTGCAGAGCTTCTTTCCGAGAATGCTGTTGATTTCATTGTTGCAAACTCTCCGAATCCCGCACTGAATAATTCCATGCAGATAGAAACGCTGCGCGAGTTTTCGGATGTATTTATCGCAAACCGGTCTGCCTATGATTATTCCGACAGAGAGCTTTCCTTTGCCGAGCTCTCTGCTCTGCCGATATTAATGTTATCGAAGCGTTCCACAACCAGCGAGTTTCTGCACGAGCAATTCTTGTCCCACTCAGTGGAACTTGCCCCGGCCGTGGAGCTTAGCAGTAACGACCTGTTAATCGACCTTGCAAAAATCGGTCTCGGTATCGCCTTTGTACCCGATTTTTGTGTCGAAGGAAAGACCGATGAGGAGCTCTATATTATTAAAACAAAAGAGGCACTTCCGAAGCGTAAGCTTGTCCTGGCCTATGACAACTCCCTACCGGTATCCGAACCAACAAAGTATTTTATGAAACTGCTGCGGAGCACTGCCGGGTAGTTCTCTGAAAAGAGGATGTCGCAGGAGCGGGACAGCATATTTCATTCCTGCGACATTCCCATCTCACATATCTTTACTCTAAGAGGCTCACGGTAGCTCCCAGAATAATATCCCCCCAGGCTTCCTCGTTTACCTTTACTTCATACTCTGC
Source organism: Lachnospiraceae bacterium (assembly GCA_029099805.1). Classification (GTDB taxonomy): domain Bacteria; phylum Bacillota; class Clostridia; order Lachnospirales; family Lachnospiraceae; genus SIG307. Next base: position 722 of record JAQXOR010000008.1, read on the forward strand.
AAGTAACACCTCATATGCCGCTTCAAAGGCTTCACTCCTTTGTAACTCATACTCTGCCTCCACCGTTGCCTCATATGTTTTCGTACAATCATCATCCAGCATACGAATGATATAAATGCCGTACTCCGTTTGCACCGGTTCACTTACTTCACCTACCGCGAGATTTATTGCTGCCTCTTTATACTTCTGTTCTGCCTCTGCTCCCTCCGCAAGAAAAGTTCTGGTCTTATGCACAAGTCGCTCTTCTATACCGGCCAGCTCTTTAAAACCGACCCCCTCACATACCTGCTCGTAAAAATCCTGCATCTGCGCCATGCATGCCTCTTTTACATCGTTGCTTTCTTCCTTGATGTTATAGTCTTCATCGTAATACGAGGTTGGCAGATATAAATACTCTGTTTCATATTCCTTGTAATCTTTTTTATCGATTGTCTCCCGTACACTCTCCTTCGTGATGCCCAGATTCTCCGTCATCATCCCGTAGTATTTCTCACCGAGCATCATCCATCTGCAGGTTTCTCTGAGATTCTCCGTGGTGAAGCCCCCCCGTTCTGTCTCCTCTGCGGACAACAATTCTTTCAGACTTTCTACAAATGCATTGTTTTCTTCCTCTTCCTCCACCGTCAGCTGCATACCGTTTTTTACGGCACAATCGTACAAAACAGCATACTGAACCAGTGCCTTCATTGTTTCCTCTTTGAAAACCTCTCTCGTCGTATGTCCCTGGTCGTCATATGCCATTTCCCAATAGTCCAGCCCGTATTGCGACTCATAAAATGCCGCATAACTGTTTCCCTGCACCTCCATGGAATAAATCAGAAACATTGCTTTTTCCATGGAAATATCCATATCCCCCACCGATACCGCAGTCGTCTTTGCAAAGGCTTCGGCTCTTTGCTTCACAAGCTCCGCATTTGCTCCCGAAAAACCCTTCTGCTCCGTTTCTACCGCAGGTGTCTCAGGAATATCCGTTTCATTGTCCTTTGTCTCACTTCTTTTGCAGGCTGCGAAGAGACACAATACGATACCTAACAACAGCACTGCTGCGTATTTTCCTAATCTGTTGCCCTGCTTTCTGCTTTGCATTTTCCATCCTTTCCGAACCGTTCTGCCACACTGCGGCAAGCCCTATTCCTCCACAAAATTCATAAACCTGTAATACGCTTCTTCAAACTCCGGTTCCTCCGCAAGATTCAGTATCTCACCCTCACATCGCAATTCCTTTTCTTTATCTCTTAAGTATTTTACCATACCTCCGATACAGCTGTTTCCGACAAAGGTTACTCGGTTTCTCCATTCGGGCGGCAGCAAGCCTGTAACAAATAAATCTTCCTCCCTGCAGAATTTTCCGACTCCTCCTGCAATAAACACCTGCTGCACCTCAGAAAAGCGCACTCCTGCGTGATTGCAAAGGATTTCAATCCCGGCGCGAAGAGCTCCCTTGGCAAGCTGGAACTCCCGTACATCCTCCTGCTGTAACTCAGAAAAGCCTTCTGAAAAGTACGGTTC
>JAQXOR010000009.1 GCA_029099805.1 Lachnospiraceae bacterium
AACGGTGTTTTTCCTTCTTCTGAAAGCCGCTCGGCTTTTACTTTTATTTCATCAGGCACTGATATTTGTTCGCTGATAAATTTATAACTGCCTCCATACAGAGCAGTACCGTTAAGCAATGCTGTAAGCCCGTTTCCGGGCAATGCCTGAAATTGTTCCACCTCGTCTGCCGACAGCCCGTCCTGCTCCGCTCTCTGATTGATTGCTCTTGACAGCGGATGTTCGCTCTTTTTCTCTAACGCATAGGCAGTTGACAAAAGCTCTGTCTCACTCCTGCCGTTTATCGGAATCATATCCGTAACCTTCGGTTCTCCGCAGGTAATCGTTCCTGTTTTATCAAGTGCCACAATCTGTGTCTTTCCCGTTTTTTCCAATGATACAGCCGTCTTGAAGAGAATTCCGTTTTTTGCACCCATTCCGTTGCCCACCATGATGGCAACAGGTGTCGCAAGACCGAGCGCACAAGGGCAGCTAATCACCAATACAGATATTCCCCGTGCCAAAGCAAAGCCTGCTGTCTGTCCGGCAAAGAGCCATGCGATAACGGTTATCACCGCGATTGTGATAACAGCAGGAACAAATACACCTGACACCTTGTCAGCAACCTTGGCAATCGGTGCTTTCGTTGCAGCCGCATCGCTGACCATCTGTATGATTTGTGAAAGTGTAGTGTCCTCACCTACTCTTGTTGCTTCACAGCGTAGAAAGCCCGATTGGTTGAGTGTCCCTGCGGAAACTACACTCCCGGCCGCTTTGTCTATCGGAATGCTCTCTCCTGTCAGGGTGGATTCATCTACTGCGCTGTTTCCCTCTAAAACTGTTCCGTCCACAGGAATAGTTTCACCGGGACGAACTACAAAGATATCACCCTTTGCCACCTGCTCGATTGGCACAGAAATTTCGGTACCCTCCCGCAGAAGCGTGGCAGTCTTAGGAGCCAGCTTCATCAACCCCTTCAGCGCGTCGGTGGTTTTTCCTTTTGAACGTGCCTCAAGCATTTTTCCCAAGGTAATCAGTGCAAGAATTGTGGCAGCAGATTCAAAGTAAAACTCATGCATATATGACATCACAGCAGCTTCGTTGCCTTTAACCTGTGCATCCGTCATTGCAAACAGAGCAACTGTACTGTAGATGAAAGCTGCCGCAGAGCCTAATGCGACCAATGCATCCATATTCGGTGCACGGTGCCACAAGCTTTTAAAGCCACTGATAAAAAACTTCTGATTGATGACCATAATAACAACCGTTAACAATAGCTGCAAAAGCCCCATGGCCACATGGTTATCATCAAAAAACGGAGGCAGCGGCCAGCCCCACATCATATGCCCCATGGAAACATACATAAGTACAATCCAAAAGCCGAGAGAGGTGATAAACCGTTTTTTTAACACAGGAGTTTCCCTGTCCTTCAGCGCATCCTCACCGGAGGATAAATGTGTGGTTTGCCCTTTATTTTCCTTTTTCAAAGCTGCTCCGTATCCTGCATTACGAACCGCCGCTATGATTTCCTCGGCAGATGCGGTTCCTTCCACTCCCATGGAATTGGTCAACAGACTCACCGAGCAGGAAGTAACTCCTTGCACAGCCGATACCGCTTTTTCCACCCGGGCAGTGCAGGCAGCACAGCTCATACCGGTTACTGTATATTGCTCCATAATTGATTTGTTACGCCTCCTTTCTATTTCATGAGTTTTTGCAGAGTTGCCACTAATTCATTGATCACTTCATCCTTGCCCTCACGAATATCTCTGGCAACACAGCCTCTGATATGATTTGCCAGCAGTTCCTTGTTAAAAGCATTGACCGCAGCGTTCACAGCAGCGGATTGCATCAAAATATCCGCACAATAAGCATCTTTTTCCACCATTCCTCGAATCCCGCGAATCTGACCTTCAATCCGGTTGAGACGGTGTATCAGTTTTTTTCGTTCTTCCTCTGAGCGAGCTGTCGTTTTTTTGCAGCATCCGCATACTTTTTTATCAGACATAATTTCGCCTCCGCTCTTTATATACCCTTATAGGGTATATAAATTGTATACCCCATAAGGGTATATGTCAATAGGAATTCAAAAAAACAATAGGATTTCTCAGACCGTCGTAATGCATTTTATTTTTGCGCTTGTCAGTTTTAGCACTTTTGACAATAATCATATCCTCTTTTTCTATTGCGGTGATAACTTTATACTCATATTCTTACCTTTCCCCGCATAAAAATTCCTCTATTTTCTGTCTGCCCTTATATCCCTCTTCATAAAGCCGGTTCCTGTCTGTCTCCTTCACTATGATGTGATGATTCTCACCCTGCAATACCGTCTGCCATGTCTTCCTCAGGTGCTCTGTCAGTTCCGGGACAGACTTCTCATGCAGATGTAAATTTAACAGGCGATTATCTTCTTCCCTCATTCTTTCTATTCTTCCAATTGCAATCTGTATCATTTACTAAATGCGCATTTATCTTTCGTCTTTCAGAAACATCAATACCGCAGGTAAATCTATTTCTGAAAATCTCTGCTCGTCAACTAGTTTTTGAACTTCACCAATATCTGCCCAATGAACATCTGCTGTATCATCACCTTCTGCTAACAATTCTCCTTCAACTTCACAAACGAAATAAACGCCAAACGAATCTACAGGTCCTTCAATTGTTTGATATGACGCATAGGGCTTGATACATTCAACAGAAAAACTATTGCCCGTTGTTATTATGGAACTTTCTTCGTTGTGAATTGCTGTCACTTTCAGACCTGTCTCTTCCATAATCTCTCTTCTTAATCCATCAACAATTTTCTCATATTCGTTGATTCTGCCACCGGGCAGTTCATACACTTCCGGTTCACCTTCTCGTTTTCGTAATTGAATAATAAGTTGAATTTTGTTCTCTTTCTTTCGAACAAGTAAGCCTCTTACATTAACATGAATCATAATCCTGCTATTAACCTCCATAAATTGAAATTCAGCATTCCGACTTTAACAGTGCATAAAAATAGTCTGAAGCCAAAACATTCTCTTTGTACCTGCCGCATGAAACTGTCTTCTCTGTTTCCAATATTCTTTACCATTTCCATGGATTGGAATATTTACTCTCGCACCAATATAGTTCGCCATTTCAGTTGCTTCCTCAGGTCCCATAGTATATACGCCATTCACTGTGTACAGTGCATAATCAATCTTCTTATCCGCAATACATTTTGTTTCCTCCGCAAATGAGGTATCCCCTCCATGATATACACTTACCCCGTCTACAGTAACAATATATCCCACATTATTATACAGACTATGCGAAGTGTTTCCGCCTGACGGAACTGCTTCTATTCGAATATTGCCTTCTTCAAACACCTGATATTCCCCATCAATAAGTGCATCATCCCATCGAATGATTTTACAGTTCTCTTTCTTCGCACATAAATCAATCCGACTATGGTCTGAATGGTTATGCGTTACAAGAATGATATCCGCAGGTTCTCCATAGGATTTTGTCGGAAAATACGGGTCAATATAAATAACCTCACCGGTTGTTGCCTTAATCTTTATACTTGCGTGACCAATGAAGGTTAACCTTGGATATATCTTACTCAAAACCGCATTTTTGACAAGAATAATTATCGCGACAGCGCAAAGAATAATTCCAATCTTTGTCATCCACTTAAAAGCCTTTCCTCTTTTCCTATTTCTGTCCATGTTTCTCGCCCCCATAAATGAATCTACATTCATTTTAATTCATCAACAATGTTTCTGTCAATATAAAAAATGAATAAGAATTCATTTTTTATTTGACAATGTACGATTTATTTGATAAATTCATATATAGGGAAACGCTGAATTAATTCCCTGGTTACGGCAGTATAATCGCGGAGGAATGAATATGCCAAAAGTGAATCCGGAATATTTTTCCCAAAAAAAATCTAAAATTGTTGATGCAGCCATACGAGTATGCGAAAGAAAAACCGTCAGTAGCATTACTATGCAGGATATCATTGATGAAAGCGGCCTAAGCCAGGGTGGCATTTATCGTTTTTATTCAGGCATAGATGACATTTTAGCCGATGTACTTGATCGCATTCGCAGTGAACTGTCATTAGAAGAATACCTTATGAATTTTGCACCGGAGACCCGCTCGCCCCGGGAAAACTCCAAGCTTCTCTTTCAAATGATGGCAGACCATATTAAATCACACAGAAGCAGTTATAAGATTCAATTTGAATATTATCTCCTGCTGACAAACTATCCGAAGCGTGCGGAAACCATATGGAATAAAGTTCATTTCCCAAATCCGTATCAATTAATGCACCGACTGGTCTATGACTACATCTTACAAGAGATTTCGGAGAATAAAGTCAAACCCATGATTCCTCTGGACACGTACTTTAAATATATGTCCGGCGTTTTTGACGGAATTTTGAAGCGTTCGTTTTCAGAAACAGGTTATGTTAAGAACGTAATGAAAATTGAAGATTTTTGTTACGATATTGATGCACTTTTTCATACTGCCTATCTGACCTCTTGCTATTTACTTGGATTAGAATAGAAATTATATAAGCACTGATTGTTTCAAACCGGTGCTTATATTTACCATGATTTTAATCCCTCAATAGCATCCACGCATACCTGTATTTTCCATCGAAAGCCAGTCCCACGTATTCCAACATTTCCTGCAATTCTACTCATAAAATCGAAGTGCATACAAGACTGCCAGAATTGATAGGCCGTCTTTTCTCCCTCTTCAATCTTTCCGGCCGGAATTTCCCATTCCAAGTGCCCTACCGTGTATCCACTTGTGAGACGCACCTTGTCTGTGTACAAACAGACATGTTCGCTTTCGTAAATTGTTGTACGTTCAAGACGTTCCGGCATTTGTTCCATAGATTCTCTCCCTTAAAACTGTCCTTCCTGTTAATGATGAAGTTATCAGCCCCTGCGCTTTTTGCACTTTTCTTTCCATGCGTTTCGCCTCAAGAACCTTCTCATTTGCATAACTCCCACAGGGGGGTACGCAAATGCTCAAATTCCCCAGGCGAAACGCTTATATAGAAAGACCCCGCGCAAAAAGCGCAGGGTCCGAAAACCTATTTATCTCTCCAGATAATTCTTCCCTTTGTCAAATCATACGGGGAAAGCTCTAAGGTAACCTTATCCCCCGGTACAATTTTGATGAAATTCATGCGGAGCTTGCCGCTGATGTGTGCCAGAACGCGGTGTCCGTTTTCCAGTTCAACCTGAAACATTGCGTTCGGCAGCTTTTCTACAACAGTTCCTTCAATTTCAACAACATCTGTCTTCGACATAAATCCTCCTTATAAATCTCTAATTCCGTTCTATGGTAAGCAGTTCCGGCTCACCGTTTGTAATCAATACCGTATTTTCATAATGCGCCGACGGCGAACCGTCTGCAGTCACTACCGTCCAGCCGTCATCCAGCCAGTTTACCTCGTAATGTCCCATATTTACCATCGGTTCAATGGCCAGGGTCATCCCCGGCTCCAGGCGGATACCCTTTCTCTTGGTACGGAAATTCGGTACCTGTGGGTCTTCATGAAGCTCACGTCCGACTCCGTGTCCAACCAGCTCTCTTACCAGAGAATATCCAAAAGACTCGGCATAGTCCTGTATCGCACCGGAAATATCACCGATACGATACCCCGGCTTCGCAAACTTAATGCCTTCAAAAAAGGATTGCTTTGTTACCTCTATCAGACGTTTCCATTCCGGACTAACCTCCCCGACTGTCACCGTACGTGCTGCATCGGAGTGATAGCCTTTGTAGATAACCCCCGCATCAAGACTTACGATATCTCCATCTTTTAAAATATGGTGCTTGCTCGGAATTCCATGTACCACCTCATCATTAACGGAAACGCACACGGATGCAGGATAGCCCTGATAATTTAAGAAAGACGGAACACATCCGAAATCCCTAATAATTTCATAGCAACGCTTGTCGATATCCAGGGTACTGATGCCCGGTCGAATCATTTTTGCAAGCTCAGTGTGTACTATGGAAAGAATTCTCCCTGATTCACGCATCAGTTCTATTTCCCGCTCTGATTTAATTGATACTGCCATACTCTGCCTCTTCCTTTACTGCAAAATCGCCAGGATATCATCAAACACTTTATTCATGTCCTGTGTTCCGTCAACCTCACGAAGCACATTCTCATTTTTATAGTAATCAATTAAAGGCTGTGTCTGCTCGTGATATACGGAAAGACGCTTTAATACGGTCTCCGGCTTATCATCATCACGAAGAACAAGCTCGGCGCTACAGGTATCACATACATTTTCCTTTGCCGGAGCATTGTACTTGATATGATAGGTTGCACCACAGCTAAGGCATGCACGTCTTCCGGACATACGATTCACGATAGACTCATCCGGAACTTCCACATTAATTGCAAAGTCAATCTTCTCCCCATTGTCCGCAAGAGCCTTTGTCAAAGCCTCTGCCTGCGGAATGGTTCTCGGGAAACCGTCCAATACATAACCGTTTGCACAGTCTGCATTCTTAAAACGGTCCATGATTAACTCTAACGTCAAAGAATCCGGTACTAACATTCCCTGGTCCATGTATTCCTTTGCCTTTTTACCAAGCTCTGTGTTTTCCTTTATATTCGCACGGAAGATATCACCTGTGGAAATGTGCGGAATCGAAAACTTTTTTGCAATCTGCTTTGCCTGAGTACCCTTACCGGCACCCGGTGCACCCAACATAATTATCTTCATTGCTATACCTCCTAATATCCAACATAGGGTGGAACAAAACAGTCCCACCCTATCATGTGTTTGTTAGTCGTTTAAGAATCCCTTATACTGGCGAACCAACAACTGGGAATCAATCTGCTTAATGGTTTCAAGAATAACACCTGCAATAATGATGATAGAAGTACCACCAAAGCTTACCTGAGCAGAAAAAGCACCGGAGAATATCATCGGAATCAGGCTGATGATTATAAGCGCTACCGCACCGATAAATATGACATAGTTCAATACCTTTGTCAAATACTCGGTTGTCGGTCTGCCCGGACGAATACCCGGAATAAAGCCGCCCTGCTTCTTCATGTTATTCGCTACCTCCATCGGGTTGAATGTGATGGAAGTATAGAAGTATGCAAAAATGATAAGCAATGCAACGTAAATTACTGCTCCGAGTGTATACTTGAACTCACCGAAGTCCTTAAAGTTGAACCAGCTGTCGGAGCTGAGTAAGTACGCTACCTTCGGCCAAAAATGTGCTCTTGCCGGTTTAATTCCCATGAACGACATCACAATAACCGGAGTGTTCATTAAGGAGGATGCAAAAATTACCGGGATAACACCTGCGGTGTTGACTTTTAACGGAATGAAGGAACCCTGTCCGCCAACCATTTTTCTTCCCTGTACCTTCTTTGCATACTGTACCGGAATCTTTCTCTGTGCATCCTGCAACAGGATAACAAGTACTACCAAAACAATAACAACTGCTGCAATGCCAACCACACCGAGTACCTTGTTTACGACTGCTGTCGGGGTAATGACAAACTTTCTGACAAGGTTGGAGAAGTCTCTCGGAAGGCTCGACACAATATTTACAAGAAGAATCATGGAAATACCGTTTCCAACACCCTTCTCGGTAATACGCTCACCTAACCACATTAAGAATGCACTACCTGCGGTAAAGGAAGCAGTGATTACTGCAGCATTCCAGAAGGTTAAGCCGCCTTCCAGAAGACCGGAATTACCAAACCCGATGACAAGTGCAATAGATTCCACTATTGCAAGGCCGATGGTCAGGTAACGGGAAATCTCAGCGATTTTCTTTCTTCCTGTTTCGCCATCCTTCTGCAATTCTTCCAGTTTAGGAAAAACAATTGTCAAAAGCTGTACAATAATTGAGGAAGTAATATACGGGGAAATATTCAGTGCAAAAATGGACATCTGGGAAAAGGATCCACCGGTTAAGGTATCTAAAAATCCAAGTCCTTCCTTCTGTGCAAGCCATAACTGAAAGTAGTTACGGTCAATGCCCGGAACCGGAAATGCACATCCGATTCTGACAATAAGCAGGCACATCAGCGTATACAGAAGTTTACTTCGAATGTCTTTTACCTTAAATGCATTCTTGACTGTATCAAACATTATACCACCTCTGCTTTTCCACCAAGAGCCTGAATCTTCTGGACTGCACTCTCACTGAATGCATTTACCTTTACATCAAGCTTCTTGGTAAGATCTCCGTTTCCAAGAATCTTTACGCCGTCCTTCGGATTGCTTACCAAACCGATTTCCATCAAAGACTCAACGGTTACCTCTGCTCCATCCTCAAATCTATTTAACATACTAACATTAATCGTAACGATTTCCTGCGTGTTTCTGTTATGGAAACCTCTCTTCGGAAGTCTACGGTATAACGGCATCTGGCCACCCTCGAAACCGATTCTCGGTGCTCCGGAACGTGCCTTCTGACCCTTATGACCCTTACCAGCGGTCTTTCCGTTTCCCGAACCGTGACCACGGCCACGTCTGAAATTTGCGCTCTGCTTAGAACCATCTGCAGGTCTTAATTCTGATAAATTCATCGTGTTACACCTCCTTGCAAAAATTAAATTTCTTCCACCTTAACTAAATGTCTAACCTGCTGAAGCATACCCTTGGTTGCATCGTTGTTAGGCATTTCAACGGACTTACCGATTTTCTTTAAGCCCATAGCTGCTACCGTTGCCTTATGCTTCGGAACAGCACCGATTGTAGACTTAACTAAAGTAATCTTTAATTTATCTGCCACTTTTAAACACCTCCGTGAAATTTAGTTACGTCTTACAGCTGATCTACGGAAATACCGCGGAGTGCTGCTACCTGCTCCGGAGTCTTTAACTGGCTTAATCCGTTGATTGTTGCAAGAACAACGTTCTGCTTGTTGTTTGAACCAAGGGACTTAGTACGAATATTCTTAAATCCTGCAAGTTCAAGTACGTTACGTGCCGGACCGCCTGCGATGATACCGGTACCTTCCGGGCTACGCTTTAAAAGAACAGAAGCGCTGCCGAACTTACCTAAGAAATCATGCGGTACGGAACCGTTCTCATCAAGCGGAAGCTCGATGATGTTCTTCTTTGCATCCTCTTTTGCCTTCCGGATTGCTTCCGGAACTTCGCCTGCCTTACCAAGACCTGCACCAACGTGACCATTTCTGTCTCCAACAACAACAAGTGCTGCGAAACGGAAATTACGACCACCCTTTACAACCTTGGTAACGCGCTTGAGGCTGACTAATTTATCTTCTAATTCCAAATTGCTGGCATCAACGATTGTACGTCTCATGTTTTCCCTCCTGATTAGAATTCTAAGCCGGCTTCTCTTGCTGCCTCAGCAAGTGCCTTAACCTTGCCCTGATATACGAAACCGCCACGGTCATAAACTACAGTTGTGATTCCCTTCTCAAGTGCCTTCTTTGCGATAACAGTTCCGAGCTTTGCTGCTGCTGCAACATCATTCGTCTTCTCAAGCTCAGCCTTAACATCCTTATCCAGGGTAGAAGCTGCTACAAGAGTGTTACCAACGGTATCATCAATAATCTGCGCATACATATGATTATTGCTTCTGAATACTGCTAAACGCGGTCTTTCTGCGGTACCGGAGAAACGATTGCGAATTTTCATATGCTTCTTTACGCGAACTTTAGATCTGGACTCTTTGCTAACCATATTCTCTCATTCCTCCCTTTACTTCTTACCGGTCTTACCGACTTTACGTCTGATGGTCTCATCCGCATACTTGATACCCTTGCCCTTATACGGCTCCGGTCTTCTCTTATCTCTGATTTCAGCTGCGTACTGACCAACCTTCTCTTTATCAATACCCTTAACGGTAATCTTGTTCTGTCCGTCAAGAACGGTCTCAACACCTTCCGGATCAACCATAACCACCGGATGAGAATATCCGAGAGTTAAGGTAAGCTCCTTACCGGACTTTGCTGCTCTGTAGCCGACACCGTTTACTTCGAGAACCTTCTCGTAACCAGCGGTTACACCGACTACCATGTTGTTGATAAGCGTTCTGGTCAAACCGTGAAGAGACTTCATTCTCTTTAAGTCATTCGGTCTGTTAACAACGACTTCAGAACCCTCTACCTTAATTTCCATCTCAGGGGCTAACACTCTCTCAAGAGTACCCTTCGGTCCCTTAACGGTAACCTTGTTATTTTCTGCCACAGTGACAGTTACACCTGCCGGAATGGCGATTGGCATTCTACCTATACGTGACATGCCCGTACCTCCTAAATTTTGTATGTGGAAAGCGGTGAATCTCTTCACGCACTCCCTGACCTTTTACGGTCACCGTAGAAAAGAGTATCCGCATCACCTCATGCCCTCAGGACATTTGCTCTGACAGACTTCTTCTCCATGCATCTTTACTGATTACCAAATGAAAGCTAATACTTCGCCGCCAACGTTTGCATTTCTTGCTTCCTTATCGGTAAGCACGCCCTTGTTGGTGGAGATGATGGCAATACCAAGACCGCCAAGTACCTTCGGAAGCTCCTCCGCATTTGCGTATACACGCAGACCCGGCTTGGAAATTCTCTTGAGTCCGGAGATAACCTTTTCGTTCTTATCCTTGCCATATTTTAATGTAATGTGGATGGTCTTGAAAGAGCCAACCTCTTCCACATCATAAGCCTTAATATAACCTTCCTTTAACAGGATTTCTGCGATTGCAATCTTCATCTTAGATGCAGGTACATCTACAACATCATGTTTCGCAGTATTTGCATTACGAATTCTTGTAAGCATATCTGCAATCGGATCGCTCATTGTCATTTGGATTTCCTCCTTCTAAAAATATTTCGGATTTACCAGGATGCTTTCTTAACACCCGGAATCTGACCCTTATAAGCTAATTCACGGAAGCAGATTCTGCAGATTCCGTATTTTCTCAAATAAGCATGCGGACGACCGCAAAGTCTGCAACGGTTGTACTCCTGAGTGGAGAACTTTGCCGGACGCTGCTGCTTTAACTTCATCGAAGTCTTTGCCATGGGAATTCCTCCTTACTATTTGCTAAACGGCATACCAAATTGGGTTAACAGTTCTCTTGCTTCCTCGTCGGTCTGAGCAGTCGTTACGAAAATAACATCCATACCTCTTACCTTATCAACCTTATCATACTCGATTTCCGGGAAGATTAACTGCTCCTTAATACCAAGAGCGTAGTTACCTCTGCCATCGAATGCATTCGGGTTAACACCGCGGAAGTCACGTACACGCGGAAGAGCCAGGCTGATTAAACGATCAGCGAACTCATACATCTTGTCACCACGTAAGGTTACCTTACAACCGATTGCAAGACCTTCTCTGATTTTGAAGTTTGCGACAGACTTCTTAGCCTTTGTCACAACCGGCTTCTGACCTGCGATGATTTCCATATCTCTAACAGCGGACTCTAAAGCCTTTGCGTTATCCTTTGCTTCGCCGACACCCATGTTGATAACAATCTTATCTAACTTCGGAACCTGCATTACGTTTTTATAACCGAACTTCTTCTGCATAGCTGCAATGATTTCGGTATTATACTTTTCCTTTAATCTAGTCAACTTTGTGAACCTCCTCTCTCAGAATTAATCGATTACGTCACCAGTGGACTTTGCAACACGAACCTTCTTTGTTCCCTTCTTGCCCTCTACGGTGGTGAAACCGATTCTTGTAGTCTTACCCTTGTGCACATACATAACATTGGATGCATCCAGTGCTGCTTCCTTCGTAATGATACCGCCCTGCGGGTTTGCCTGAGATGCCTTCGTGTGCTTTGTCACAGTGTTGACACCCTCAACTACTACCTTACCGTCAGCAACGGAAAGAACCTTTCCTTCCTTGCCCTTATCCTTACCGGCGATTACTCTGACGGTATCGCCCTTCTTAATCTTTAACATTGCCATGTGAGCACCTCCTATAATACTTCCGGAGCCAGGGAAACAATCTTCATGAACTGCTTCTCTCTGAGTTCTCTTGCTACCGGTCCGAAAATACGGGTTCCTCTCGGATTCTTATCTTCTTTGATGATAACTGCTGCGTTCTCATCAAAACGGATGTAAGAACCGTCCTTACGGCGTGCGCCCTTTACAGAACGAACAACAACCGCCTTAACTACATCGCCCTTCTTAACAACACCGCCCGGCGTTGCATCTTTAACGGAAGCAACGATGACATCACCAATGTTCGCATATCTTCTGGTTGAACCGCCCATTACACGGATGCAAAGTAATTCCTTTGCGCCGGTATTGTCAGCAACCTTAAGTCTGGTTTCCTGCTGTACCATGGTACAATCTCCTTTCAACTATTCCTTGAAAACAATTATTTTGCCTTCTCAATAATCTCAACGAGTCTCCATCTCTTATCCTTGGATAACGGTCTCGTCTCCATAACCTTAACTCTGTCACCGATGCGGCACTCGTTGTTCTCGTCATGAGCCTTTAACTTATAGGTTCTCTTAACGATCTTGCCATAAAGCGGGTGCTTTACATTGTCTACAACTGCAACAACGATTGTCTTATCCATCTTATCACTTACGACCTTACCGGTACGCGTCTTTCTCAGATTTCTTTCCACTACGGTTACTCCTTTCCGAAGTTGTTATTGATATGAACTAGTTTGCCTTTGCAGAAATCACGGTCTGAATTCTGGCAATGTTCTTTCTTACTTCTTTAATTCTGCTTGTGTTGTCCAGCTGGTTGGTTGCATTCTGGAATCTCAGATTGAAGAGTTCCTTCTTTGCGGAAACTAATTCCTCATTCAGCTCAACAACAGACTTAGCCATTAAATCCTGCACATACTTACTGGTTTTCACGAGCCGCACCTCCCTCTAAATCTGCGCGAGAAACGATCTTACACTTAACCGGAAGCTTATGGGTTGCAAGGCGAAGAGCTTCTCTGGCTACTTCTTCTGCCACGCCGGAAATCTCGAACATTACACGACCCGGCTTAACTACTGCTACCCAGTACTCAGTGGAGCCCTTACCGGAACCCATTCGAGTTTCTGCCGGCTTCGCTGTTACCGGCTTATCCGGGAAAATCTTAATCCAAACCTTACCGCCACGCTTAATGTAACGTGTCATTGCGATACGGGCTGCCTCAATCTGATTGGACTTAATCCAAGCAGGCTCTGTTGCTACAATACCGAATTCGCCGTAAGAAATAGTGTTACCTCTCTGTGCCTTACCGGTCATGGTTCCGCGGAACTGCTTACGACGCTTTACTCTCTTTGGCATTAACATTATTTATCGCTCCCTTCCTTCTTGGCTGCCTTCACCGGAAGAACTTCACCGTGATAAATCCAAGTCTTGATACCAACCTTACCATAGGTGGTGTTTGCTTCTGCAAAACCGTAATCAATATCTGCTCTTAATGTCTGAAGCGGAACGGTTCCTTCTGTGTAGAACTCGGAACGCGCGATATCTGCACCGCCGAGACGACCGGAAGCCATGGTCTTGATACCCTTAGCGCCAGCCTTCATCGTTCTGGACATGGTGGACTTCATTGCTCTACGGAAAGAGATACGATTCTCAAGCTGCTGTGCAATGTTCTCTGCAACAAGCTGTGCATTGATATCCGGTCTCTTGATTTCCTTAATCTCGAGATTTACCTTCTTACCGGTAAACTTTGCAACTTCATCCTTTAACTTATCAATCTCAGCTCCTGCCTTACCGATAACAACGCCCGGCTTTGCGGTAGAGATGATAACCTTTACCTGATCAGCGCCTCTTCTCTCGATTTCAATCTTCGCGATGCCTGCGCTGTATAACTTATTCTTCAGAAACTTTCTGATGTTGTAATCTTCTACTAAGTTGTCAGCGAAATCTGCTTCTGCGTACCACTTGGAATCCCAGTCACTGATAACACCGACTCTTAAACCGTGAGGATTAACCTTCTGTCCCATGATTCTTCTCCTTTCTTAGAACTATCTCTCATCAAGCACAACGGTGATGTGGCTCATTCTCTTTAAGATGCGATAAGCTCTGCCCTGTGCTCTCGGTCTCACTCTCTTCATGGTCGGTGCGCAGTTTGCATAACACTCGGCGATGTAGAGCTTGGAAACGTCCATACCGTTGTTGTTCTCTGCGTTTGCGATTGCAGATTTGAGTAATTTCTCTATTAAAGTTGAAGCGTATCTCGGATTGTAAGCTAAAATACCGAGTGCTGTCTGTACATCCTTGCCTCTGATTGCATCAAGAACGAAACAAGCCTTCTGAACGGAAACTCTTGCATAAGATAACTTTGCAGACGGTCTCTTATCTCTGTTCTGCTCATTTCTCTCTCTCTTAATCTGGGATCTATGTCCTTTTGCCATGGATGTGACCTCCTTTCAAATGTTAGCGGCTCTCCGCTATTATTCTTCCGCCCGTGTCCTGCCGGGCAATCTCTTTATTTGGGATGCGTCTGCTGAAGCTATGTTGTCATGCCTCAGCGACGCCCGGATTACCGGAATCCGTTATTTTATCTGACCAGGTAATGGGAAGAGACTATCTGCGAGCCTTCTTCTCATCCTTACCGTGACCGCGATAGGTTCTGGTTGCTACGAACTCGCCGAGCTTATGACCAACCATATCTTCGGTTACGTATACCGGTACATGCTTTCTTCCGTCATGAACAGCGATTGTAAGACCAACCATCTGCGGGAAGATTGTGGAACGACGGGACCAGGTCTTGATAACCTGCTTGTCACCGGACTTCACAACTGCATCTACCTTTTTCAATAAGTGGGCATCCGCGAACGGACCCTTCTTTAATGAACGTGCCATTTGGGTTTACCTCCTTCTACCGGTAACGGACGATTACTTCGTCAACGCCTTACCATCTCTTCTTCTTACAATCAGCTTATTGGACTGCTTATTCTTCTTACGGGTCTTAAGACCGAGAGCCGGCTTACCCCATGGGGTAACAGGGCCCGGACGACCGATACCGGTCTTACCTTCACCACCACCGTGCGGGTGATCGTTCGGGTTCATTACGGAACCGCGTACTGTCGGGCGGATACCCATGTGACGCTTACGTCCTGCCTTACCGATATTAACAAGCTCATGATCAATATTGCCGACCTGACCGATGGTTGCACGGCAGATAATCGGAACCATTCTCATCTCACCGGACGGGAGACGAAGAGTTGCATACTTTCCTTCCTTTGCCATCAGCTGTGCGCTGTTACCAGCGGAACGAACCAGCTGACCGCCCTTGCCCGGGTAAAGCTCAATGTTATGAACCTCAGCACCAACCGGAATGTTCTGAAGCGGTAAGCAGTTACCTACTCTTACTTCTGCTTCTGCACCGTTCATAACGGTCTGGCCTACCTTTAAGCCGTTCGGCGCAAGAATGTAGGACTTGGAACCGTCTGCATAGCAGATTAATGCAATGTTTGCGGTTCTGTTCGGATCGTACTCGATGGTCTTAACCGTTGCCGGGATACCATCTTTGCTGTTTCTCTTAAAGTCGATGATTCTGTACTTTCTCCTGGAACCACCGCCCTGATGTCTGACTGTAATCTTTCCCTGATTGTTACGGCCGGCATTCTTCTTCAAAGAAGTTACTAAGGACTTCTCCGGAGTGCTTGTTGTGATTTCAGCGAAATCAGAGCCGGTCATATTTCTTCTGGAAGGTGTATATGGGTTATAAGTTTTGATTCCCATTGTTGTTACTCCTTTCGTCTGCGTTACGCAATATCTTGTGTTCTACTCTCTACGTACGCGATTTATAAACCTGCAAAAATCTCAATTTCAGCGCTGTCAGCGGTAAGCTGTACAATTGCCTTCTTCGTCTTGGCAGTCTTTCCGAAAACATTACCGCGTCTGCGGGTCTTGCCGTCTAAGTTCATGGTGTTTACGCTTGCAACCTTCGTGCCTGCGAACATCTTCTCGACTGCTTCCTTAATCTGCTGCTTTGTTGCATCCGGATGTACGGAAAACGTGTACTTCTTCTCGCTCATGGAGTTCATACTCTTCTCGGTTACTACCGGCTTTAAGATAACGTCATAATACTTTAAATCTGCCATTATGCGTACACCTCCTCAATCTGAGCAACAGCTTCCTTGGTGATAACCACGTTGTCATACTTAAGCACGTCGAATACGTTTACGCTGTTGGACATCGTCGTTCTAACCTCCGGAATGTTTCTTGCGGAAAGAATTACATTCTCATCCTTCTTATCAAGAACAACAAGTGCCTTGTTCACCTTGAGGTTTGCAAGAACTGCTGCCATCTTCTTTGTCTTAATCTCGTCAAATGCGAGACCGTCTACTACGATGAACTTCTCCTCTGCTACCTTGGAGGATAATGCAGACTTAATCGCAGCTGCC
The DNA here is from genome assembly GCA_029099805.1 of Lachnospiraceae bacterium. Lineage (GTDB taxonomy): Bacteria > Bacillota > Clostridia > Lachnospirales > Lachnospiraceae > SIG307. Next base: position 16,311 of record JAQXOR010000009.1, read on the forward strand.
TTTTCCTTCTTGTTCATCTTTACGGAATAGTCTCTCGGCTTCGGAGCGAAAACTACGCCGCCGCCGGTCCACTGCGGAGCTCTGGTTGAACCCTGTCTTGCATGACCGGTTCCCTTCTGTCTCCACGGCTTTCTTCCGCCACCGCTCACTTCCGAACGGGTCTTTGCGCTCTGTGTGCCCTGACGCTTGTTAGCGAGCTGGCTCACAACAGCCAAATGCATTAAATGCTCATTTACTTCTACACCGAAGACAGCGTCGTTAAGCTCCATTGTGCCAACTTCCTTGCCTTCAATATTATAAACCTTAACACTAGCCATTTTTAAGTTCCTCCTTTCTTAAAGCTTCTTAGTTTGCGCTCTTTACGGTTTCCTTTAAGATAACCAAAGCCTTCTTCGGTCCCGGTACTGCGCCCTTAACGAGGATTAAGTTGTTCTCAGTATCAATCTTAACTACCTCGAGGTTCTGAACCGTTGCCTTTACATGTCCGGTCTGTCCCGGCATGTGCTTGCCCTTGAATACACGACCCGGAGTCGTTGCCGGTCCGTTGGAACCTGCATGTCTGTGATACTTGGAACCATGCTTCATCGGTCCTCTGGATAAACCGTGTCTCTTGATGGCACCCTGGAAGCCCTTACCCTTTGTAATACCGGTAGCATCAATCTTGTCACCCTCTGCGAAGATGTCAACCTTGATTTCCTGACCTACGGCATACTCGGAGCTGTTGTCAAACCTGAACTCCTTAAGAAATCTCTTGTTGGCAACACCTGCCTTGGCAAATGTGCCCTTGCGCGGCTTGTTTACGAGAACATCTCTGATCTCACCAAAGCCAACCTGTACTGCCTCGTAACCGTCGTTGTCAACCGTCTTAACCTGGGTTACAACATTCGGGGCAGCCTGCAATACGGTAACCGGAACTAATGCACCGTCCGCATTGAAGATCTGGGTCATTCCGACCTTCGTTGTTAATAACGCTTTCTTCATTTTGCACCTCCTGTTAATCTACAGCGGATTGAATCCCTTTGGAACTCAATCATCCTAGATGGTCTATTTGGATGCTTGGGCCTTTCTAAATATAGATAAGACGCTTGGACCCTGTATATAAACCCTAAGGATTTTACCGTTAAAACTTGTTACTTCTCACTGACCAAGATTACTTCGTCTTCATCTTAATGTCAATGAACACACCTGCCGGCATTTCCAGTCTGGAAAGGGCATCAACCATCTTCTGGTTCGGAGCGATTACATCGATGAGTCTCTTGTGAGTTCTCTGCTCGAACTGCTCACGGCTGTCCTTATACTTATGCACTGCACGGAGAATGGTAACTACTTCCTTCTTCGTCGGCATCGGCACCGGACCGCTTACCTTTGTTCCCGCCTTCTTTGCGGTTTCGATGATTTTCGCAGCGGATGCATCTACTAACTGATGATCATACGCCTTGAGTGTGATTCTCATTACTTGACTTGCCATAAAAAAAGTCGCCTCCTTTTCGCACTTCATTTCAGTACGACAAGCGGTGACTGTACACTCTCCCGTGTGTTTCGCGCCTGTCCGAACAAAAACCCGAGCGCATGGCTCGGCACCCCGGACAATTCCCGATTATCATCACGGTTTATCTGCCTTATGCAGAAGCTGTATTGTACAGTGACTTGTCGCCAGTTTCCTAACTTGACATTCGCTCCACGGAAAACCCGCGTATGGCACGCGGCAACCTCACGCTTCATAGCTATCAACGTCACAGCAATAGTCATTATACACGATACAGGAAATAAATGCAAGTACTTTTTTAATTTTTTTCAGCTGTTCGGTTTGGAACTTTCTGAGTATGAGTCCGGGCGAGATAGTTTACCCCGAGAACACGCTCACGCTCTTGCAGCAACGTAGCAGTACTAGGCTCGAAAGTACCTCGCCAAGTACTGACGTTGCTTTAAGATTCTCTCAGGTAAACTATCCCGCCCGGACTCCACTTAATGTATGTTGTCCAAACCGAACAACCTCGAATGCAAATCTACATAAATATATGTATGAATACTTCATTTCCAATATCGCATGCGATATCTGCCAATCGTGCAGGAGCGCATCCTACATACTGCTTGACCGTAACTTTTTTAACTATTTTGTAAGGCTACCTTTCAATGCCTTTACCGCCAACTCTTTCATAAACGGTAGCCAGCCTTGAATTGCCTTCCAATCAAACCTCTCTGCATTTGAAACAACCGTTTTAACCTGATTCGGTTTTAAAATCGGGAGCACCGCGCTGACATCCTCTGCCAAAGTACCCTAATTCTTCATACACTCTTCAAGCTTGTCGTTCAAGGCAGCATCTACCAGAACGGATTTCTCGCCTAAGAGTTTATCTACAGTAACCCCAAAAATCTCAGCCAGCTCCGGAAGCTTTGATATATCCGGCATACTGTTCCCCCGCTCCCAGTTAGAAACCGCCTGAAAACTAATTCCCATTCGGTCAGCCAATTCCATCTGCGTCATGTTTTCTCCCTTTCGCAGCGCTGAAATAGCCTTTCCTATTCTTTGCATATTAAACATGGTATTCCTTCTTTCTTGTCTGAATTTGAAAAAGCTTTTTCCGGTAATTCATCATAACAGGTTTTCTTTTTCATATCCATCAAGTTTTCGTTGAATTTACTATATAAGAGCATTTAATGATAAGTTGAGAGTTTCTTCTGTACCTTTCCAAATCCTCTTAGTAAAAGAGCCCCCCACCGGCATATCACCAGTTCTTCCATTCTTCCCATTCCTTAATGACTTCCTGCTTTTTGTCTACTTCAATTCCGAACGGTGCCATTGCAACCGTCAGCAATTTGAAGTATCCCTTCCCAAGCGGTGCGCCGATTAAGGTAATCGAAAATGCCGCCCCGACAATGGCATATATTGTAATTACAATAAGGCCAAACGGCAGCCAGATAATATTAGCCACAAAGTTCTTTGCAAAGTTGCTCTCGACTTCCACTTCATCATCAAACGGACACATTGCAAATTTTGCAACCTTAAACAACTGTTTTCCGAGCGGAATCCCCACTATCGTAGCACAAAGCAGAGCACCCAGCACTCCCCAGAAAAGAACCGATACAAAACCGCCCAGAATAAACCACAATACATTTTTCACTTCATCCATTTTTTGTTCCCCCTGTAACTCTCATTTTCATTCGGTCTTTCCCATAGAATGATCCGAATCATTTCATATATCAGTATACCATAACCGCACAAAAAATGGTAGTAAAAAACGTCATCACGTTGCTTCTATATAATACTGCGCCTGAGCCGCAAACAGTTCCGCGTAGATTCCGTCCTTTTTATTGACCAGCTCCTCATGAGTACCGTATTCCTTAATCGTATTCTCCGCAAATACCGCGATCCGGTCACAGAACTTACAGCTGGACAGACGATGCGAAATGTAAATTGCCGTTTTGTTTCCGACAAGACAGTCAAAGTGACGGTAAATGTCGTACTCCGCCACCGGGTCGAGGGCGGCTGTCGGCTCATCGAGAATTACAATCGGTGCGTTCCTGTATAACGCTCTTGCAATCGCGGTCTTCTGCTGCTGACCTCCGGAAAGCTCTGTTCCCTGCTCATCAAAGCTCTTATAGAGCATTGTGTCAAGTCCCTTGGGAAGCTTCTTTGCATCCTCATAGAAGCCTGCCAGCTCCAGTACATGGTTAATCTCTTCCTCATTTGCAGCATCATCAAAGGCAATATTGTCCCTCAGGCTGAACGCAAACAGCTGGAAATCCTGGAATACCACAGCAAACAGCCTGCGGTACTCTTCCTCGGAATAGTCCTTGATGTTGACACCGTCAATCAAAATCTCACCCTCGGTTACGTCATACAGACGGCAAAGCAGCTTGATAAAGGTTGTTTTCCCTGCACCGTTTAAACCGACCACCGACAAATGCTCGCCGGAGGAAATTTTCAAATTAATATCCTTTAATACATACTGCTCGGAACGAGGATATTTGAAGCTCACATGTGAAAACTCAATCGTGTGGGTTTCACCGGTCACCTTCCGCTCGCCTTTGGAGAGCGCCTCCGGATAATCCAGAAGCTTTAAAAACTGATGTGCATACACGCAGCGCTTTGAAATCTCCTGTAAAGAGCGGATGACCCCGTACATTCCCTGATACAGCTCGGATGCAGAGGTAACACACATGGAAAAGTCACCGATTGTAATCCGTTTCAACAGTGCAAGAAGTCCGATATAGAAATAACTGATTCCGTCTCTTGCCGCATTGATAAGATCCATTCCCCAGGCATTCGTCCTCTTCCTGTTTGACACCTTCTTCCAGACCCCGGTCAGCTTATCCGTTTCAGTCCCCGCTTTCTTAAGCATCATATCGGCACTGTCATAGAGACGAATTTCCTTTCCGTAAGAAAAATCAGAAAGCTGGAACAGATAATAGCCGAAGACACGGTTAATCTTTGCAAGCTCCGAATAGCTTTCAATTTCGATTTTATTGTTCTTTGCATTAAATATGCTGATAAGCAACAACCCGATAAACTGCACCGGTAAAAGCAATGGGCAGGTAATCGCGATAATGGTGCTGACACCAAGAAGCACGGTAATGTGACCGATGATATCATACACACTGTTTAAGATTCCGACTACTCCGCCGCTGTACCAGCTGATCCCTTCCTTGGCACGATTTAACTGGTCGAGTGCTGCCGGGTCCTCTGTATATTCAAAATCCATTTTCATCGTGTGCTCTGCAAGCAGCGTTTCGAAATATTCATTAAACCATTCTTCCAATACACTCCGCCACTGATTCGCCACATTGCTCATAATGTTTGCCAGAAGATTACTGCCGCAAATCAGGGCAACATACAATGCCACTGTATACAAATGCTCCGAAGCCGGTGCTCCCCCTAAAATGAGCATCAGCTCATCAATCAGAAACTTCGGCAGTATCACATACTGTGCCTTCTGAATCAGCATTGCTACAAACAGAATTGCATACACAAAGAATAACGACGGGCGCTCCTTCCAGGCCACTCTTAGAATAAACTTCAGTGTACGCTTTATAATCCGGCGATTTTCCTTTACGGCCTCTTTCTTTTCGCTAGTTTTCCCCATATGCTGCCACCTCACCTTCTGCATTTTCCTCATCCTCTACGTAATACTGTGCCTGAATCCGGAACATTTCCGCATAAGCACCACCCTTTTCCATCAATTCCGCATGGGTTCCAAACTCTACCATTTCCCCGTCCGCGAACATCGCTACCTGATTGCAGAACTGGGTGGAGCTGAGGCGGTGGCTGATATAGACTGCCGTCTTTCCGCCAATCAGCTTATCAAAGTCCTCGTAAAGCTTTGCTTCTGCCAGGGCATCCAGTGCCGCGGTCGGCTCATCGAGTACCACTACAGGAGCATCCTTATAAAGAGCTCTTGCAAGCGCCAGCTTCTGCTTTTCGCCACCGGATAAATCCACACCGTCATCATAAACAATCTTTAACAGTTCTGTCTTTATCCCTGCCGGAAGTGTCGCAATCTTTTCCGAAAGTCCTGCTGCTGCCAGACACTCTCCTGCCATCCTGCTGTCTGTTCTTTCCGGCTCCTTCATGGAAACATTCTCCTCCATAGGGAATGCAAACAGCTCTACCTGCTGAAATACAGGTGCAAACGCTTCATAATAGCTTTGCTTATCGTACTCCCGTACATCCACACCGTTTAACAAAATTCTCCCTTCCGTCGGTTCGTACAGCCGGAGCAGAAGCTTTATCATTGTGGATTTACCCGCACCGTTTAAACCAACCACCGCAAGCCGTTCTCCGGCCTTTAGGGTCAGATTCAGCTTCTTTAGGGCATACCGCTCTGCCTTCGGGTATTTGAAGGACACATTCTCAAATACAAACTCATAGGAAGTAAGCTTTGGAAGCTCTTTTCCTGTCTGCACGGTATCCCCGCCGTCAAAATCAAGGAAGCTTCGGAAATCATCCACCTCCCGGCTTCTTGCCAGAATACCGCTGGCACCGTTTAACAGCGCACTGATATACTGAAAGAACGTTCCTGCCGAAGCCAGATAAAGCGAGAAATTACCGATGGTCAGCTGTCCCTTTACCATTTCACGAATCAGCCATACATACACGAGAATCTGGGAAAGGAACCAGAACACATTACTTGTAATTGAAGTCCAGAACCAGAATTTCGCATTGACCTTCTGAGCCTCATACCGAATGCTGTTCAATTCCTTGTATTTTTCGGTCAGCCAATCCCTGAGACCAAACATGCGGATATCCTTTGCTGCATCAAAATTCGTTGTGATATTCTGCATATACCAGCGTTTTCTCCACCAGGTTGCTAACGGGTCCCATACCTTCGCCTTTGTGACCTTATTCGTATGATTCACAATCAGGAAATTTATCACTGCCAGACCTATCATCAGTAACACAATCCAGATGTTCATCGTACTGAGAATGGTGACTCCGAGCAATGCGATTGCTAAGGATTCCAGGAAACTGACCGACTCACGCATCAGACCCTCCACACCGGCATTATTGCTTCCGCAGGCATTCTGTGCCTTCTGATAGCAATCCATCACATCCGGATTTTCCAGATGCTCAAAATCAATCTTCATTGCCTTCCGGTTCATCTGAAGCATCGTATACATACGCGCTCCGATGTACCGCCAGTCCACCCCGTAATTATAATAGGTTGAGAGCATCGTAAATAAAAGCTGAATTCCCGTAAAAATAACCATCAGAACGAACAGCTCTTCCCTGCTTCCCTCTCCGGTAATCAAATCCAGAATAAACTTTGGCAAAAACGTCCAGAAGTACCGCATAAACGGCTGACAGATGATGCCAAGTACAATAAACAGCAGGAGTAGCTTATCATAAGAAACCATATGCTTCATCACAAAGGCCACATTACGAAATACACCGTGTTCCCGATGAAGCGGATTTTTCTTTTCCTGCTCCGTATTTTGCGTTTCCGGCTGCTTTCCCTTTTTTTCTTTTTTCTTCATAAATTCCCCTTTCCGCTATCAGTAGCTTTGTTACTCACATCACCGCCTGATTAGCATTTCATACTCATTTCTCTTTCTTCTTTTCCGTCTTTTTCAGAAAATCAAGCCTATCACGTTCAAACCACGCTTTATCCGTTCCGCAAACGGAAAGTGCAAAGCTTCCCGGCGGATATAACACCGCATCCGCCCCAGCAAGCAATAACAACGCCGGAAAGGAGGAGTATTTGTTCAACACATAGAGCGGTTCCCTATTATCATATTCATTTAGCACACTGACTTCCTGTATAATCTTATTTCCCTGGTCATGCACGGCAATGTTTTTCAGGTATGCCATTGCCTGCTCCGCAGCCTCTTCCGAAACTCCGATTCTTTTTGCAATCGTAGCAACGGAAACGCCCTCGCCCGCGTCCAGCGACAGAAGGTAAAAAAATATCTTTAAGTTGTCCTTCTTTCCAAGGAATGTAAAGAGCTGTACAAGCTCATCCGTCACCTTGAAATAGGAAGCAAACCCACCCTCCGGCTTCTTCATTGCCGTGTAAAACTCCAGACTCCGATTCAGCCGAAAGAAAGTAAATCCAGCGTCCTCTACCACGGTAGACGCTACCACATGGTCCCCATCCGGTCTCATACGTTCATAGTAATGCTTATTTTCCGGCCAGAATCCAATCTGCATCGCCCAGAGATAACGCAGAATTTGTTCAAAATGCACGTCGTACCCACAATTCTCCTTCGCACTGATTCCCTGAATTGCATCCATCAGCTGCTGCTCTAAGGATACCTTTCCCTTATCTCGTCCGTACAGATAGTCAATCGATACTTCAAAATAATCCGCAATCTGCGGAAGCAAATCTCCATCCGGATAGCTCCCGTTTTCCCACTTTGATACCGCCTGCGGACTGACTCCGAGATGGGATGCGAGCTGTTCCTGGGTTACTCCTCTTTGTTTTCGAAGTATCTGAAGTGTGGTTGCAAATACCGTTCCTGCCATTTCGAAATTCCCCTTTCGGTTGTGTTGAGCTCAGTATATCACATTATTTAGTTGAATGGTATAGATAAATTCAACTTATATTTCATTTTTGGTGGTATATTTATTTATTTTCTATAATTTGTTGAGTTTTTTATTAAATTCTACCAATCAATTATTGATCAACACACCTCACCTGTTCTACCTTTGATAATAGCTCTCCATAATCTCCCTCACCAAATTCTCCGGACCGCTTAAAATCACCCGAACATTCTTTTTATGCCATTCAAACCCAAAACGTACATTGTCCTCTGTCTGTTCCTTTATCCTGTTACAGAAAAACTCTGCCACTTTCCCGGCTGTGTCATGCTCCGCAGGAATATCAAGAATCACACAGGTCTGACTTTCCTTTTTCTTGTCTGCCATAAGGAAATCATAAACGATGGACTGTCTCTTCGCACGTATTCCGGGCTTTACTGCCGGATGTTCAATAAAGGCAGCAAATTGTTCTTCGGAGAATTTCCATACCCCGTCCTCCTTCTCTCCGCATAAGATACCGCTCTTCAGATAATTCCGGAGCGTTCTCGTAGTCAGTCCTGTCATACTCGCAATATCATTCATTGTGTAGCTTTCCATACTAATCGTCTCCTATCATTGTTGTGTGTTGTTATTATCGTATCTGTTTTTAGTATAAAGGATGTACCCTAAAAGTAGCAATAGGAAAGTAGCTGACTTTTTCCTAATGCAAGCAAAAATATGTTGACACACGACATATGTCGTGATATGATATAGTCGTAAGTCGACATACTAATCCAATAATAAGGAGGGATACCCTTGAAAAAATATGAACCATTATCCGAAAGCTATTACTACATTCTGCTCTGCCTGTCAAAGGGGCCGAACCACGGCTACGGTATCATGCAGATGACCGAAAAACTATCCGGCGGAGAAGTTACCATCGGCTCCGGCACTATGTACGGTGCCACAAGTAACATGATGAAAAAGGGATGGATTAAAGAAATTATTTCAAACGAACCGGGACTTGAGAGAAAGCGTCTCTACAACCTGACGGAAAGCGGCAGGGAAGCACTTTGCGCCGAAATCAACCGTCTGAAACGTATGCTTGCAAACACAGAGGGGGTATGAAAATGAAGAAATACAAGAAAAAATACAACATCTATGCTGCCTGGAACTATGAACGAGAGCTGGAAGATATCAACAGAGAATCCGAGCGCGGCTGGCATCTGATTTCCGGAAAAAGCTTTTCCCACAAATACGAATACAATCCGGAGGTATGCTACCGCTATCAGCTGGATTATCAGCCGGGGCTGACCGAACCGGGGCGCTACATCGAGACCTATCGGGAACAGGGCTGGGAGTTTATCAGTAATACCTTTAACGGCTGGTACTACTTCCGCAAGCTCTACGACCCTTCTCTTCCGGAGGAGCAGTACACCATTTATACCGACAGTTCTTCGTTAAAGGAAATGAATGGGCGATGGGCAAAGATTGCATCTGTTCTTGCCATCATTTATGCACTGCTTCTGGTGCTTCAAACAGTTCATATTATCAGGCAGCCACAGCTTGCGACACTGGTTCAGGTAGTGACCTTGTTATCCATTCTCGGAATATTTACACGAGGAATTCTTCTCATGCGGAATCCGTATAAGAAAAAAACATCGAAGGTGGACTATTTTCTTACGTTGCTGTTTTTTGTCGTACTAATCGGCGGTGCTGTCGGTTCAATCCTTCTGACAGCGAAGAGACCCAATAGCCACTGCACTTTTAGCGCAGACTCTTATACTGCCATTCCTGCCACGAAGGAAGACTGGGTAATGTTAAATACACTGCAGGTATCCTATCCGGACAACTATTTTCTGGACTTAACTATTTCCGCTGAGACTCCGGTACATTTTGCTATCCTTAACAGCAGAGATGAAGCTGTTTATTCCGCAACCGATTCCGACTTTACGGAAGAAAATCTAAAGCTTCGTCTGAAAAAGGGGGAATATCACATTTATCTCTCCGAGTTTGAAGGCGGAAGGCTTTCCGTCACCTACAGGTTAGAATAAGAATCGCTTTTTGCTGAATTCTTCCTAAAAAAAGAATAAGACCTCTTTCCATTACGGTTTACCCTTACCGTCGAAAGAGGTCTTGTTTACTTTCTTATCTCTCCTCCAGCTCTACATACTCGCCTTCCTTTAAGACACTCTTATACGCAGGGCGGATAATCTTATCCTGATTAATCAGTTCTTCCAGACGGTGTGCACTCCAGCCGACGATACGCGCCATCGCAAAAATCGGAGTAAACAGCTCCGGCGGAAGGTCAAGCATACTGTAGATAAAGCCACTGTAAAAGTCTACATTGGCACTGACGCCCTTATAAATGCGGCGTTCCCGTTCAATTACCTTCGGTGCCATCTCCTCTACCATCTTGTAAAGGCGGTACTCCGCCATTTTATTCTTTTCCTTCGCCAGAGTCTCCACATACTCCTTTAAGAGACAGGAACGCGGGTCGGAAAGGGAGTATACCGCATGCCCCATACCGTAAATCAGCCCCTTCTTATCAAAAGCCTCCTTATGAAGCAGCTTCACCAGATACTCCTCTACCTGTGCCGGGTCCTTCGTATCCGCCACCGAATGCTTGAGGTCATTGAACATCTCTACTACCTTGATATTGGCTCCGCCGTGCTTCGGTCCCTTCAGGGAACCGAGTGCCGCTGCCACTGCCGCATAAGTATCCGTACCGGAGGAGGTTACCACATGTGTCGTAAAGGTAGAGTTATTTCCCCCGCCATGCTCCATATGGAGTACCAATGCCATATCCAGAATCTTTGCCTCCAGCTCCGTATACTGCATATCCGGACGAAGCATCCGCAGAATGTTCTCTGCTGTCGATAATTTGGAGGATGGGTTATGAATGTACAGGCTTTTTCCTCTGCCGTAATGATTATACGCACAGTAGCCGTATACCGCCAACATCGGGAACACGGAAATCAACATAATACACTGGCGGAGGACATTCGGAATACTGATATCATCCACCTTCTTATCATAGCAGGCAAGAGTCAGAACAGAACGTGAAATCGTATTCATCATATCCTTGCTCGGCGCCTTCATCACAACATCCCTGACAAAGTTCGTCGGAAGCGTTCTCGAAGCACTGAGAAGATGCTTAAAATTCTCTAACTGCACCTCTGTCGGAAGATTGCCAAACAGTAAAAGGTAGGTTACCTCCTCAAAGCCAAACCGACCTGCGCTTAAAAAGCCGTTGCAGAGCTCTCTGATGTCAATTCCGCGGTAACGTAAAACACCATCGCACGGCACCTTCTCACCGTTTTCCATCCGAAAGGAGGTAATATCTGAAATCTTTGTAAGACCTGCCACCACACCGTTTCCGTTCAAATCGCGCAGACCTCTTTTCACATCATGTACCTTATAAAGCTCCGGGTCAATCCCGCTGTTCGTGCGGCAAAGCTCCGCAAGCTCATTAATCTCCGGTGAAACCTCCGTTAACGCCTTCCTCATCGTTCTTGCTCCTTTTTCATGAAAATCCTTCAAATTCCTCATCTCCTTTACTCACAGTTCTCCTGTGAAACCCTGTCACCTGTTACCAAGCCCCTCTGTTTCATCCCCCTCACAGCTTCTTCTTTAGAAACGCCGAATCAATCGGTGCTTTCTTAAAATCTTCGGCTGCCGCCGGAATGTGAACGTCCCCCACTGCTTCTGCCGCCACCGCCGGAGCTGCGACCTCCCGAACTACCGGAGCTGCTGCTTCTCGGAGAATACGTTTTCGAAACACTTGTGCGCATATACTCATCTTTTTTTGCCGTCAGCCCGGAATTACCGTTCTGTATATAGGTTGCTCCGTTTGCAGTCATTTTACCGCCACCGAAATTTCTCATCATCGAAGTTCCGATTAGTGCCACTCCCAAAGGAGCCAGTACAAGAAAAAGCCATGGCATCCGGTGCAGTTTTCCTTTGAGGGAATTATCCTTATAATATACAGAATAATTCGAAGACGTCGCGTAATACGCCGCTTCCTTTACAAACAACTGCAAACCGTACTCATAGTCATCCGAAGAAAACCACTCAATGATATCATCCAGAATATACTCAATCCGGTCGTCGTTTATTCGGGATTCGCACAGACCGTAGCCCTGGATACAAACGCCCCGGTCATATTTGTCCAGATTAAGTAACATAATAGCAAGGTCTTCCCCTGCGTAGCCGTTATCACAAAGCCGGTCCGCACATTCCTCCAGGAAGTACTTCTCATAGTCCATCCGCATTTCTGCCACAAAGATACGGATACTGATTCCGCTTTCGTTCTCTTTCTCAGCAATCTGCTCTTCTATCTCCTTTAAGCGTGTCCGGTCAAATTTTCCGCAAAAATCATAAATCCGCTGCTCTGCGTTCAGTTTCATTCCGGCAGCTTCAAGGTTTTCCTCCAGAATTAATTTTGCCTCATAGCGGTCAGCATCGAATTCAAGCTCCGGCCATTCTTCTACCCCTTCCGAAGCAAGCCGGTTGTAACCATCCCCTATCTCTGCTTTTGCCGTTCCGGCAGGAAGAAAACAACCAAAAAGCAAGACCGGCAGTATAAGAAGTACAACACCCGCTTTATGTAGCATACTCATTTTTTTCATTTCTCAACCCCCTACACGAATAAAAACGAAAGCAGTGTCAGCAGTGCAAAGCTGCTTCCGTATAAAATCCCCAGCCACTTTGCAACACGTGCCGCCGAAATCGGCGGCTTTCCTACTACTTTTCCGGTCTGTCCGTTCATCGTGTAAAGCTGTTCTTCGCCCTTATATGTATACTTCAAAATCCAGACCGGGAGCAGCACATAATACTCCTGCCGGCGGTTAGCGATACACTCCTGCTTCTGATAGGTGGTAGTTGCATAGCCGCTGATGCTGTCCTGCAGATATTGCTTTGCATATTTTTGCAGCCGTGCCTTTACCCTGTCACTCAGACCATCCGCATCGATTCCATATTTCTCTGCCTGAAACCCGGCAAGATAATCCGGCTTAAAATTCTTCATCTCACTATAATGATACGGCTCCAGACAATCCATTGTCTCATCATCCATCTTCACGGAGGCGTCTGCAGGCACCTTACCGTAATTCAGATTTGCTCTGCGATATACGTGATAGTACTTTGTTTCATGTATGATATAATCTCCTCGACGGTAGGAATGCTTCTTAGTACACAGGCAATCTGCCTCCGCATTCACATTCATATCATATAGCCAGAACGGTACGTACACCCCGGTAATCTCGCCCAGACGCTTCTGCGTCATAAAATCCTTTGGTGTCAGCAATCCGTTTCTCGCCCACTTCTTAAATGCATGCTTTGCTTCATCCTTTGATACGGTAAACGGAATCACCTTATCCGGAGCAAGCTTTCCCTTTAATCGTGCTTCAAATGCCACCGCAGAACCGCAATACGGACACTTTGTAGCACTAATCTCCGGCTCCGTTATAATCGAAGCGCCACAGCCGTTACAAATAAACTCCTGCTCTTCCTCATAAAACACATCTTCCTTTTTCTCAGGCTCCTTTGTAAACTCTGCTTCATCCGGTATTACACTGCTGTCAAAGGGTTCCACTGTGACTACATCGCTTTCCTCCGTCTCCGGCGCATCCTCAATTGCCTGCTCAAACCCACAGCTTCTGCATAAAAGCATCCCCTGCTCACTGTCATATTCCATACCGCCCCCACATTGTGGGCACTTAAAATCAATTACCATCGTTTTCCTCCCGCTAAATTCCGAGAATAATTGAATAAAATCCCCTATTATTATACTAATATAAATACAATCTGAAGTCAAGGAAAAAACCGGAAACAAAACCTTACATTTTCCTTAATTTACCCATCCCCTCCCTTTTCATACCCGGCATTTTATATTTTCGGATTGACCGTACAGAACTATAGTGCTACAATAAATGAGATATCACAGTAAACATAGTAAAAGGAAAGGACTTCTATGTGGATTGCAAACGACTGGAAAGAATATGAAGTGTTAGATGCCTCCGGCGGCGAAAAGCTAGAGCGCTGGGGTGATTATATTTTACTCAGACCGGACCCTCAGGTGCTTTGGAACACTCCGAAGAATGCCACAGAATGGAAAAAGTTAAACGGGCACTACCATCGCAGCAACAAGGGCGGCGGCGAATGGGAGTTTTTTGACCTGCCACAGAACTGGCTGTTACATTATAAGGAGCTGACTTTCCGCTTACAGCCCTTTGCTTTCAAGCATACCGGTGTCTTTCCGGAACAGGCGGTGAACTGGGACTGGTTCGGTGAGAAAATCCGTGCTGCAAAGAAGGCTGACCCGGACCGTGAAATCAAGGTTCTGAATCTATTTGCCTATACCGGCGGCGCTACGCTCGCTGCTGCAGCAGCGGGTGCAGCCGTGACCCACGTAGATGCTTCCAAGGGTATGGTAACCTGGGCAAAGGAAAATGCGGTTCTCTCCGGCCTTGGTGACGCACCAATCCGCTATATTGTGGACGACTGCGTCAAGTTTGTTGAACGCGAAATCCGCCGCGGCAACCGTTACGATGCTGTTATTATGGACCCGCCGTCCTACGGAAGAGGGCCAAAGGGCGAGATTTGGAAAATTGAGGAACAGATTCACTCCTTTGTACAGCTGACCACACAGGTGCTGAAGGAGGAACCGTTGTTTTTCCTGATTAACTCCTACACCACCGGCTTACAGCCAGCCCTGCTCTCGTATCTGCTCGGCACAGAGCTCCGCCGTTTTTCCGGACGTATCGAGTCCTCGGAAATCGGTCTGCCGGTACGGGAAAGCGGCCTCGTTCTTCCCTGCGGTGCATCGGGACGTTTTGAATCGCTTCTATAAAATTTCAGAGTGCGTCGTGAATCCTGACTATCCGGTCAAATTCCACGGCGCACTTTTCAAACAGAATCATATACTATACCAGAAATACGGAGGATTGTCATAATGAAAAAAACAGACACTTATCAATTAGATATGACAACCGGAGCATTACTTCCGAAAATGCTCCGGTTTGCTCTGCCGCTTATGGCATCCAGCCTTTTGCAGCTTTTATTTAATGCCGCAGATATCGCCGTAGTAGGCAAATTCGCAGGAGATAACTCCCTTGCTGCAGTCGGTTCCACCTCATCCCTCATTAACCTGATGACAAATCTCTTTCTGGGACTCTCGACCGGTGCCAATGTTTTATCCGCAAAGTATATCGGCGCCGGTGATAAGAAGCGGACCGGAAAAGTGGTACATACCGCCATTACCGTCAGTCTTATCTGCGGACTGGCTTTAACAGTTATCGGTGTACTATTTGCGCCGCAGATTCTTACCCTGATGAAATCTCCTGACGGTGTCATCGGGCTTGCCTCTTTGTACCTTCGCGTGTACTTTCTCGGCATGCCTGCCATGATGTTTTACAATTTCGGCAGCTCCCTGCTCCGCTCCAAAGGGGATA
>JAQXOR010000010.1 GCA_029099805.1 Lachnospiraceae bacterium
CTTCAATCCACAGTTAGCAATTGCACTTTTTCCAATCTTGTCTTCTTTAGGATACCCGATTTTTCCTCTTCGAAAATCTACATAATTCTTATTGTAAACAGTTACACCATCTTCAAAAACTATAGTAATATTTGAAGATGAAACATATTCAGTAATCTTCATTTTCATACCATTTGTTGCTATTGCCTCTTCTCCTATTCTATTACTATAAGCCTTGTCTGCCATGTTCATTATCCTTTCTCTTGTTCATCCACCCATCTCTCTTTTGCCCTGTTTTCCTTATTTATTTTATCATAGTTTTCAAATATTTTTTGACGCATCAAGTTCTAACTATTTTCCACCTTCCCACAATTTCTCAATTCTCCACTTCCATTATACCACACCCAAACAGATTCCGACACAAAATCTATGGCCTCTCATCCCAACATTTCTCCGGTGAACCCGATTACTTTTTCCCACAACTCCATGCCCCGCATACCTTCCCTCCACTTTTCTCCTCACAAAAAAACCGGCTCAGAACCTTTTCGATTCTGAGCCAGTCTTGACTTACTTATTTAGTTTCAATAACCCTTATGCCAAGGATATCTTACTTGTTATTGATAGCAGCCTGTGCTGCAGCAAGTCTGGCAATCGGCACACGGAACGGAGAACAGGATACATAATCCAGTCCGATCTTGTGGCAGAACTCTACGGAAGACGGGTCACCACCGTGCTCACCGCAGATACCTACGTGAAGCTTCGGATTAACCGGCTTGCCGAGCTTGATGGACATTTCCATAAGCTTGCCCACACCGTTCTGGTCGAGCTTTGCAAACGGATCGTTCTCGAAAATCTTGGTATCATAGTAAGCGTTCAGGAACTTGCCTGCATCGTCACGGGAGAAACCAAAGGTCATCTGAGTTAAGTCGTTGGTACCGAAGCAGAAGAAATCAGCCTCAGTAGCGATCTCGTCAGCAGTAAGAGCTGCTCTCGGGATCTCGATCATGGTACCTACTTCGTATGCAAGCTTAACACCTGCAGCTGCGATTTCAGCATCAGCGGTCTCAACAACAACCTTCTTAACGTACTTAAGCTCCTTGATCTCACAAACAAGCGGGATCATGATTTCCGGCTTAACGGTCCAATCCGGATGCTTCTTCTGAACGTTGATAGCAGCGCGGATAACAGCCTTGGTCTGCATCTTTGCAATTTCCGGATAGGTAACTGCAAGACGGCAACCTCTGTGACCCATCATCGGGTTGAACTCATGCAGGGAAGCAATGATGTTCTTGATGGTCTCTACAGACTTGCCCTGAGCCTTTGCAAGCTTCTCAATGTCAGCTTCCTCGGTCGGAACAAACTCATGAAGCGGCGGGTCCAGGAAACGGATGGTAACCGGGCATCCCTCAAGAGCTTCATATAACTGCTCGAAGTCGTTCTGCTGGTAAGGAAGAATCTTCTCAAGAGCAGCTTCTCTCTCTTCAACAGTATCGGAGCAGATCATCTCACGGAAAGCAGCAATTCTGTCTTCCTCGAAGAACATATGCTCGGTACGGCAAAGACCGATACCCTCTGCACCAAGCTCACGAGCCTTCTTTGCATCGCTCGGAGTATCTGCATTGGTACGAACCTTTAATCTGCGGAACTTATCAGCCCAAGCCATTACGCGGCCGAACTCACCTGCGATGGTTGCATCAACAGTAGCAATCTGGCCCTTGTAAATGTTACCGGTCGTACCGTCGATGGAAATGAAATCACCCTCAACGAAGGTCTCACCGGCTAATGTAAACTTCTTATTCTCTTCATCCATAGCGATGTCGCCGCAACCGGATACACAGCAGGTACCCATACCACGTGCAACTACTGCTGCATGGGAGGTCATACCACCACGAACGGTTAAAATACCCTGGGAAACCTTCATACCGGTAATATCTTCCGGAGAGGTCTCAAGACGAACAAGAACAACCTTCTCGCCCTTTGCTGCCCAGTTCTCAGCATCTTCTGCAGTAAATACAACCTTACCGCAAGCAGCTCCCGGAGAAGCACCGAGACCCTTTCCGAGCGGGGTTGCAGCCTTAAGAGCCTTTGCATCAAACTGCGGATGAAGAAGAGTATCGAGGTTACGAGGATCGATCATGGCAACTGCCTCAGCCTCAGTCTTATGTCCCTCATCAACAAGGTCACAGGCAATCTTTAATGCAGCCTGAGCGGTTCTCTTACCGTTACGGCACTGAAGCATGTACAGTTTCTTGTTCTCAACGGTGAACTCCATATCCTGCATATCATGGTAGTGATTCTCAAGAGTCTCACAAACCTTAATGAACTCTGCGTAAGCATCCGGGAATTCCTGCTCCATCTGAGCAATCGGCATCGGGGTACGAACACCTGCTACTACGTCCTCACCCTGAGCGTTAATAAGGAACTCACCCATGAGCTTCTTCTCGCCGGTTGCCGGATCACGGGTAAATGCTACACCGGTACCGGACTCATTATTTAAATTACCGAATACCATCGGCATTACGTTTACAGCGGTACCCCAGCTGTACGGGATATCGTTGTCACGACGATATACGTTTGCACGAGGGTTGTCCCAGGAACGGAATACAGCCTCGATTGCAAGCTTTAACTGCTCAACCGGATCAGACGGGAAGTCCTTACCTAACTGGTTCTTGTACTCAGCCTTGAACTGATTTGCAAGCTCCTTTAAGTCGTCAGCGGTAAGCTCAACGTCGAACTTAACACCCTTTTCTTCCTTCATCTTGTCGATGAGCTGCTCGAAATACTTCTTACCAACTTCCATTACAACGTCAGAGAACATCTGGATGAAACGTCTGTAAGAGTCGTATACGAAACGCTTGAAGGACGGATCCGGATTTCCTGCGATCATTGCAGCTACTACATCATCATTTAAGCCAAGGTTAAGAATGGTATCCATCATACCCGGCATGGATGCACGAGCACCGGAACGTACGGAAACAAGAAGCGGATTCTTTAAATCACCGAACTTCTTGCCGTTGATTTCCTCCATCTTCTTAACGCCTTCCATAGCCTGAGCCATGATCTCATCATTAATCTTGCGGCCATCCTCATAGTACTGAGTACAAGCCTCAGTGGTGATGGTAAAGCCCTGCGGTACCGGAAGACCGATACTTGTCATTTCAGCAAGATTGGCACCCTTACCACCAAGCAGATTACGCATGCTCATGTCACCTTCACTGAACATGTATACCCATTTTGTTGCCATGTTGTTTTACCTCCTAGAATTTTTGGCTGTGTTTTGCATCTCAGCTTGTCTGCGACATGCCGTCACCGGCATCAAAAGGAACAGTATCCGAAAAATACGCACCAAAACGAAACGCCTATGCAGCCGTCGCTAAAATTATAACATAGAATGTCAAGCTTGAAAACACTTTTTTCAAAATTTTTTCAGAATCTGAAAAAAAACGGCAATCCGGTAAGTTTAGCGCACCTATGCCCGCCAAACTATTTACAATAACCGGATTGCCGTTTCTAAATCAAGATATATCAGAACGCAAGCTTTTCCTCAAAGTAAGCCTTCAGGTCCTCAATCTTAATGCGCTCCTGCTGCATCGTGTCACGGTCACGAACCGTAACTGCTCCGTCGGTCTCGGAATCGAAGTCATACGTAACACAGAACGGAGTACCGATTTCATCCTGTCTTCTGTATCTCTTACCGATTGCTCCTCTGTCATCATACTCACAATTATAATATTTGGAAAGCTCTGCAAAAATCTTCTCCGCACCCTCACCAAGCTTTTTGGACAGCGGAAGAACACCAATCTTCACCGGTGCAAGTGCCGGATGGAAATGCAGCACGGTTCTGACATCACCCTCACCGAGTTCTTCCTCATCATATGCACTGCAAAGGAAAGCTAAGGTTACACGGTCTGCACCGAGTGACGGCTCTACTACATACGGAATGTAACGCTCGCCCTTCTCATCATCAAAGTAGGACATATCCTGCTTGGATACATTCTGGTGCTGGGTTAAGTCATAATCGGTTCTGTCTGCGATACCCCAAAGCTCGCCCCAGCCGAACGGGAATAAGAATTCAATATCGGTCGTACCCTTACTGTAGAAGCAAAGCTCCTCCGGAGAATGATCACGGGCACGCATCTCATCCTCCTTCATTCCGAGAGACTTTAACCAGTCGATACAGAACTGTCTCCAGTAATGGAACCATTCCATATCCGTTCCCGGCTCGCAGAAGAATTCAAGCTCCATCTGCTCAAACTCTCTGGTACGGAACGTAAAGTTACCCGGCGTAATCTCATTACGGAAGGACTTACCGATCTGACCGATACCAAACGGAATCTTCTTACGGGAAGTTCTCTGTACATTCTTAAAGTTTACGAAAATACCCTGTGCAGTCTCCGGACGAAGATATACGGTATTTCTTGCATCCTCGGTCACACCCTGGAAGGTCTTGAACATCAGGTTAAACTGACGAATCTCGGTAAAATTCTTCTTTCCGCAGCTCGGACAACAGATGCCCTTCTCCGCAATATAATCCTGCATCTGCTCATTGCTCCAGCCGTCTACAGCACCATCAAAGGTAATGTTGTTTTCTGCGGCATAATCCTCGATAAGCTTATCGGCACGGAAGCGCTCCTTACATTCCTTACAATCCATTAACGGGTCGGAAAAACCTCCGAGATGACCGGATGCCACCCAGGTCTGCGGATTCATCAGAATTGCACAGTCCACACCTACATTGTACGGATTTTCCTGAATGAACTTCTTCCACCATGCCTTCTTTACATTGTTCTTCAGTTCCACGCCAAGATTACCGTAATCCCAGGTATTTGCAAGTCCGCCGTAAATCTCGGAACCCGGATACACAAAACCTCTGGATTTTGCAAGCGCGATAATCTTATCCATTGTCTTTTCCATTCCCAAATATCCTCCTTTTGTTGCCACAGCTTTATTGTCACATCAAGCGCAATCGCCGTACCCACTCAAAATTTTTACTGGATTTAATCATACAATACTTTTGTTGTTTGTGCAACCACTATTTTGGATTTTCCCGTATAGCCTATCCTTTCATGTTTATAAAAATCTTCCCGGAATTTCCATAAAGAATCAATTAGCCATATAGATAGGAATTCTACCTCTCTACCAGACCATATATATCATATCTCGCAATAATGTTCTGAAGTGTCAATTTCTTGGCCAGTAATTGCTTATAGGTAGCAGTCTTTGACTTATTCTCTGTTTTCAGCTTCTCCATTTTATTTACGACATCATTATATTCATCCAATGTGTCCTGTAGCATTCTTTCAAATTTCTCTTCTCTTTCTGACATCCGGTTCCTCCGCCATAAGATTAGACAAAGAGCACTAATGCCCTTTATGTTTTCTCATCTCGTTTTCTGTTTCATTACAAGCAGTCGCTGTTGCCCTGCCGTCTTTTGTTCCCTTGTTCACGGCTTCGCACTTTGCGTTCCGGTTTGTTTTATTCGTGCTGTAGTTTTAAGTCGAGATT
Organism: Lachnospiraceae bacterium; assembly: GCA_029099805.1. Lineage (GTDB taxonomy): Bacteria > Bacillota > Clostridia > Lachnospirales > Lachnospiraceae > SIG307. The sequence goes on from JAQXOR010000010.1 coordinate 5,485, forward strand.
GCAACAATCCCCAAAGCCAAAACCACTCTGCCCTGCTCAACAGCCTTTTGTCTCTCTTTGTAACACTTACTTTAAAGCGGATAACAGGGCGCGAAGCGAAGACCTTGAGCCTCTGGTTCACGGACGCCATGCCTCCTAAAAAGCGGATAACAGGGCGCACGAGGTCCGGGGGACCTCGGTTTTGCGCCGACCGGAGCGAAGCGGAGATCTTGAACCTCTGGTTTACGGACGCTATGCCTCCTAAAAAGCGGATAACAGGGCGCACGAGGTCCGGGGGACCTCGGTTTTGCGCCGACCGGCGCGAAGCGGAGATCTTGAACCTCTGGTTTACGGACGCTATGCGTCCGTAACAAAGAAACGAAGGTCATAAATGACCTTCGTTTCTTTGTTTAGTGCGGATAACAGGACTTGAACCTGCACGCTCGCGCACCAGAACCTAAATCTGGCGTGTCTGCCAATTCCACCATATCCGCTTATTCATTTTTATCATGAAGGAATTGCCAGACACCCGAAAGCTCCGCTTTCCGTCTGCCTACAAATGAGCAAGCTCATTTGTCTTGAATTCCACCATATCCGCAAAAAAGCAAGGCGATTCTCCCTTGCTTTCGTGAGCCACGCGGGACTCGAACCCGCGACACCTTGATTAAAAGTCAAGTGCTCTACCGCCTGAGCTAGTAGCCCATCACCGATTATTCTGTCGTCCTGCCGACTTAAACGGTCCTGCCCGTTCCTGTGGGAGAAACTGTCGTCGGGGGTAGCTGGCTTCGTACCAGCGGTTGCAGGGTTCATATCGCTGTGCGTTACCGTTTGGCTAT
>JAQXOR010000011.1 GCA_029099805.1 Lachnospiraceae bacterium
AAGCCGGTATTTGTTGCGGTGGACGAGCAGGAAACAGTGCTTGGATACGCTTTTTGCGTGTTTCAGCAGCATTTGGACAATAACATTTTGACGGACATTAAGACGCTTTACATAGACGACTTGTGTGTAGACGAGGAAATGCGGGGGATGCACATCGGAACGGCCTTGTACGGGTATGTACTGGATTTTGCAAAGCAGTCCGGCTGCTACAATGTGACCTTGAATGTTTGGTCCTGCAATGAAAGCGCCATGAAGTTTTATGAGAAATGCGGACTGGTGCCGCAGAAGGTCGGAATGGAGAAGGTGTTGTAAAGTGAAAGGAAGAAATAGTTTTTAGTCTTGCTTTCGGATTTGATATTGGATTGATTCATTTTTTGTATATAAACATAAAATAATTATGACAACTAAAAAATGAATAGTAATGCGTGGAGTCGTAATCCGGCTTTTGTTGGTTTTGATTTGATGTATCTGGCATTGTGCCTGTTGTTTTTCAATATTCCGCTTCTTTTGGTGTCTGTGTGGGCGGCAGTGATGCTGCACCTGCAGATATTGCAGGAAGAGGCACATATGGAAAGAATGTGCGGGGAGGAATATAGAGCATACAAAAAGCGAACGATGCGGTATTTCGGGCGACGAAAATTAAAATAGAAAGAATTGAGAGGTGTTTAAAAATAAACGAACTGATTGGTTTTTTGATAAAAGCAAAGCAAAAGACCTATGCTGGAAAGGGTGCGGAAACGGCATCGTGCAGACCGCAGTCCCATGATTTGGTGTATTCCGAGGGGGATTATATGTATTACGATACCTATTTCGGCGGAAACAAGTTTGTCGGGGAAGAAGCTCTCTGGATTAAGGGGAAGCCGTACTGGAGTATGAATTATGCGGGACGTGTCACTGGGGAAAACTTTAGCGGAGATTTCTTAAAGGAAGCATTGCTCCTTGTGCCGGCAGACAAGCCGTTTCGCGGACCGGAGCATTATGAAAACGACGGCTATGCTTATGATTACAGGGTGGATGGCGATTTTACCTGGTTTCAGGGATATGAAACAATATGCTATCAGGGAAAGCAGATTTATGAATGCTATTTTCACGGTAGTGTGATTGAGTGATGAAAAGAATCAAAAACGGATGTTAACGTTAAGACAATTGTCGTTAGAAAGGGGAGTAATAGGGTATGAAAACCTTGATTTTCAATGGTTCTCCGCGAAAAAACGGAGACACCGCAGGATTACTAAAGCTTCTTACGGACAGGCTGTCCGGAGAATATAAAATTGTAGATGCCTACCGCTGTAACATCTCACCGTGTCTGGATTGCAGATATTGTCGAAAACAGAGCGGTTGTGCGGTGAAGGATGAGATGCAGGAGGTTTACGAGTATCTGAAGGACTGCGACAATGTGCTGATTGCGTCACCGGTTTATTTTTCGGAGCTCACCGGGAAAATGCTGGATGTGGGAAGCAGACTACAGACGTACTATTGCGGTAAGCGGTTCCGGAAGGAAGAGGGCGGATTGAAGCCGAAGAAAGGCGCCGTGCTTTTGGTGGGCGGCGGTGACGGAAAGCCGGAAAAGGCTTATGAAACGGCAAAAACATTGCTTCATCATATGAATTGTAAAGAAATCCATGAACTTGTATGCTCCCACAATACCGATACCTTACCGGCAATCGAGGATGCGCAGGCAGTAGCGGGAGTGGAACGGTTGGTGCATTTTTTTGTGGACAAGAATCCTTCGGAATGTTATACTATGCCGAGGTGACTTCTTTGAAGAGGAGCCTCACAGCGAAATCATGCAGACTATTTTACACTATATTTACATAAAAAATATATGAATACATATAGGAGATTTTATCATGAACGATTATTTAAAACTGATGTACAAGGACTGCAAAATCAACGATAAGGTGTTTGATTTATGCTATGAGGTGGAGGAATCCTTAAAGGACCGCTTTCAGGCGATTGATGAGGTGGCGGAATATAATCAGCTGAAGGTGTTGGCAGCGATGCGAAAAAACAAGGTGTCCGATGCACATTTTAACGATTCTACGGGGTACGGTTATGATGATATCGGCAGAGATACGCTGGAAGAGGTGTATGCCTCTGTGTTTCATGCGGAAAGTGCTCTCGTTCGTCCGAACTTGATTTCCGGTACCCACGCATTAACCGTTGCTCTTTCCGCAAATTTGCGTCCGGGAGATGAAATACTGTCGCCGGTTGGAAAGCCGTATGATACCCTGGAAGGAGTCATCGGAATACGGGAATGCAAGGGCTCCCTGGCAGAATTTGGAATTACCTACCGGCAGGTTGATTTGCTTCCAAACGGCAATTTTGATTTTGACGGAATAAAAAAAGCAATCAATGAACACACAAAGCTCATAGAAATCCAGCGTTCCAAAGGCTATCAGACGAGACCGACATTATCTGCGGGAAGAATCGGCGTACTGATTTCCTTTATTAAGAATATAAAGCCGGATGTTATCTGCATGGTAGATAACTGCTACGGTGAGTTTGTTGAGGTTATTGAACCGACGGATGTCGGGGCAGACCTTTGTGTCGGCTCTCTGATTAAAAATCCGGGCGGCGGTCTGGCTCCGATTGGGGGCTATATTGTAGGGAAAAAGGAATATGTGGATAATTGTGCGTATCGCCTGACAGCACCGGGACTCGGCAAGGAGGTAGGTGCAAGTCTCGGACTGAACCGTTCCTTCTTCCAGGGACTTTTCCTGGCTCCGACGGTCGTTGCCGGGGCACTTAAGGGTGCAATTTATGCCGCAAATATCTATGAAAAGCTTGGATTTTCGGTCGTTCCGAAGGGGAAGGAGGAGCGCTACGATATCATTCAGGCGGTAACGCTAAACAGTAAAGAGGCAATGCTTGCATTCTGTCACGGCATTCAGGAGGCTGCCCCGGTAGACAGCTATGTGGTTCCGGAGCCGTGGGCAATGCCGGGATACCATGATGATGTCATTATGGCGGCGGGGGCATTTATTCAGGGCGCATCTATTGAGCTTTCTGCCGATGGTCCGGTTGCGGCACCGTATACGGTTTATTTCCAGGGCGGACTTACCTGGTATCATGCAAAGTTCGGAATTATGAACTCCGTACAGAAGCTGTTTGAGAAAGGGTTAATTTTGCAGTGACAGGAAGAGCCGGGGGAAAGGAAGGAGATTCCGGTCATGTCCTGCTCCCGATTTGAATTAAAAAAGGTTTGAATAACCACATGATTTATGTTACAATAAACGGAGGAGAATCAATAGAAAAGAGGGACTTTTATGAAAACCGGAAGAACATGGGTTTTACTGTTATTATTACTGTGCGGTGTTGTTATCGGCAGTTTTTTGGGGATGCTGACGAGGGATATTTCATGGTTGTCATGGCTTGACTACGGAATGACCTTCGGAATCGGAAGTGATGCCGGAAACGGTGCACTGGTGCTGAATCTTGGTGTGATTTGCTTTACCTTCGGTTTATCCATTAAGATTTCAATAGCCAGCATTATCGGTGTAGTGATTGCATTTCTGGTTTACAGAAAACTCTGATTTCGGTTCCTTTTCGCAGAGAAAAGGAGGAGTATGAATCAGTTTTTAACACAAAAAGAACTTCCGGAGTCGGAGCGTCCGTACGAAAAGTGTGAGCGGTTCGGCCCGGGGGCTTTGTCGGATGCGGAGCTTTTGGCAGTCATTATTCGCTCCGGCACAAGAAATGAGCGTGCGGTTGATCTGGCAATTCGTGTCTTAAACCGCCCGGGTGCAAAGAAGGGGCTGTCTGCCCTGTATTATTATTCCCAGCAGGAACTTCAGAAGATGAAAGGAATCGGTAAAGTGAAAGCGATTCAGCTTTGTTGTGTGGCTGAACTGGCAAAACGGATGCAGGCATCTGTCTGTCCGCCGGCAGATGTGTTTTCTTCCCCGCAGAGCATAGCCTATGAGTATATGGAACGTTTACGGCATTGCAGGACCGAAGAAATCATGCTACTGATGTTAGATACAAAAGGAAGAAGAATTGCGGATGAGGTTATTTCCAAGGGAACGGTGAACATGGCAGTACTGGAACCGAGAGAGGTGCTTTGCGTTGCACTCCGCTATGAAGCGGTGTTTATTGTGGTTCTGCATAATCATCCGAGCGGTGTTCCGGTTCCGAGTGAAGCGGATGTTGCCGTGACCCTAAGACTGGCACAGGCATGTGAAATTGTGGGGATTTTTCTGCGGGATCACATTATTATCGGGGATAACTGTTATTTCAGTATGAAAGAAAAGGGGGTGTTAGAATAAGTATTTGTCAAAATATAAGACAAATAAATGATTGAAATATATAGGAAAAAGTGGTACACTATGATAGAATATAGAAATACTGTGCGAAGGGAGATTTTAAAGTTGTCATCAAAGGTTTATGCAATAGATTTCGGTACCAGCATGATTAAGATTTACAAGAAAAACGAAGGTGTCATTTTCGATGAAAAGAACGTAGTTGCTATCTGCGATAATACAGTAAAGGCTATCGGAAACGAAGCGTTTGAAATGTACGGAAGAACTCCGGACAATTTTGAGGTGACATTTCCGGTAAAATACGGAGTGATTGCCGATTTTGCCAATATGCTGTCTTTTATTAACACTGCCTTTGCTTTGCTTGCGGACAAGCACGGTAAAATGAACGGTGCAGAGTTTATCGTGGCGATTCCGAGTGATATCAGCGAAGTAGAATGTCGTGCATTTTATGATTTGCTCTGGAGCTCCTCCGCAAAGCCGAAAAAGGACAAGGTACGTGCCGTGCATAAGCCGGTTGCCAATGCAATCGGGGCAGGTCTTGAGGTTATGACCGCCAATGGTATTATGGTGGTGGATATCGGTGCAGAGACCACGGAGATTGCGGTAATGGCTCTTGGCGGTATTGTGAACAGCAAAAAGGTGGACATCGGTGGGAATCGTCTGGACGAATCCATAATTTCCAATGTGAAGAAGAAATACAATCTGATTATCGGAAACAAAACAGCAGAGCTGATTAAGAAGGAGCTTTCCTGCGCTTTGCCGCCGAAGGAGGTAAAAACTCTCAGGGTTTACGGAAGAGATGTTATGACCGGACTTCCGATAGAGGCAGAGGTTGATTCGGCTTTTGTCTATGAGGTGATTGAAGAGCATCTGCATGCAATTGTAGATGCGGTAAAGCTTATTCTGGAGAAGACTCCGCCGGAAATTGCATCGGATATTCTGGATACAGGTATTTATCTGACCGGCGGTTCCGCTAATATTAAGGACCTGGATAAGCTATTTGCGCAGGAAACAGAACTTGACATTCATATTTGTGAGAATTCTGCCAATACAGTAGTAATCGGACTTGGCAGGATTCTTGAAAACAGTAAGTATAGTGATTTGCGACTGACATTGGACAAGATGGCAAACGGAGGTTGATAGGAAATGAAACGCCGCAGAAGGAGAAGGCGGGTTAACTTTGAGTTTAATCCAAAGTATTTGTGGATTTTCTGCATTATTCTTTGTGTCGTTCTAATGTTTGCTTCCTATCGTTTTCCGGAACGTTTTTCCGGTGTGAAGACAGTGGCCGGAAATGTGATTTCTCCAATGCAGCGCGGGATAAACAGTGTCGGGAGTGCGATTTCCAATCGGTTGCAGGCATTTCAGAGTGTCAAGAAGCTTCGTGCCGAAAATGAGCAGCTGAAGACAAAAATAAATGAGCTTACCGTTACGAATCAGATGCTGACCCAGGAAAAGTACGAATTGGACGGGTTACGGCGTTTGTATGAGCTGGATGAAAAGTATATGGATTACGATAAGGTTGCAGCCAGAATTATTGCCAGTGATACTAACAACTGGTTTTACAGCTTTATCATAGACAAAGGAAGCGAGGATGGCATTGTAACAGGAATGAACGTGCTGGCGGGAAACGGCCTTGTCGGGATTATTTCCGAGACCGGCAGAAACTGGTCCAGAGTACGTTCTATTATTGATGACAACTGCAATGTCAGCGGAATGTCCATAGAAACAAAGGATACATGTATTGTGTCCGGAGATTTGAAGCTGATGAAGGAATGCGGTAAAATCCGTGTGGAAATGATTTCTATGGATGCCTCCTTTCAGGAGGATTCCGAAATAGTTACTTCGCATATCAGCGATAAGTTCCTACAGGGAATCTTAATCGGCTATATCAGGGATATTGAGGTGGATTCCAGTAATATGACAAAGACAGCATATCTGATTCCGGCGGTAGACTTTGAACATCTGGATGAGGTATTAATTATTACGGAACTAAAAGAGGCATATGATTTCGAATAGATTTACCGGAAAGGAACGATAGTTTGATTCGCATTGTACTTGTATTTTTACAGTTGATTTTATGTTTTTTATTACAAAGTACGGTAATGCCAGCCATTTCCATGGCCGGGGTCGTTCCCGATTTACTTCTGATTCTTGTAATTACGGTTGCATATACAAGAGGACGGGTGGCAGGGATGCTTACCGGTCTTGCCGCAGGTCTTTTGACAGATGCCTGCTTTAGTGAGATGCTTGGTCTGTGTGCTTTATTTTACCTGTGTATCGGTTATCTGGCCGGTTTTTCACAAAAAATATATGAGGAACGGGACTATACACTTCCGATGCTTATGATAGCGGCAGGGGAGTTTTTGTATTCTTTCGCATACTATGTTGCGCACTTTCTTCTGAGAAGCAGAACGGCATTTGGATATTATTTTCTCCATCTGATTCTTCCTCGTATGGTATATACCGTTCTGGCTGCCGTTTTTTTATATCCGTTATTGCACAGTGTACATCGGTTGCTTTTACGTCTGGTAGAAAAGGAGGAGTAGGGTTTTGCTGTATGTAATTATTAGTAAGCTGAAAGAATGGCTCACTTCCCGTATGATACCGATTGTACTGGTTTATTTTGCGCTTGCCGGAGTATTGATTTTCCAGATGTACCGCATTCAGATTTTGGATGCGAAGCAGGTAGTTGCCGAAGAAGAATACAAATTGATACGGGAACGACAGACAGACAGTACCCGCGGTATGATTTATGACAGAAACGGCAGGGTTTTAGCATATAATGAGCTTTCGTATTCGGTAATACTGGAAGACAGTCCGTTACTCAATACAAACGATAAAAAGAATGCGATGCTGTATCATCTGATACAGATTTTAGAAAGAGAGAAGGTAGAGCTGGAACCGGAATTCTATATTACCCTTGGGGAGTCCGGTATTTTGGAATATACAGTGGATGGAACCGCAAGGCTTCGGTTTATCAAGAATGCTTTGGGAAAACAGTCGATTGATAACCTGACAGAGGAAGAACGTAATCTGAGTGCCGAGGAATTGTTTGCCCTGCTTCGTTACGGCAATCTGAAATTCGGCTCGATGTACGGTATTTCTGATGAATATTCGGTAGAAGATGCATTGCAGATTATGTCAGTCCGTTATGCTATTTTTACGCTTTGGCCGAAGTATTCCCAGATTACTTTGGCAACGGGAGTGTCGGATACGCTGATTTCCGCACTGAAGGAAAACAGTGCCGAACTTCCCGGAATTTCGGTGGTGCAGAAAACAAAAAGAGTCTATAATTACAGTGAATACTTTGCACATATTATCGGATACACCGGTAAAATCACAGAGGAGGAGCTGGAGGACTATAACGCAGAGGAGGAGATTTTTTCCGCTACGGATGTAATCGGAAAAACAGGACTTGAAAAGACCTTTGAGGATGTTTTGAACGGGAAAAAGGGTGTTGAGAAGCTGACATTAGACGGGAATTACCGCATTGTTAATACAGAGGTAGAAGAAGAGCCTCAGGCAGGAAACAATCTTTATCTGACAATTGATGCCGAGATGCAGAAGGCCTATTACCATCTGGTGGAGAAGGAGCTTGCAAAGATTCTTTTGGAGCAGATGACGGAGGAACTGGATTATGGTACGAAAGGGGAATCTGCAGATGAGATTCTAATTCCGGTCTATGAAGTATATGACGCGCTGTTTTCCAATAATGTGCTGAATGTGAACAGGATATTCGGGGATACTCCTCCGGAAGATGCCGGTGCAAATGAATTAAAGGTATATCAGAAGTATCAGAACAAGTATCAGACGGTGCTGAATCGCCTGGACGGGTACCTTGCTTACGGTAGTACAACGACAAATGCAAAGCTGTCGGAAGAGATGGCAGCGTATATGGAGTATATCTACACAAAGTTATCCTCTGCCAATGTCGGTATCCTGCTGACCTCTAAAATTGATAAGTCCGATGAAATCTATCTCGGATATAAAAATAATACCGTAAGCTTAAGTGAGTTTCTGGTACATGCCATTAACCGGAACTGGATTGATTTCGGAAAGCTCGGAATTGAGACATATTATGTTACTGATGAGATATACCAGATACTGCAGGATAAAATTTTTGAATTATTGAAGGAAGATGCAACCTTTGCCAAGAAGCTTCTTAGGAATATGATATTTCAAAAGGAGCTTTCCGGGAAAGAAGTCTGTTTATTACTGTTTGACCAGAATGTGATAAAATATAACGAAGCAGATTACAAGGCTCTTTCTAACGGCAGAGTTTCCGCATATACCTTTATTCGCGAGAAGATTGGAAATATCGAGATTACACCGGCCCAGCTGGCACTGGAACCTTGCGGGGCTTCGCTGATTGTTACGGATGTCAATACCGGAGATGTGCTTGCACTTGTAACGTATCCCAGCTATGATAATAATAAGCTGGCAAATAAAATTGACTGGGAGTATTACTCAAAACTGTTGGCAGACAAGTCCAATCCGCTTTCCAGCCGCATTACCAATTCAAAGACAACAACCGGTTCCACCTTTAAGATGATTACCAGCTTTGCGGGATACGGGGAAAATGAACTGGGACTTTATGAAACAATTGATGACCTTGGTGAATTTACGAAAGTAGATCCTTCACCAAAATGCTGGTATTATCCGCGAAAGCATGGTAAAATAGATGTGTCAAAGGCAATTTATCATTCCTGTAACTATTTTTACTTTGAGGTCGGCTACCGCCTGGCAGAGGATTATAATGGGAAATACAGTGACTCTCTTGGAATTGCAAAATTGCGGAAGTACGCGGAAAAGTTCGGGCTCGGTGCAAACTCCGGGATTGAAATAGCGGAGCTGGAGCCACAGATTGCATCACATGATGCCGTACGTGCGGCAATCGGTTATTATCACAGCTTTACGCCGTCTCAGATTGCGCGTTATGCAACGACACTCGCAAACCGTGGGATCTGTTATAACCTGACGCTGATTGACCGGATTATGGATACAAAGGAGCAGCTGGTATTAGAGAATTCCGCAACCATTCTAAATGAAATTACGGAGTTTACGGATGCGGAATGGGCTCAGGTGCAGAAGGGAATGTATCTTGTCTTAAACAGCAGCGATTCCACCGGGCGTCAGTATTCCTCACTGGGAGTTGCAGCAGCAGGTAAATCAGGTACGGCGCAGGTTTCCGATACAAAACCGAGTCATGTTTTGTTTGTTTCGTATGCACCGTATGTTAATCCGGAGATAGCCGTAACCGTTGTAATTCCGAATGGATATTCTTCAGGAAATGCGGTGGATTTTGGTTATGTCGTATATGATTACTATTTTCATCCGGAGACATATGATACTTCTTATAATAAGCTGGAAGAAGAATAAGCAGAGGAGGGAATTATGAGTAATGCAGTGGTAATTAAGGGAACCACATACGGCTTTTCGGTTTATATTGATGAACAGGCTGATTTTGCAACAATAGCGGAAGAGCTGAAAGAAAAATTCAAAGAATCGGCCAAGTTCTTCGGAAATGCCAAAATGGCGCTTTCATTTGAAGGCAGGAGTTTATCCGATGAGGAGCAAAGGGAATTGCTGGATGTGATTGCTGAAAATTCGGATGTTCATATTGTGTGTATTATTGAGAAAAACAGCGAAACAGAGGAGCTTCACAGGCGTTCTCTGGAGGAACGTCTGGCAGCGCTTGACAGCTCGAACGGACAGTTTTATAAAGGAAATTTACGTTCCGGTCAGGTGCTTGAGACTGAGACAAGCATTATTATTATCGGAGATGTAAATCAGGGAGCGACCGTTACCTCAAAAGGAAATATTATTGTTTTAGGCTCGCTGCTCGGCAATGTATATGCGGGGGCAGGGGGGAATACAAATGCGTTTGTTCTGGCACTGGAATTGGATCCGGTTCAGATACGGATAGCAGATACGATTGCCAGAGCTCCCGACAAGGTTGGGAAAATGCTTTGGAAGCGTGAAAAGGAAAAAACAAAGGAACCGAAGATTGCATTCAGGTCTGGAGATAATATTTATATAGAACCGGTTTCCAGAACGGTTTTAAATGATATAAAATTATAATAATCGGAGGATATGAACGAATGGGCGAAGTGATTGTAGTAACATCAGGAAAAGGCGGTGTAGGTAAAACTACCACTACAGCAAATGTAGGTACCGGTCTTGCAAAACTGGATAAGAAAGTTGTATTGATTGATACTGATATCGGACTCAGAAATCTGGATGTCGTTATGGGTCTGGAGAATCGTATTGTTTACAATCTGGTTGACGTAATTGAAGGAACCTGTAAAATCAATCAGGCGTTTATTAAGGTAAAGGGATACAATAATTTTTATTTGCTTCCTTCTGCACAGACGCGTGACAAGACAGCTGTTACGCCGGAGCAGATGAAAAAACTGACTGACCAGTTAAAGGAAGAATTCGACTATGTGATTATTGACTGTCCGGCAGGTATTGAGCAGGGCTTCCATAATGCGATTGCAGGTGCCGACCGTGCACTTGTTGTGACAACTCCTGAGGTCTCTGCAGTCAGAGACGCTGACCGTATTATCGGACTTCTGGAGGCAAACGAAGTGAAGCAGATTCATTTGATTGTGAACCGCCTTCGTATGGATATGGTGAAACGCGGTGATATGATGTCCAGTGATGATGTTGTTGAGATTCTTGCGATTCCTCTGATTGGTGTTGTTCCGGATGATGAGAACATAGTAATTTCCACAAACCAGGGCGCTCCTCTGGTAGGAAATAATACACTGGCCGGAAAGGCGTACATGAATATCTGCAGGCGTGTGGACGGAGAAGAAGTACCGTTCCTTGATTTGTCAGGTAAGGGTGGCTTATTCAGCCGTCTATTCAAGAAAAATTAACGGAGGGAAGAAGTATGAGTCTATTTGATTTCTTTAGCAAAAATAAAACATCCGGTTCGGTGGCAAAAGACCGTTTGAAGCTGGTTTTGGTGTCGGACCGTGCAGGCTGTTCCCCGGAAATTATGGAACAGATGAAGAATGATATTATTGCGGTAATATCGAAGTATATTGAAATCGATATGCAGGGTCTTGATATCCAGATTAAGCAGACACAGTCGGATGCAGACAATGGTTCTGTTCCTGCGATTTTTGCGAATATTCCGATTAAGGATATGCGTTCGAAGAATTAAGAGGGTGTTTCATGTTTAAGGTATGGGAACGGTATGATTTAAAAAAGTACCGCTGGTCAGTGTTGCTGATGATTATTCTCCTGTGCACCGCCGGTATTTGTGTACTGGCAAAGGTGCAGGGAGAAGACATTGACATGGTACCAAGGCAGATTAAGGGGCTGATTGGTGGCATTTTTCTTGCGATATTTGTATCGATGTTTGACTATCATTTTGTATGCAAATTTTCCGCTTTAATGTATATTGTAAACTTTGTGCTGTTGTATATTGTAAAGTACGTGGACTACTTTAATGTGGAACGTGGTGGCGTAAACCGCTGGATTGGTATTCCGAACGAGACGAATAAAAAATTTGAATTCCAGGTGTCTGAGCTGACAAAAATAGTGCTTGTCATATGTCTTGCAACACTGCTTAACAGTCTGATGAATCGGATAAAACAAGGATATATCCTGCTCCTTGCGGTAGCTATGCTTGCACTTCCGGTAGGGCTTGTGTTTATACAGCCGGATTTGTCCACTACGATTGTAATCTGTGTCAGCCTTGTAGTTGTTATTTTTGCTTCCGGCATTACGTATAAGCTTCTACTGCCGATTGTGGCTGTCTCCATTCCTGTGGCGGCGGGACTGTTTTGGTATGTACAGCAGGATTTTCAGGTGTTGCTTAATGAGAATCAGCAGTCAAGAATTCTGTCACTGTTGCATCCGGAAAATCATCCGGATTTGTTATGGCAGCAAAACAACTCAATTGCAGCTATTGCTTCCGGAGGACTTACCGGTAAGTTTTTTTCGGGTGACGGCTCACTCGGGGCAAAAAATATTCCGGTTGTGGAAAGCGACTTTATTTTTTCGGGAATGGCAGAGGCATTCGGCTTTTTGGGCTCCTGTTGCATTATTCTGATTATTCTGGCTATTTCACTGAACTGCTTTATGGTGGCAAAAAAAGCACCGGATTATCTTGGAAGACTGCTTGCGGTAGGGATTGGTACAATCTATATTTTTCAGGCGTTTGTTAATATCGGTGTGGTTACCATGTTGTTACCGAATACCGGAATTCCGCTTCCGTTTGTTAGCTACGGGTTAAGTTCACTGCTGTGTAATATGATTGGTATAGGTATTATTTTAAACATCGGTATCTCAAAGAAGAAAGAGAAAAATCAGATTGATTTGGATTTTGCGGATATACCGAAGAAGGGGGAACTATGAATATTGGGTTAATAGCACATGATGCAAAGAAGAAACTGATGCAGAATTTTTGTATCGCTTACAAGGGGATTTTAAGCCGTCATACGCTTTATGCCACCGGTACAACCGGTCGCCTGATTGAAGAAGCGGCAAACCTCTCTGTTCATAAGTATCTTGCCGGACCTCTGGGGGGAGAACAACAGATGGGCGCTCAGATTGAACACAATGAGATTGATATGGTTATCTTTTTACGAGATCCGTTAACACCAAAATCTCATGAGCCGGATGTCAACAATGTTGTTATGCTTTGTGATACCCATAACATTCCGCTTGCAACCAATGTGGCAACAGCAGAATTGCTTGTAAAAGGGTTGGAGCGCGGCGATCTGGATTGGAGAGAGCTTTACAAAAGTTAAAAGGATGTGGGCAAATGATACAATGGAAAAGAAAATGGGTAGCAGCGGCGCTATTGTTTGCCTTTGTATGTTCCGGCTGTGGTACGGCATCAGAGGATGAGGGTGGACTGCCTCTTGCCTATACCGGCTCTAAGTCATATGAATATTATGATGTAGGAAATGATAGAATTGCAGATTTTTTATCCGGACGCGGGACTGAGGTCTGTATTCCGTCCGGCGTGCCGGATAATGACACGTCTGTTTCAGAATCCGATTACGTATATGGTCTGTATCGTCTTTCCGATAATACTGTTTTACAGCAGCATGGGATGCTGGATACCATCTATCCGGCTAGTACTACGAAGCTGTTGACAGCTCTTGTCGCGTTAAAAAATTGCAACTTAAGTGAAAGTGTGACATTTAGCTATCATGCCTCTCATATCGGAGTAAACGGAGCTGTCCGATGCGGCTTTGAAGAAGGGGATAGTGTAATGCTCGGAGATTTACTCGCGGCATTACTGATTTATAGTGGAAATGACGCAGGAATCGCGATTGCGGAGCATGTTTCCGGCTCGGTGGAGGCCTTTGTGGAGCTGATGAACGAGGAAGCCGGACGTCTGGGGGCTGTAGATACACATTTTGTGAATCCTCATGGATTACATGACAAGGAGCATTTCACAACCGCATATGACATTTATCTGATAATGAATGAACTGATCAGTTATAATACATTTTTATCCATTATTTCAATGCCGTCCTGTAAGGTAGAGTATACCGATGCACAGGGAAATGCAAAGAGTAAATCGTTTGAAAGCACAAATCTCTTTTTCGGCGGTGGATTTGAAATCCCGAAGGGGATAGAAGTTGTCGGCGGAAAGACGGGAACAACGAACGCAGCAGGCTGTTGCATGATTCTTTATTTCAAAGATGAGAAAGGAAAGTCTTATATTGCGGAAGTATTTCATGCACCGTCCTATGAAGTTTTGTATGGAAAGCTGACAGAATTAATGAAGTCTGTCGTTTCCAAATAATACAAAAGAAGAGGCCCGGCACAATTCGAAGTTGCGCCGGGGCTTTTGATTGCCGTAAAGAAGGAAGGGGGAAGTTACAGCATGGCAAAGGAGCGGAACGTAATTAAGTTTCGGACCAGGCGAGAAGTGAATATCGGATTAGTAGTTGCTTTTGGTGTATTGGTTCTGCTGATTATAAATATATATCGTTATTTTACAACAAAGCATCTTTCCCTCTATGAAGTACAGGCCGGAAGCGTAGGAAGCGAAGTGTCTGCGGTAGCAATGATTCTTCGGCCGGAAACGGTTTATCGCACGGAGCATGCCGGATACCTGAATTACTATTACCGGGAAGGAGCCCGTGTTACCAGAAATGCGAAAATTTATTCTTTGAATGATTCTTCAGAGCTACAGGATATTTTGAATTTAAGTGAAGAAAATTCCATATTGACCGCAAATGATTTGAACCGGTTAAAAGGAAATGTGCGTGCATTTTGTACAGACTATTCCGATGTATCTTTTTCGGAGTGTTATCGTTTGCGTGAGGATTTTCTTTCGGATTATCTGCGTTATCGGGATGTTTCTATGTTAGATACCCTGGCAAATCAGGATACGTCACAGAATTCTTTCCTGACGGTACGTTCTCCGCAAAGCGGAATTATTTCCTATTTTTCTGATTTATACGACGGATATACAAAGGAAATGCTTACCGGAGAGGAGTTTTTGACTGAGAAGCGGACGGTGCCGCAGTACAGTAAACAGACCGGTATATCAGCAATTGATAGTTTTGCATATAAGCTGATACCGGAGGAAACATGGGAGCTGGTTATTCAGGTTTCAAAGGAGTCTTTGGACCGTATTAAGAAAGAAGGTACTACGGTAAATTTTCAAATTCTCGGAGATTCAAACCTATATGAGAAGCCGTACGAAGAGCTTTGGCTCGGCGAAGACTCTTATCTTCTGGTCAAAATGGACAGATATGCTTCGGATTATTTAAGTGAACGTTTTCTTGATGTGACAGTATTTCTCTCATCCAAAGAGGGATTAAAGATACCGGAAACTGCTATTTTGGAAAAAGAAGTTTATCAGATACCGGAGCGTTTCATTATGCATGGCGGCGGGGAAGCGGATACACTTGGTGTCAGTATGGAATGCTATGATGCGGAATCCGGAGCGGTTAAACCTGATTTTTACGAGATAACACCGCTGTTCTACGAAAATGGGTATTACTTTGTTGCGGAAGAGGATATGGATTCCGGACAATATATAAATTCTGCAGGGACAGAATCGGAACCGGAACGTGCGATGTTATATTCTTTCCTGACCAATATGGAAGGGGTCTATAACATGAATAAAGGATATGCCGTTTTCAGACGGATTGAACGGATTACGGATGTCGAAGATTATGTATTAGTGCGTGCAGGTCTCGCAGGAGGCGTTTCACTCTATGACCATATT
Organism: Lachnospiraceae bacterium; assembly: GCA_029099805.1. Taxonomy (GTDB): domain Bacteria; phylum Bacillota; class Clostridia; order Lachnospirales; family Lachnospiraceae; genus SIG307. The sequence continues at coordinate 15,481 of JAQXOR010000011.1, forward strand.
GTGTTAGATGTCTCGGTTGTAACAAAGGATATTATTCTGATTGAAGGAGAATCATAAAATGCAGGAAACAAGGGCAATTCAAAAGGCTATTTCAGAAGTATCGGAGCGGATTGCAGCAGCGTGTGGACGTGTTGGCAGAAATCCGGACGAGGTTACTTTAATTGCAGTCAGTAAAACTATGCCGGTGGAAGCAATCAGAGAAGCAATGGCATGTGGTATGATAGAGTTCGGCGAGAACAGACCACAGGAACTAAGAGACAAGCAGGCAGAGATTTCCGAACCGTTGCACTGGCATATGATAGGCTCATTGCAAACAAATAAGTTAAAATATGTAATCGGAAAGACAGTACTGATTCATTCTGTTGATTCCGTTACTCTTGCAAAGGCTATCGCGGAGATGTCGGAAAAGAAAGAAATCGTAACAGACATTTTGCTTGAGGTTAATATTGCAGGAGAGGAGTCAAAACACGGCCTTGCACCGGAGCAGGTTGTACAGGCGGTACAAGAAATTGCGCGGCTTTCTCATATCCGGGTAAGGGGGTTAATGACAGTTGCACCGTATACGGAAGATGCAGAGAAAAATCGTATCTATTTTAGAAAAATGAAGCAATTAATGGTTGACATCAATTCCAAAAACATTGATAATATAGATATGGATATGCTGTCCATGGGTATGACAGGTGATTATGAAATCGCAGTAGAAGAGGGTGCGACGCTGGTACGTGTCGGCACCGGGATTTTTGGTCATCGCGTGTATTTGCCAAAGGAATAAAAGGAGATATTAGTATGGTTAACTTTTTAGAACGTATTCTGAACAAAATGAATGTAACGGACGAAGACGATTTCGACGACTTTGATGATTTTGATTCATCGGTTTCTTACCGAAAGGAAAGGAAAAAGACGGAACGTCCGGTGCAGGAAGCAGTGACAGAAGAAACCCCATCCTTCCGTAAAGAGACTACCCGGGTTTCACCGGTTCCTGCAAAGACTGTAAAGCCGCAAAAGACATATGACGAAGAGAAGTTTGAGTATGACTATTCCGAGAGTAAAAGAGAACGGGTGCAGCGACCGGAACGTGCTGCCACACCGGGCAGAGTAGTTCCGCTTCGGTCAGCATCGGCATCTTCTGCAAAAGCATTGGAAGTGAGCATTATGAAGCCGACCCGCTTTGATGATTCGCAGGATATATGTGATATGCTGGTATCTGAAAGAGCTACCGTCGTAAATCTGGAAGGAATTGATTTGGCACTTGCACAGCGGATTATGGATTTCATTTCCGGTGCGGTATATGCGTTAAACGGGAAGATACATCAGATTTCCAACCTGATTTTCATTGTCTCTCCGGAAAATGTGGATATTTCGGGCGATTACCTGTCCTATGTGGAACAAAACGGGTTTGAGGTACCGACCTTAAACAGATAAGAAGGTTGGCATGGACGAGCTTTTATTAAAAAAGAGAATCTCTGAACTGAGAAAGCGTGCAGAGTTTTCTTATCGGACAGAATTTACGGATTTTTTAACATTAAGTGAAATTGAGACAGCAAAGACAGTTCTGACCGGTACAAACTATATGTTTTACGGAGGTCTTCATGACACAGAACGCCGGATGCTTTGTATCGCTCCGCCGGATGTGACGATTTTACCGGAAATATTCCCGATTTGCGGAATTCGGATTGTACCTAAAAACATAAAGTTTTCAGATGATTTTTCACACAGAGACGTTCTGGGAAGTGTTCTTGGGCTCGGGCTGGAGCGAGATGTCATCGGCGATATTTTTATAAAAGAGAAGGAAGCGTATTTGCTTTGTGCAGAACGGATTGCTTCGTTTTTAATACAAAACATGACACAGGTCCGGCACACAAATGTAATATGTAATGTTGCACAGGCAGATGAGGGCGAGTTTGAAAGAGAATATCAGACAATCGTCCGGACGGTATCTGCAATACGAATTGATTCCGTTGCCGCCGCTGCCTTCGGAGTATCGAGAAGCAGTGCGGCAAACGCAGTTTCGGGAGGAAAGGTCTTTATTAACGGCCGAGAAACCACGTCGCCGTCGGTAGCCGTAAAGGAGCAGGATGTTATTTCTTTTCGCGGACTTGGAAAGGCGAGATTAAAGGAAATCGGCAGTTTAACCAAAAAAGGTCGTATTGCAGTTACATTAGAACGTTACTAATAGAGAAAGGAAGTACTATGATTACACCGATTGAAATTCAAAACAAAGTATTTAAATCCGGCGGTCTGGGTTATGACAAGAAGGATGTAGACAGCTTTATGCAGGAGCTTCTTGATAGTTATGAAGTACTTTATCGCGAACGTATGGAGATGAAGGATCGGATTAATGTATTAAATGAAGGTCTTCAGTATTATAAGACAATCGAAAAGACTCTACAAAAGGCACTGGTGCTTGCAGAACGTACTGCTGAAGAGACTAAGGGGACTGCTATGAAGAATGCGTTAGTCATTGAGCAGGAGGCAGTATCGAAGGCAAATATCATTTTAGAGGATGCAAAGCATGAGTTAGAACAGATTCGCAATCAGACAGTCGAACTGGTTCGTCAATACGATATGTATAAGGCCAAATTTAAGAGTTTAGTAAATTCGCAGCTGGAGCTTTTAGACAGTCAAAGCTTTACTGTTAATTTGGATTCTCTTTCTATGTTTGATACAACTCCCGGCTCTGTTGATACACCTTTGGGGATTTATGCAGAGCATAAGGAGACTATGCAGGAGAATCCATTGGATTCCCTTTCGAAGGATGAGATTGAAATTATTAATTTAGACGAGGAATAAATGAGTATGAAGGATGAGTTACTTGTTCGCGGCGCAGATAATGCGCCGTTGTATTCTATTTTTGTACAGGACTCCTTTGATGGACTTGTTTCTGTTCTGCGCTCTCTGCAAATAGAAGGGCGAAAAATTTGTCTGGTCAGTGATACCAATGTGGCTTCTTTTTATGAAAAAGAGGTAAGAGGTCTTCTTGATAGGGAAGGCTTTTTCTGTGTTTCTTTTGTCTTTCCGGCAGGGGAGGCTTCCAAAAATCTTGATACGGTTGCTTGTTTATATGAGTTTTTAATTGAGCATTCCTTTGACAGAAATGATGTTTTACTTGCACTCGGCGGAGGAGTAACCGGAGATTTAACCGGATTTGCTGCTGCGACGTATTTGCGGGGAATCCGGTTCATCGGGATGCCGACCAGTCTTCTATCAATGGTAGATTCTTCTATCGGAGGCAAGACCGGTGTTGA
>JAQXOR010000012.1 GCA_029099805.1 Lachnospiraceae bacterium
CTCCACTCTGTTGCGGATAACGAATGAGTCTCAATCAATTTATCCGCAATGCTGATTTGATTTTGCATTCGGTCTGCTCCCTTTTATGTTTTTCTTTACAATCCGCAAAAAAAGTGTTACCATAAATTTATATCAATGAACGGAGGCACTCCAGATGCAGTTAATTCTACGTAATATTATGGAAGAATATGTAATCCTTACTTTAGACGAGATGTTGGGGTATTTAGACGGTTGCAAATGCGAACGCTGTCGTCTTGACATTGCATCCTATACCTTAAACCGCTTAAAACCGAAGTACGTTGCTACAACACAGGGAGAACTAATGTCGCGCCTCTGCGAATTTGATAACCAGTTCAAGGCTACCATTATGGCAGAGATTACACATGCCCATGCTGTCATCAGCAAACACCCTCACCATTAACCGGCCCTATTTTATCCATCCGAAATCAGGCTTGTAACGGAACCATGCCTTACACCTGATTTTTTCTTTTTGTACATATTTATTATTCCATTTTCTGGAATCCAGAGAACTGTTCCGATTATCACCTAACATGAAATAACACCCCTCCGGGACTTCAAAGATTCCAAAGCTGCCTACCGGCTCTTCCTTCAGATAATCCTCAACCAGCATTGTTTTATCCTTGCCTTCCTTATCATTCCAGATATATACCTTTCCGTCGGTAATCTCCACGGTTTCCCCCGGCAGACCGATAATTCTTTTCACATAAAGAACCGTTTCATCATCCGGCCAGTCAAACATTACCACATCTCCGCGCTTCGGTTCCGAAAATAAATATGCAAGACGAAATCCGAATACATGGTCTCCGACACGTAAAGTGTTCTCCATGGAGCCGGAAGGAATGACTGCCTTCATTAATACGTACTTATTCAGACAATTACCGATGATAAATGCCACAAGCAAAATAACTACCCAACTAATGATTTCTTTTACAACGCTCTTCTTTGACATATTACTGGTCTCCTACTCTCTCTGATAAATTTTCGTTTGTTTCTGCTCTTTTCTTATCCAGCCGCTTCTGTGTTGCCTCACGAAGCAAAGTATACAACACTGAAACCGTAGGCACCGCAAACAGCATACCGGCAATCCCCCCAATGCCGCCACCTACCGTCACTGCAGCCAGCACCCACATGGCCGGAAGACCTACCGAGCTTCCCACAACCTTCGGATATATCACATTTCCTTCTATCTGCTGCAAAACTACAATAAAAACAATAAACATAAGCGCCTGAAACGGGTCGTTCATCAGAATCAGAAAGGCTCCCACTCCTGCACCGATAAAGGCACCTACCACCGGAATCAAAGCGGTCACACCAACCAGAACACCTATCATCGCCGCATAAGGAAACCGGAAAATCAACATCCCGATGGTACACAGGCTGCCCAAAATAACCGCTTCAACACACTGTCCGGTCACAAATGCACAAAAAATCCTATGTGAGGTCGATGAAATGTGAAAAAGAGCATTCCGCACACGTTCCGGCAAAAACGCCTGAAAAAGCTTTTGAATCTGTCTTGCCAGTGTTTCTTTGCTTAATAAAACATAAACCGCAAAAATCAATGAAATCATAAAATTAACAATTCCGCCAAAAGCACCGACAAGTCCGGTGAACGTATTGCCGAGGACTCCGATTGTTCCTGTACCAATCAGGCTCAAAAGACTCTTTGCGGTCGCATCCCAGTTAATGTTCAGCCCCAGTATAGTCTCGTATATCAACGGATACTCCTCTGCATATCGGACACACCATACCTTCACCCTATCCAACCACTCCTGAGCTCCGTTGACAATCATCATAATTGCTTTTCCGATTTCCGGAAAAACCAGCGCCGAAACAGCAAAAAGAATTGCAAGGATAATCAGAATAGATAATAAAAGGCACACCGGGCGACGCAATACACTGCTTCTCTTACCCGGGGTTTCTTCTGCTTTGCCCGATATCATTGTCGGTCCGGAATACTTCCTTCCTCTTCGTCTCCGTTTTGCCAGACAGCTTATGATTCCCGACGTGCAGCTATCCCACAGCTTTTCCATTCCCCGCATCGGCAGATTCAAAACAAACGCTATGATAAAGCCTATGAAAATCGGAGAAAGAATATCCGCTATCCATTTTATTCCCATTCCGACCACAGAAATCTTCTGCAATAGGCAATATAAAACAATAAGCCCTGCTGCTGCTAAAAAAACACTCATAAACCGTCGGCGTCCCATCCTATTCCTCCTAACTCTGTCAAAAAACTCACTTGAAATTATTCTTTTCCTCCTATATAATCATAACATAAAGAGGAGGAAACATCAATGACCAATCAGATAACCACAACAGACATTTCACAGCCATCATCCGGATTTCCGGCAAATTTTTTAAAAATATTTGCAGCTCTTACCATGTTAATCGATCATGCAGCAGTTACTCTGGTTTATGCCAGACTCGCCAAATTTCCGGAATACCTGACCCTGATTTTTTCTGCCGATGCTACCGCAGAAGAGCTTGCCGCTATTCCGGCCGACTACTTAACTATCTATTCCATGTATTCCATCATGCGTCTTGTCGGACGTATCGCATTTCCTATTTTTGCTTTTCTGGTATTTGAGGGCTTTCTGCATACTTCAGACTATAAAAAATATCTGCTCCGCGTCGGTCTCTGTGCTCTCGCCGCAGAACTTCCGTTTAATCTGATTATCTCAACCGTAGCTCCGATTTACGGTCAGACAGACGGCACCGCTTCCTTATTTTATCCGCAGCACCAGAACACCGTATTCACACTTTTTCTTGCACTCCTGATGCTGTATGCCATGAAGCGATTTGAAACAACGGAGGTACTTCCGAAGGCTGCATTCAAACAATGGTTCGGACAAATTCTGTGTGTTCTTGCCGCCTGTGTCATAGCAGTTCTCACCAGAGTCGATTACAGCTATATCGGCATATTATATGTTGCGGTACTATACTTTTTCCGCAATTCAAAAAAATTGCAGATTCTCTTTGGTTGCATTATCTTCCTAAGTGTTAATATCGCTTCTTTACTTGCCTTTGTTCCGATAGCAATGTATAACGGTACATTGATTCGTTCGAAGAAATTTAAGTATTTCTTTTACATTTTCTATCCGGTTCATCTGCTTGTATTGTATCTGATATCCCTGTTTCTGTAACTTAAAACTTACGCTAAAGAAAGGGCTGCGCATCCGGTGCGTCAGCCCTCTCGTCTTTTCTGCCCTTATTACAGCGTAATATTCTCGCCCTTTAAACCGTTGAATGCACCTGCAATCTTTGCATCCTCATGAGCAATCAGCCACTTATTTACGTGGGTAATCAGCTTATCCTCCGGAGTCTTATCCGGCTTCTTTGTAAGCTCGTAGTTCGTTCCCTTCGGAAGCACTACAATACCGCGGAACCCGGTCTTTTCGGAATTACAAGGAGCATAGTGAAGTGTCGTAGCGTAGAGCTCTACCGCAACACCGGCCGGTACTAAAAATGCTTCAATCTTTGCGGTATCATATGTGAAATCATCCTCGATATCCTCTTCCTTACCAAGAAGTAAAATCATACCGTCAACGGAAATATTCACCTCGGAATCTCTGTGATACTCCACAGCATTTAACTTATTATTGTTACCGCTGCAATGACCGACCTGAATCGGCATACCGCCGTATACGCTTTCACATAAATCCTTTGCGGAAGCACAAGCTTCAAGCTCCGGAAGGCCCGGCTCATACACAACATCTGCCGGAATTTCCTTTTGCTTCATGACTGCAAGCATATCGGAAAAATCAATTCCGGTTACAACCTTACCATACTTTTTGAATGCTTTGTCTGTTACGTTTTGAATCTTCATTGTAATACCCCGCTTTCTCTTTTATAAACTTTCTTTATGTATTAAAGCACCGACGATACAAATATATCGTAGATAACCTTAATTGCAAGTTCGAAATCTTCGTTACGTACACCGATAATAATATTCAGCTCACTGGAACCCTGGTCAATCATTTTGATGTTAATGTTGTTGTGGGCAAGTGCCGCAAAAATTCTTGCTGCAGTACCACGGTTGGACTTCATACCACGGCCTACAACAGCAACCAACGCAAGATTTGCCTCTAAATCAATGGAATCCGGAGCAGCCAGACGGTGAATTGCACTTAACACATTCTGCTCCTTTCCTTCAAATTCCGGCTGATGCACAAATACGGTCATCGTGTCAATACCGGACGGCACATGCTCAAAGGAAATACCGTTCTCTTCAAATGCCTGAAGCACCTTTCTTCCAAAACCGATTTCGGAGTTCATCATATCCTTTTCAATATTGATAGCAACAAACCCCTTCTTACCGGCGATACCGGTAATGGTATATTCCGGAGTGCGACAGGTACTCTCCACAATCATGGTACCCTCATCTTCCGGTGAATTGGTATTACGGATATTAATCGGGATTCCTGCCTTTCTTACAGGGAAAATCGCATCCTCATGGAATACACTTGCACCCATGTAGGAAAGCTCACGAAGTTCTTTATAGGTAATCGTAGTAATCGGCTTCGGATTCTCGACAATCCGCGGGTCAGTAACAAGAAAACCTGACGTATCGGTCCAGTTCTCATACAAATCTGCCTTTGCCGCTCTTGCAACAATAGAGCCGGTAATATCAGAACCACCGCGGGAAAAGGTCTTTACCTCTCCACCCTTCTTGGCACCGTAAAAGCCCGGAATTACCGCACGCTCTGCCTTTGCCAAACGCTTACTAAGTACAGTATCCGTTTTCTCGGCATCAAACGAACCGTCACTATGGAAACAGATTACTTCTGCCGCATCAATAAACTCATATCCAAGATAAACAGCCATAATGCGACCGTTTAAGAACTCACCGCGGGATGCCGCATAATCACTGCCGGCCTTTAGTTTAAAGTTCTTCTCTATTACCTCAAACTCGTCCTTCAAGGAGAGCTTTAAGCCTAACCCTGTAATTATCTCGTTATAACGAGCCTCAATTGCAGCCAGCTCCGCAGAGAAATCCTTATCTGCCTCTGCAAGGGCATAGCAGCCATACAGCATATCCGTAACCTTCGTATCTTTCGAATGGCGCTTTCCCGGAGCAGACGGCACAACATACTTACGGCTTTCATCCGCACGAATTATATCTCCTACCTTCTTAAACTGCTCTGCGCTTGCCAGAGAACTTCCGCCAAACTTTACTACCTTTTTCATAATACTTCCTACCAGCCTTTCAGTTAATATGGAATCGAATGTGCCCTTATTCAGTCGAGCAAAATCCATACTAATAGGAAAACACAAAACGCAAAGATAATCAAGTCTTTTTTTATTTTTTTTTTCGTTTTTTTCGTTTTTTTCGTTTTTCCCTTTTATATCTTTACTCATCCGGATACTTATGCTAGACTGATACTGCCGATAAACCATGATACACCGGTATAGTCGCGAAAATGCGGAAGGAGAATTTCTATGCTAAAAGGTGTTATTATCAATATAGATGGGATTATTACCGGTACAGAAGCGTATGTACAGGACTTTATTTCTTCCTTAATCTGCGCCGGATTACAATTTAGAATAATCCCATTTGAACCAGCATCCGTTTCTTTATCCGATACACTTCTACAATTCATTAAAGAGATGAGGCTTTCTCCGGAAGAATGCCTGTTTATTACAGATACCCGGGCGGGTACCCAGCTTGCAGAAACTGCCGGAATTCCATGTATCGGCTATCTTTCCCCGTATTCCGAGAGTCAGGACCTCTCCCGCGCTTATGCACTATTCGAGAGCCTTGCAGCAGTCGATGTCGCCTATCTGCGCCGTACCCATGCACATGCCATGTCCTATCCTGCTGAAATTCTGACAACCAATCGACTTCTGATACGAGAGTTTTCCAAAAATGATTTTGCGTCTCTTTACCCCATATACAGTTGTCCGGAAACCGCTTCGTTTATGGATGAGCCACTCGCCGATTACGAAACAGAAAGAGCAAAACACCTTGCTTATATTTCTAACATTTATCCGCTGTTTGAGCTCGCACTTTGGGGAATTTTCAAAAAAGACACCGGTACCTTAATCGGACGGGCAGGCTTTTCTTTGCCGGAGAACGAAAACGGATTGTTTTCTCTCGGCTACCTGATTGATGTAAACTACCGCAGACAGGGCTATGCAAAGGAATGTATTCCCGCTCTTCTGTCTTATGCAAGAGACCTGGGCTATCTAAAAGTCTCGGCGAAAGTAAAAACAGAAAATCTTGCCTCACAAAAGGTTTTGACCCATTGCGGATTCCCGTATCATTACATGATAGATACAGAAAGTAACTGTTTCCTCTACACCATTCACTTAACCATGTGAAAAAGATGTCCTGGGCAAACAGCCGGGACATCTTTTCACTCTTTCATATTATCTAGCAGAACCTCCCGCAGTTCCGCCCGCAGTTCCGCCCGCAGTTCCGCCGGCCGTTCCTCCTGCGGCACCACCGGAGTTATTTCCGTTACCACCGTTTCCTGCAGTTCCTCCGGTAACATCATCAACTGCATTTCCGACACCGTCCATCACGTCATTCACACCGTTTCCGACGCCGTCAATCACATCATTAACTCCATTACCGATATCATTAATTACACCGTCATTCCCATTTGCTCCCGTACCATTGCCGGTTGTTCCGTTACCACCCGTACCGGAATTGTTATTCTGCTCCGGTGCCTTTGTCGGAACAGGAGTATTGGTATTACTCGGCTGTTGTGTTCCTGTCGGTCCCGGCGTCGTTCCTCCGTTATCCTCGGAATTACCGCCGCAGGCACACGCCATCAAAAACAGTGACAGTAAACAGCACATTGCCATCAGGCATACTGATTTTCTTTTCATAAAAGCCTCCTTATTTACGCATCATGCTTATATTAAGTTGCGTTTTTAGTATTCCGCATGATTTTCTGCTTATACATGGAAGGCTTTTCCGAAAAATAAAGAAACAAAGAGTCCGCTTGCGACATCCTCCAATCGCGCGAGTGCGCATCCTTAGCGGAGCGTTTTATACTTTATAGGAAATTGGGGAATTTCCTATAAAGTATAAAACAGGCATCGCGGAGCACATTCCGAATGCCTGTTTCATTTTGATTTTCAAAAACAGAGTTATACTCTCTTCATGTACTCGCCGGTTCTTGTATCAATCTGGATGGTCTCACCCTGCTCTACAAATAACGGTACATATACGGTTGCTCCGGTCTCTACAACAGCCGGCTTAGAAGCGCCGGTAGCCGTATCGCCCTTAAATCCAGGCTCAGTATCGGTAACAACAAGCTCTACAAACAACGGCGGCTCGATTGCGAATACCTGCTTGTTATGAGAAAGCATCTTAACCATCTCATTTTCCTTTACAAACTTTAAGGAATCGCCAACCTGATCCTCGGTCATGGCAATCTGATCAAAGGTCTCTACATCCATGAAGTGATACATCTCACCATCAGAATACAGATACTGCATATCAGCTCTCTCAATATGGGCAGCCGGGAACTTCTCCGTCGGACGGAAGGTCTTCTCGACAACACCGCTACTCTTAATATTCTTTAACTTCGTTCTAACGAACGCAGCGCCTTTACCCGGCTTTACATGCTGAAACTCAACAATCTGGTAAACGTTACCCTCAATCTCAAGCGTAATGCCGTTTCTAAAATCGCCTGCAGAAATCATAAATAATCCTCCTTAGAATTCACTACTACTTAGTTTATCGCACTCTGACAATTTTTTCAATACTATTTTTTAAAAAAATGAATTTGTTCCCCCAATTTTAATCTATTTACCGGGAACAAGTCATATGTAACGCTTCCACCGCCAGAAAATACCCATTTATCCCAAGACCAACTATCTGTCCGTCACAAACCGGAGCAGTTACGGAAGTATGACGAAACTCCTCTCGTTTATGAATGTTGGAAATGTGCACCTCGATTTTTGGAACAGTAATCGAAGCAAGTGCATCACGAATCGCATAGCTATAGTGCGTATATGCCCCCGGATTTATTATAATTCCCTCTGTTTTGTCACTATATGCTGCCTGAATCCTGTCAATAATTGCACCCTCGCTGTTA
>JAQXOR010000013.1 GCA_029099805.1 Lachnospiraceae bacterium
AAGCATCAGGAAGAGGTAGTAACCCGTCGTACCCGTTATGATTTAAATAAGGCGGAAGAGCGTGCTCACATTTTAAAGGGTCTGTTGATTGCCTTAGATCATATTGATGAGGTTATTAAGATTATCCGTGGTTCCAAGACCGGTGCGGAAGCAAAGGAAAAATTAATCGAGCGGTTCGGACTGGATGATGTACAGGCACAGGCAATTATCGATATGCGTCTGTGTGCACTGACCGGACTGGAAAGAGAAAAGATTGAACAGGAGTATGCAGAGCTGATGCAGAAGATTGCAGAGTATAAAGCAATTCTGGCAGACGAGAAGTTACTTCTTGGTGTAATCAAAAAGGAGATTACGGAAATATCCGATAAGTACGGAGATGACCGCAGAACCTCTATCGGATTTGATGAGGAAGATTTTACGGATGAGGACTTAATCCCGAATGAGCTTACTGTGATTGCCATGACAAAGCTTGGGTATATCAAGCGTATGACAATTGACAATTTCAAGAGTCAGCATCGTGGTGGCAAGGGCATTAAGGGAATGCAGACGATTGAGGACGATTACATTGAAGAACTCTTTATGACAAAGACACATCATCATATTATGTTCTTTACAAACAAGGGTCGTGTATACCGTATCAAGGGATATGAGATACCGGAAGCGAGCCGTACGGCAAGAGGTACTGCAATTGTAAATCTGTTGCAGCTGCAGCCGGAGGAAAAGGTAACTGCTATTATTACCTTAAAAGAATTTGATGATGAGCGGTATTTGTTTATGACAACAAAGTCCGGTATTGTAAAGAAAACAAAGGTAAAGGAATATATCAATATCCGAAAGACCGGTCTGGTAGCAATGAATCTGCGTGAGGATGATGAGCTGATTGAGGTTAAGGCGACAAACGGCGAAAAGGATATTATTCTCGTAACAAAGTATGGTATGTGTATCCGCTTTAACGAGAGAGATGTACGTTCTACCGGACGGGCATCCATGGGTGTTATCGGAATGACTCTGGATGACGGAGACGAAATTGTAGCAATGCAGATGAATACGCAGGGAACACATCTTTTGACAGTTTCCGAAAACGGCTACGGAAAACGTACCGAGATAGAAGACTTTAAGGTACAGCATCGTGGCGGTAAGGGTGTAAAATGCTATAATATTATGGAGAAGACCGGTAATCTTGTTGGTGCCAAGGCAGTAGATGACCATCAGGAGATTATGATAATTACCAACGCCGGCATTATTATCCGTATTGCCGTAAATGATATCAGTATTCTCGGACGCATTACATCCGGTGTAAAGCTGATTAATATGGATACGGAAAAGGATATTCATGTTGCAAGCTTTACAAAAGTAAAGGAAGCAGAAGGAGAAGGTGCTGTCGAGCAGCTTGAGCGGGATATGCAGGAAGAGAACGAAATCGTAGTGGAAGAAGACAGTGAAGAGAGTGAGGAGTAACTAGCAGATTAATTTATATGCTGTCTTTATGAGACAATGAAAACCGTCATGAGGAACAGGTTCCTTGCGGCGGTTTTCATATTAGGTATTGTGTCAAACGGAAAAGGCAGAACTTCCTTTCCGGGGAATGTTTCTTGTTATTGCCTCCGGATGTAGTCTTTCTAATTACTCCGATAGGTGATACTTAATAGAAACGCGACCGACTCCGACGCGCCATCCGTGGCGCGTGTCGTCTTGTCCGAACATCCTGTTCAGACATCGCTGACAGATAAACGGAGTAATAAGAAAGGCTAACATCCTCCGTTAAATCCAAGTAACATTCCCCGGAAAGGAAGTTCTTGATTTGTAAGAGGTTATTTGATGTAAAAAGATGATAGAAAAGAGGATACGATGTATGAGAATAGTTCAAACCGACAGCGTTAGAGAAGTAATTAAAGAGATGTGTATTGAAGCTAATTTAACATTGTCTGCAGATGTGCAGGAAAGAATCTATAAGGCAGAAAAAGAAGAAACAGAAGGGATAGGGAAAAAGATTCTTTCTCAGCTGAAGGAAAACATGGAGATTGCGAGAAAGGAAAGCATTCCGATTTGTCAGGATACCGGAATGGCGATTATTTTTTTGGAAATCGGGCAGGAGATACATCTGGAAGGAGAATATCTGGAGGATGCCATAAACCGGGGAGTCAGAGAAGGATACGCGGAAGGGTATTTAAGAAAGTCGGTTGTGGGAGACCCTCTGCTTCGTGAGAACACAAAGGACAATACGCCGGCAATTATTCATACAAGAATAGTACCGGGCGACAAAATTAAAATTACAGTGGCACCGAAGGGCTTTGGCAGTGAAAATATGAGCCGGGTATATATGTTAAAGCCGGCTGACGGAGAAGAAGGAGTGAAAGAGGCAGTTCTGGAAACCGTGCGTCTGGCGGGACCGAATGCCTGTCCTCCGATGGTTGTCGGTGTCGGAATCGGAGGAAGCTTTGAAATGTGTACGCTTCTTGCAAAAAAAGCTCTGACCCGGAATATGGAGACTCCTTCCGAGCTTCCGCATATTCGTGCCATGGAAGAAGAATTGCTGCAAAAAATCAATGAGCTGCATATCGGGCCGGGAGGTCTTGGGGGAAAAACGACGGCACTGGGAGTAAATATTGAAACATATCCGACGCATATTGCAGGGCTTCCGGTTGCAATCAATATCTGCTGTCATGTAAACCGGCATGTAACTCGTGTGATTTAATCTATTTTAGTGGATAACTATTGCTAAATTAACACATAAATTGTGGATAAGTAAAAAAACAGTGGATAAGTCTAGGAAAAAAGACCTAGTATTGAGGAAAAAATAGAAATAGTTGTAAAAGAAGAAAAAGAGAAAATTATCTATAATATACGGAAAGGAAACAATATGACAGAAAAGAAGATACAGACTCCGCTTACCAAGGAGATGGCAAAGACATTACATGCCGGAGATTATGTATATTTAACCGGAACGATTTATTCTGCAAGAGATGCAGCACATAAACGGCTGACAGAAAGTTTGATGAGAGGAGAGGAGCTTCCTCTTCCGTTAGAAAATGAGATTATTTATTATCTGGGACCGACACCGGCACGCCCGGGACAGGTCATCGGCTCCGCAGGACCGACAACTGCCAGCCGTATGGATAAATATGCTCCGTCATTACTGGATTTGGGACAAACCGGTATGATTGGAAAAGGAAGACGGTCCGAAGCAGTCATTGCTTCCATGAAGAAAAACAGTGCCGTATATTTTGCCGCAGTCGGAGGAGCGGGTGCATTGCTTTCTAAGTGTATCAAAGCTGCCAAAGTAATTGCATATGAAGACTTAGGAGCAGAAGCCATCTATAAATTAGAAGTAGAAGATTTTCCGGTAATTGTGGTTATCGATTGTGAAGGAAATAATTTATACGAAAATGTAAAATAATCGTTGACATTCGGTAAAATCCTTGATATAATGAACAATGCGCCGACAAAAGGTGTAAAAACTGAATACCTTGGAAAGGCACTTCAGAAGTGGAGAAATACTCAAGAGGCTGAAGAGGCGCCCCTGCTAAGGGTGTAGGTCGGGCAACCGGCGCGAGGGTTCAAATCCCTCTTTCTCCGTTCCTTTTTGAGACTGCTTTTTAAAAAAGAAAAGTTGAAAAAAGGTATTGACAGAATAACGCTTCGGTGTTATACTGTGAAAGCTGTCAAAACGAAGCAAAAAAATGAAAAGTTTTAAAAATAAGATTTTTAAAATAATTCAAAAAAGTGCTTGACAATCACGAACAAGT
>JAQXOR010000014.1 GCA_029099805.1 Lachnospiraceae bacterium
ATACTGGATGCTGTAGATGAGGGATTGATAGATAGAGACCCTACGCGGAAAGCAATCATAAAGGGAAAGACGCCAAAAGAGAAAAAAATAAAGTATCTGAATCAGTTTGAGTTGCATACGTTATTAAGCAGTCTGGATTTAAGAAGTGAGATTAATTGGGATTGGTTTATTTTACTTGTAGCTAAAACCGGTATGCGATTCTCAGAGGCACTTGCGCTCACTCCGAAGGACTTTGATTTTGCACATCAGTCTCTGTCTATAAGCAAAACGTGGAATTATAAAGGAGATGGCGGATTTATGCCAACAAAGAATAAATCATCGGTAAGGAAGATTCAAATTGATTGGCAGTTAGTGATTCAGTTTTCTGAATTGTTAAAAGGGATGCCGGAGGATGAACCGATTTTTGCAAAAGAGAAAGTATATAATTCAACAGTCAACGGCATTTTGGAACGATATTGCAAGACCTTGAATATACCAGTGATTTCAATACATGGGTTGCGCCATACTCATGCGTCGTTGTTGCTGTTTGCCGGGGTATCTATTGCGAGTGTGGCAAGAAGGTTGGGGCATGCCAGTATGACAACAACGCAGAAGACATATTTGCATATTATTCAGGAACTTGAAAATAAGGATGTAGATTTAGTAATGCGTTCACTGTCCAGCTTGAGTTAGGAATTATTAATGTGGCTTACGTTGATGAAGGATGGTAAGAGGACAAGTGCAATCGTCAACTACATATGCAAGTGGCTAGATAAAGATGATGACGACAACTAGCCCAAAAGAAAACCCCGAGGATTGCGCCCTCGGGGTTTTCAATTTGTGTAACAATGACGCATTAAACTCATTTGCTTATTCATATTATAAGCGAGGTGAGATTGATTTGTTAAGTTATAATTGCTTTTATCCCTGTGATTTATCTCTGTGAAGAGTGATTTATATAGTCTAAAAAGGTTGCTTCACAGAATAAACCGTTACGCAGTACAGTTGTAATGCGGTAAAAAACAAAAGCCCTAGAACCTGCCTACTGCAAATCCTAAGACCTTCAAGTGCGCGACCAGGGGCTCGAACCCTGGACACCCTGATTAAGAGTCAGGTGCTCTACCAACTGAGCTAGTCGCGCGTTTTCATTTTGTTTCGCTCATTCCTAAGCGCAAAAATGATTATATACTATTCTTTTGAAAAATGCAAGCACTTTTTTTGCTTTTTTTGAATTTTTTTTGCAAATTCTGCGGAAAGCCTTATTTTATGCGGGTTTTGGGGCGAAAAATTTTTGGGGAGAAAGGCTTTTTCGGTGATTTTTTTGCTCGGAAGGATAAAGTGTGTGAAGTGAGACTGCAAAGGTGAAAATAAATTTGCACGACATACCATCCTACAATGCTTATTGCAAAAACTATGAAAACTATGTAAAATAGTAGTAGTGAATCAGTTGGAGGTTTTTATGGGCAAAATTTATGTGCTGATGGGCAAAAGTGCAACCGGAAAGGATACGGTATTTAAACGGCTGACCGGGAGGAAGGAGCTTTTGCTTCATACGGTGGTTGGATATACGACGCGCCCGATTCGTCGGGGAGAGACGGACGGAAGGGAATATTTTTTTGTTTCTGATGAAAAGTGGAGGGAGCTGCAGAAGGAAAATAAAGTCATTGAATCCAGAACGTACCATACGATAGCCGGGGACTGGCATTATTTTACGGTGGATGATGGGCAGATTAATCTGGACGGAAAGGATTATCTGTTGATTTCTACGTTATCCGGCTATGAGCAGCTGAAAAGGTATTACGGGGCGGATTTGGTGTATCCTCTGTATATTGAGGTTGAGGATGATGAACGTCTGTGGCGTTCCATCTGCCGCGAGAGGCGCCAGGAGAGTCCTAATTATGATGAGGTTTGCAGACGTTTTCTGGCGGACCAGCAGGATTTTTCGGAGGAGAATATCAGAAATGCCGGGGTGGAGAAGCGGTACCGCAATACAGAGCTGGAGAGCTGTGTGGATGAAATTGCGACGGATATTGTAAACCAAAGGGACTAAGATAAGAAATACTATTTGCGAAGCAACCGGAATCGTGTTATACTGATACGGTAGTGCTGATTGGTTTGGAAAGGGGTGAGCATGATGGATCTGAAAGTCAATCAGATTTCGCAGCCGGAACCGGTGGAACTGCCGAAACAGGCACCGGAGTCAGACGGTTCGTTTAAATTCATGCTTGCCGGCAAAATCGAAGAGGCGGCATTACAGGAACGATTGAATTCCCTGATGGATGATATTACGTTGCAGGGAAAAAAGATTGCAAAGCACATGGATGTGCGGGATATGAAGAAGTACCGTGAGCTGATTAAGGATTTTATGAATGAGATTGTGACCCGTTCCCATAAGTTTTCCCGTGAAAATTTTTTGGACCGGAGGGGGCGGCACCGGGTGTACGGAATGATACGCCTTGTGGATGAGACGCTTGATGAGCTCGCGGCAGAACTGATTAAGGATGAAAAGGATCATTTGATGATTTTGAGCCGGATTGATGAAATCCGGGGATTGTTACTGGATATTTTTACCTGAACATACCGGATTGCGGGATGGTTTACGGGAGACTCCGCAAAGAGCAGAAAGGAGACTTTATATGGCGGACTTTAAGGAGATTGTCGGGCATGAGCAGGTAATCCACCAGATGCAGAATGCCATTCGTCAGAGAAAGCTCTCTCATGCATATTTGCTGTGCGGAGAAGCCGGGAGCGGAAAGCGTCCGGTGGCTGAGGCATTTGCAAAGGCCATTCTTTGTGAGGAAGGTGGAATTGATGCCTGCGGGAAGTGCAAGTCCTGTAAGCAGACAGAATCCGGGAACCATCCGGATTTTCGCCCGGTGGTGCGGGAAAAAGCAACCCTCGGTGTGAATGAAATCCGGGAACAGGTTACGGCGGATGTACAGATTAAGCCGTACAGCAGCGAATATAAGATTTATCTGATTGATGAAGCGGAGAAGATGACGGAGGAGGCCCAGAATGCATTGTTGAAGACCATTGAAGAGCCCCCGGAGTATGCGGTGTTTCTCTTGCTGGTAAGCAGGCAGGAGCTTTTGCTGCCGACGGTGCGTTCGCGTTGTGTACTGCTTCCCTTTTATCCGGTAGCAACGGAGAAGATAAAGCGGTTTCTGATGGAGAAAAAGGGAATTCCGGACTATCTGGCAGACAATGCGGCGACCTTTTCCGGCGGACTGGTGGGACGTGCGGTACGGTATGCGGAGTCGGAGAGCTTTACCACGCTGCGAAATGAGGTGCTGCAGCTTGTAAAAGGGATTTCGTCGATGACCATGGCAGAGCTGATGGAGAACGTCAAGCTGTTTGCAGCACAAAAGGAGATTGCCGGGGAGTATCTGGAGATGATTCTTTTGTGGTACCGGGATGTCCTTTTGTACAAGGCGACGCAGGCGACGAATCTGTTGCTGTTTTCGGATGAGACGGAAGCGGTCAGGGAGCAGGCGGACAGGCGCAGCTTTGAAAATCTGCAGGGAATTGTTGAAGCATTGGAGCAGTTAAAGCAGCGGATGAAAGCAAACGTAAATTTTGAGAATGCACTGGAATTGCTGTTGTTATATATGAAGGAGGAAGGAAGACGATGAAGGTAGTAGGTGTTAGATTTCGGAAGGCGGGAAAGGTGTATTATTTTGACCCGCTGGAATTTGATATAAAGCAGGGCTCCAATGTAATTGTGGAGACGGCACGCGGTGTGGAATTCGGTTATGTGGTGATGGGCATCCGGGATTTGCCGGAGGAAAAGATTACACAGCCGCTTAAGCCGGTACTTCGTCCGGCAACGGAAGAGGACAGGAAGGTACAGGAGGAAAATGCAAAACGCGAAAAGGAAGCGTTTAAGATTTGCCTCGAGAAGATTAAAAAGCATAATCTGGAAATGAAGTTAATCGATTCGGAGTATACCTTTGACAATAATAAGCTGCTGTTTTACTTTACGGCAGACGGACGCGTGGATTTCCGCGAACTGGTAAAGGACCTGGCGGCGGTTTTTAAGACAAGAATCGAGCTGCGTCAGATTGGTGTTCGTGATGAGACGAAGATTTTGGGAGGAGTCGGAGTATGCGGACGTGCGCTTTGCTGTCATACGTATTTGTCCGAGTTTATCCCGGTTTCGATCAAGATGGCGAAGGAGCAGAATTTATCCCTGAATCCGACCAAGATTTCCGGAGTATGCGGCCGCCTTATGTGTTGTCTGAAAAATGAAGAGGAGGCATATGAGGAGCTTAACAGCCATCTTCCGGCAGTAGGAGAACATGTGACTACCTCGGACGGATTAAAGGGAGAGGTACAGAGCACCAGCGTACTGAAGCAGCTAGTAAAGGTAATCGTGACCCTGGAGAATGATGAAAAGGATATCAGGGAGTACAAGGTAACCGATTTGAAGTTCAAACCGCGCAGAAGACAGGAGCGCATGCAGGTAGATGAAGAGCTGAAAGCACTGGAACAGTTGGAACGGAAAGAAGCAAAGAAACAAGGGGAATAGGAGAGTATGGCGCAGACGGAAGAAACAAGCCGTTCTCCGCAGCTGGATGCCAGATACAGGCTGGCGGAGCAGATGCGGAAGGCTGGAGAACGGGTGGATGAACTGCAGCGGAATGAATACCTGATTTTTCAGCATCCGGGCCGGTTTTGCTTTGGGATGGATGCGGTTTTGTTATCCGGCTTTGTGCGGATAAAACCGGGAAGCCGTGTGCTGGATTTGGGAACCGGTACGGGGATTTTGCCGATTTTGCTGGAGGCAAAGACACAGGGAGAGCATTTTACAGGTCTGGAGATTCAGGAAGAGAGTGCCGATATGGCGGCGAGGAGTGTGGCAGTAAATGGTCTTTCCGATAAGATAGCTATCCGCGTCGGAGATATTAAGGAGGCCGGTCGTTTGTTCGGAGCGGCTTCTTTTGATGTGGTGACATCGAATCCGCCCTATATGACGGCGGAGCACGGATTGCAGAACCCGGAGCTTCCGAAAGCAATTGCCAGGCATGAGGTATTGTGTACGCTGGATGATGTGGTGCGTGAGGCAGCCTGTGTATTAAAGCCGCAGGGAACGTTTTTTATGGTTCACCGGCCGTTCCGGCTGGCAGAAATTGTGCGTACCTTGTCGGAATACGGACTGGAACTGAAGCGGATGCGGATGGTACATCCTTATGTAGACAGAGAGCCGAATATGGTCCTGTTAGAAGCGAGCAAGGGTGGAAGACCGAGGGTGGCGGTAGAGGCTCCGTTGATTGTATTTAAAGAACCGGGGGTGTACCATGAGGACATCACCGGAATTTATGGGTATTAAGAAGAGGTGCTGTGTCCGGTGGGACAGATGGCGCAATTGAGAAAGGAATGTGACATGGCGGGAACTTTGTATTTATGTGCAACACCAATCGGAAATCTGGATGACATTACGTTTCGCGTATTGGAAACCTTGCGCTCCGTGGATGTCATTGCGGCCGAGGATACGCGCAACAGCATTAAGCTTTTAAACCGGTTTGAGATAAAAACTCCGATGACAAGCTATCATGAATTTAATAAATTTGAGAAGGGCAGACAACTGATTGAACAGCTGCTGTCCGGAAAAAATGTTGCAGTCATTACGGATGCCGGTATGCCGGGTATCTCTGATCCCGGAGAGGAGCTGGTAAAAATGGCATACGAGGCCGGGGTTCCGGTGACTGTGCTGCCGGGAGCCTGTGCCTGTGTAACGGCCCTGACGCTTTCCGGATTACCTACGAGGCGTTTTTGCTTTGAAGCATTTTTACCGGCGGATAAGAAAGAACGGAAGGATGTACTGGAGGAATTAAAGACTGAGACACGGACCGTTGTGTTGTATGAAGCGCCGCACCGGTTAAGAAAGACGTTGGCCGAATTGTCGGAGGTGCTTGGAGACAGACGCCTTACCATATGCAGAGAGCTGACCAAAAAGCATGAGGAGGCGTTTCAGACGACATTGGCGGAGGCTCTTGTCTATTACGAGGACAAAGAACCGAAAGGAGAATATGTTCTGGTGCTAGAGGGGGCTGATAAAGAAGAGCTGCGTCGTGCGGGGCAGGAATCCTTTGCAGAGCTCAGTCTGGAGGAGCATATGGAACGTTATCTTTCTGCGGGAATGAGCAAGAAAGACGCTATGAAGGCAGTTGCAGCAGACAGAAATGTATCAAAGCGGGAGATATATGCCCTGCTGCTGGAGCAGGAATAGAGAGAGCCTGCTGCGGGCAGATAGGACAAAACAGGCGGACTGTCATTTGATTTTGACACTCCGCCTGTTGTATCGTACTAATTTTTAATTAATTAACCCTGCTAATTTTGCCAGTTTTTTAATGTTTTTCTTGGAAATCTTCTTTCCACAAAAGTCAATTAAATCTTTGGTTTCACCGTTAAAAATATCACACGGCTGATATTTGGTAAGAATGATACGGTTACCCTCCTGAATGATTTCTACAGGGTCATCCTCTTGCAAATCCAGGTTTCTGCGTAATTCGATCGGCAGGGTGATTCTTCCGACTTCATCTAAGTTACGTACAATCCCTATGTTTTTCATGTCATACCTCCGAAGTAGAATGCAATCTATTACATATTGTTAATTCTCTGACAAATTTATTGTACATCATCTTCCTATATTTGTCAAAGAAAAAATGAAAAAAGTTACGTAAGTTTACGGCAAAATTCTTTCGTCGACGGCAATCGACAAAAGCGGGTTTGAGAAAACTCTTTTATTTTCTGCTGACAAACAAATGACATTGTGCTAAAATGAGAAAACAGAGGATATACTTTTAACAGAAAGGTATGGTAGAGAGATGAAGGTAGTGGTTTTAGCGGGCGGAACGAGTACAGAGAGAGACGTTTCGCTGATTTCCGGCAGTATGATATACAAGGCATTAAAAAAGAATGGGCACCGGGCCGTGTTACTGGATGTATATCTGGGGTATGAGGGCAGCACGGAAGGAATTTTTGAGCGTGAGTATGACTGGACAGAAAATATCGGTGCTATTTCCGAACAGAATCCTGACCTGGAGCAGATAAAGGCGTTACGGCCGGATGGAGATAAGAATTTCTTCGGTCCGAATGTACTCCGGCTCTGTAAAGAGGCAGATGCGGTGTTTATGGCGCTTCACGGGGCAAACGGTGAGGACGGAAAGATTCAGGCGTGCTTTGAGCTGCTTGGGATTCCGTATACCGGGACTGATTTTGTCAGTGCCGCTATGGCGATGGATAAGGGAATTACCAAGGATATTTTCAGAGCGTATGATATTCCGACGCCGTTTGGTATCCGTTTGAAAAAAGGGGAAAAGGAGACAGAACAGGTACCGTTCCCTTGTATCGTAAAGGCATGCTGCGGCGGTTCCAGCGTTGGGGTAAGTGTCGCGCACGATGCCTCGGAATATGCGGCGGCAAAGGAAGAGGCATTCCGGTATGATAACGAAGCAGTCATTGAGCAGTTTATCATCGGAAGAGAATTTTCCGTAGGAGTCATGGACGGAAAGGCTCTGCCTGTCATTGAGATTGCTCCGAAGCAGGGCTTTTATGATTATAAAAATAAATATCAGGAGGGCAGTACGATTGAGACATGTCCGGCGGACCTGTCCGAGGAGCAGAGCCGGCAGATGCAGTCGATTGCCGAAAAGGTTTTCCGGGCTCTGCGTCTGAAAAGCTACGCGCGTATGGATTTCATGATGGACCGGGAAGGCAGGATGTATTGTCTGGAGGCAAATACATTGCCGGGAATGACGCCGATGTCGCTTTTGCCTCAGGAGGCTGCTGCGATGGGGATTTCCTTTGAGGAGCTGTGCGAAAAAATACTAAGCAGAGCGTTTTCTGAATGAGTGAAAGGTGAGTTTGCGGGATGAATTTAACAATCAGGCAGATTGCAGAGGCCGTAAATGGCCGGCTGGTGTGTGAGGAAACAGAAGGTGCAGGACAGGCGTTTTTGGATAAATCGGTAGACAGTGTGGTATTGGATTCCAGACAGGTGACGGAGGGCGGCGTATTTATCGCTACCGTAGGTGAGCGTGTGGATGGACATACCTTTGTTTCCTCTGTATTCGAAAAAGGAGCGGTGCTCGCAATTGTACAGAGACTCCCGAAGGAATCGGAGCATTGGAAGAGCTACATTGTGGTAGAAAATTCATTACAGGCTCTGAAGGAGATTGCGGAGTGCTACCGTAAAAGTCTGCGGATTCCGGTGGTGGGCATTACCGGCAGTGTGGGAAAGACAAGCACAAAGGAGTATATTTCCGGAGTCTTGTCCGAGAAGTATACGGTTTTAAGGACGGAGGGAAATTATAACAACGAAATCGGTGTGCCGCTTACGTTACTGAAAATCCGGCCGGAGCATCAGGTGGCGGTTGTAGAGATGGGAATCAGTGATTTCGGCGAGATGCACAGACTGAGCCGTATGGCCAGACCGGATATCGCTGTGATTACCAATATCGGACAGTGCCATCTGGAAAATCTGAAGACAAGAGACGGCATTCTGAAAGCCAAGACAGAGATTTTTGATTTTATGCCGGCGGACGGTAAAGTCTGTCTGAACGGAGACGACGACAAATTACAGACGGTATCCGGTGCCGGAGGACGTGACATCCGGTTTTTCGGCAGAAGCTGTATGACGGCGGGAAACGTATATGCGACCGATGTGACCGGAAACGGTTTGTGGGGAAGTACTGCGATTTTACATAATGCGGCGGGGGAGGCCTATGAGGTAACGATATCACAGCCGGGGATGCATATGGTGCTGAATGCGGCCGCAGCTGCCTGTGTGGCGGAGCTGCTTGGGCTTAGTCCGGCACAGATACAGACAGGTATAAAAAAGGTGGAAGCGGTAGGCGGACGGAATCATCTGATACGTACGGAAAGGTATACACTGATTGATGACTGCTATAATGCGAATCCGGTTTCGATGAAGGCCGGTATCGATCTGCTGGGCATGGCGGACACAGATACGGTGGCAATTCTCGGAGATATGTTTGAGCTGGGGGAGAATTCGGACGCGCTTCACGCAGAGGTGGGCGCATATGCCGCACAGAAGGGCATTCATCAGATTCTCTGTGTGGGAGAGCATTCAAAATTCATGTATGAGGCGGCTTTAAAACAAGGGACAGAAAGCAGGGTAAGTTATTTCGGTACAAGAGAAGAACTCCTTGCTGCACTGAAAGCAGATCGTACTGCGCTGCTACCGGACGGAAGCACCGTTCTTATCAAGGCTTCCCACGGGATGAAATTTTCCGAGGTTGTTGAGCGGCTGAAATAATAGAAGTACAAATAATAGTAGTACAAGGAAAGGGCGACGCATTCCGATTATGCGGCGGCCTTTTTTCTGCAATATATGCCGGTGCGGAATAGCGGGCGAATACGGCGCATAAACTGGAATAACCTTTCTTACCGGAAGTCTGGAGTGCGCATGTTAAATTATTTGTGGGGCGGTATGATTCTTATCGCGGTAGTGTACGGTACCATTACCGGAACTGTGAAGGAGGTCGGAAATGCGGCCATAGACTCCTCCAAAGAAGCAGTGGAGCTTTGTATTACAATGTTCGGAGTGATGGCACTGTGGACAGGGGTTATGCAGATTGCACAGGCCAGTGGACTGACAAAGAAATTTATCCGGCTGATGCGGCCGGTGCTTCGTTTTTTATTTCCGGAGCTTCCGGAGGATTCCGTGGCAAACGATTACATTGCGTCCAATATGCTTGCCAATATTCTGGGACTTGGATGGGCGGCTACGCCGTTCGGGCTGAAGGCAATGGTAGAGCTGCAGAAAATAAACGTAGCGCAGGGGGGGAAAAAGGAAGAGGCATCCCGTGCCATGTGTACTTTTTTGATTCTGAATATCTCGTCCCTGCAGCTGATTCCGGTAAATATTATTGCGTATCGGAGTCAGTACGGCGCAGTGAATCCGGCAGATATTGTCGGTCCGGCTATTATTGCCACCTCTGTCAGTACACTTGCGGCGGTAATCTTTGTGAAGGTAACGGAGCGTAAGGAGCGGCGGTGAAGCGAAATACGGGAGCCGCATCCGCATAGAACAGGCGGCTGCCGCATAGAGTGTATTGAGTTCGGGATGGATGCGGTGCAATGCAAGTTCTAATTTTTCTTTCGGATTTCTGTATTCCCCTTTTGTTGTTCTATATGATAAGCTATGGTCTTGCTACCAAAACGGATATTTATAAGGAGTTTACCGAGGGGGCGAAGGATGGATTTCAGGTGACCCTTGGAATACTTCCTACCCTGATCGGATTGATGACCGGAGTAGGAATGCTCAGAGCTTCCGGTTTTTTGGAGCTGTTGGCAGAGTTGCTTGCTCCGGTGGCAAAGACCCTCTTTTTCCCGGCAGAGCTTGTACCGCTTGTCGTGGTAAAGCTGTTTTCGTCATCGGCGGCGACAGGGCTGGTACTTGATATTTTTAAAGAGTACGGACCGGATTCGTACCTCGGAAAAGTAACCTCCCTGATATGCTCTTCCACGGAAACCGTGTTGTATACGATGTCGGTGTATTTTATGGCAGCGGGGGTGAAAAAAACCCGCTACACCCTTGCCGGTGCGCTTACGGCGACAGCAGTGGGTGTAGCGGTGAGTACCATTCTCGGCGGAATGATTTAGGGAAATTCGGAATTACCAGTTCCGCTTAAAGAAAATATGTCCGTCAATCTTATACCAGGAAGTAAAAAGCGGCCATTCATCATGAGAATCTACGTAATAATCCGCATGGAAGTAGAGGAAGTCTCCGATATTATTTTTTCCGGAAAGAGCCTCTTCACAGGCTTTATAGCAATCTGACAAATTGTAGGAACGGAATTTGTCAATGCTTTTGTAGCCGGAAAACTGTCCCGGAGCGGTTACAACATCATAAACGGTATCTCCGTAGCGGCCGCCGAGAAGACGATTCAGAATAACATTTGCCACAGCGAGCTTTCCCTCGTACGGTTCCCATAAGGCCTCCGTGGCAACCACCAGGGCAAAAATCTCCAGATCCTCATCGGTAATGGTAATCGGGTCACGGTAAGTAACCGGAATACTTTTTACATGTGCCTTTTCAATTTTAGCGGCACGCTCTGCCGCAGCGATTTCCGCTAAAGTCATGGCTGTTTTCTGATTACAAACAAGGGTGACATAATCGGCGTACAGATAAGCAACTGTATCCGCATCATACTGTACCGCATACCACTCCTTGTTAGAGAGGGAAAGGATAGCCGGAAAAGTGTTTCCGTTTGTAACGGAGCCCAGCTTATCATATTCGGTACCCGGACCGGATCTGACATTCAGGGAGTTTGCCGTGACCTTTACATTGTAGGCGGTTATTTTGTCTGCATAGCTGATTGCACGTTCTCCGAGATACAGATAGTCGGAGAAAATATAGCCGGTTACGTTGCCGGAAGAAATATGCGTCCATTCGCCTTCCGTATCAAGAACCTCTGCGATTCCGTCCCGGTATAACTTACCGAGCACCGGAGTATCGGTAGATGCCCCTTCACGGATATTAACGAAATCGGTTACATTTGCAATTGCCTTTGTAAATACAAGAGGCTCCGGTGTCGGAGTGGCAGTCGGTGTCGGAGTAGCCGTCGGAGCCGGAGTGGCTGTCGGAACCGGGGTAGCCGTCGGAGCCGGAGTAGCAGTCGGTGACGGGACAGCCGTAGGAACTGCAGTGCTTCGAGGGGTAGGTGTAAATGCCAAAGTCTCGGTCCGGTGTTCCGACTGGTGGGGAGCAGAGGAATCCTCCTGCGTTTCGTCCTTTACGGACAAGCTGTCTGAGGCAAGGGACTGTACCGGGAGACCTGCGGCGGAGATGTCCGGGGAGGTATGGGTATCTGCACTTGCATCCGCATTTACAAGGAACCCCTCGGACAATGTTGCAATAAAGAAACAGGCACAGCAGCAAATTGCTGATACTATGCGGTATTTCAGTTGTTTCATAAAAACCTCCTTCAGAGTCTGTTTGGAGTGTAAAATCTACAGTTTGTTTACAGTATAGCATAGAATAACTTTGTTGAAAAGGAAATTTTTGTATTTGCGCGATTGCGCAGAAAAGAATTGTAAGTAAAAAAGGCGCAGTATTGGAAATATGAGGAAAACAAAGGGGGAATTACTGGACTTTTTTGTGAAAATATGTTATACTGTATCATATATTGTAGCGGAAATTAACGGGGGTAGACGTCCGGGAAGGAGATGGGCAATGAATACAACAGAAGAGCTTTTGAATAATACAGATGAGTTTGCGGATGCTTCTGTTACAGAAGAAGCGGATGTCAGACCGGACAAGGATGACATGGAGCTTCCGGAGGATTATTTTGGCGATATAACGGAAGAGGAGTTGACCTCAGATGACACGGATGCGGACGAGGTTCTTTATGAGATGGATTTTGCCGATGTAGAGAAAGAGGAAGCGAAAGAGGCGGCAAAGGACGAGAGAAAGGCGAAGAGGAGAGCGTATTGGAAAAAAGGCGCCTGGTTTACGTTAACGCTTCGGATTCTTTTCATTGTTATGGGCCCGATTCTTATTTTGACGTTGTTTTATAATATCGCATCCATGGCAAGTGCGAATAAGCTGACTCACCGGCTGGTGAAGGGTGAGATGGAAAACGTAACAATTTCCGCAGTAGAGGCTTTTAATGTATTTGCCCGGGGAGATTATTCCTATACCGATGGCGTATTCTGTAAAGGGTCTTCGGATATGGAGCCGATGTATGAGTACCTGGATAACATGAGTGAGAAGGCCGGTGTGGATGTTATGGTATTTTTCGGAGACACTTGTGTTATGACCACATTTAAGGATGAGAACGGTGTACCGTACGCCGGGGTAAAGGTGGATACGGCGACCTACGAAAATATTGTGGTAAAATACGTCCAAAAGGGGAATTACTATTATGATTCCAAGACAAGCTTTTCCGGGAAATCGTATGCAACGTATTACTATCCGCTGATGCAGGAAAGCACCGGTGAAATTGTAGGTGCGATGTTCTGCGGGATGGAACGGACAGAGATAGAGAGAGATATGAAAGGCATTCTGGTGTCTCTGCTTATTTTCGGAATTCTATTTGCGATTGCTGCGGCAGCACTTTGTACCTTTGAGGTAAGGCGCATTACAAAGGGAATTAAAAATTCCGTCAGAAATCTTACAAGAGTGGCGAACGGAGACCTGACAGTACGGGTTGCAGAGAATGAAATAAAGCGGACAGACGAAATCGGCGATATTACACGCGGAGTGAAGCAGCTGTCAGAGGAATTAAATGAGATTGTGGGAAGCATCCGGACTTCTTCCGGAAAGGTATCCGAGCTTTCGGAGCTTATGAAGGAATCCGTAGGCAGGATTTCGGAGACGGTCGGCAGTGTAAATCTTGCAGTAGAGGAAATAGCAAAGGGCGCCACCTCTCAGGCGACGGAAACGATGCAGGCAAATACGCAGGTGGCCCAGATTGGTGATGCGATAGAGGTAGCTGCGACCGAGGTAGAGCGTCTGAGCGTCAGTGCGAAGAAGATGGATGAATACAGCATCGATGCGGATAAGACATTGCAGGAGCTTCTGATTATCAGTAAGGAAGCAGATGATGCAATCAATG
Organism: Lachnospiraceae bacterium; assembly: GCA_029099805.1. GTDB lineage: Bacteria > Bacillota > Clostridia > Lachnospirales > Lachnospiraceae > SIG307. The sequence goes on from JAQXOR010000014.1 coordinate 13,566, forward strand.
CCATTAAAAAGCAGACTGCCGAGACAAACGAGTCCGCACAGCAGATTCAGAAGGCTACCGACATGATTACAGCGATTGCAAGCCAGACAAATCTGTTGTCCTTAAATGCTTCGATTGAGGCAGCCAGAGCCGGAGAGGCAGGAATGGGCTTTGCGGTGGTTGCGGATGAAATCAGACAGTTGGCGGAACAGTCGCGTACCTCTGCGGAGGAGATTCGCGATATCGTAGAAGTATTGCTCCGGAATTCCGATACAAGCGTGAAGACAATGAATAATGTATCGGAGAGTATTGTGATACAGAATGATAAGCTGGACGAGACCTTAAAGGTGTTTACTTCTCTGAATGCAGAGGTTTCCACGGTAATGAGGGCTATCAAGGAGATTGCCGTGCAGACAAAGGCGTTGTCAGAGCTCAGGGAGGGTGTTGTAAATATTGTGGAAGGTCTGGCAGCGATAGCAGAAGAGAATGCGGCAGGTGCGCAGGAGACTTCGGCATCGATGTATGAGGTGGGAGCAATTCTGGAAGAATGTAATGCTCAGACGAAGGAGCTGGTTGTTCTGAAAGAAGAGCTGGAGAAAAACATCGGAGTGTTTACCGTAAGAGATGCGGAAGCTGCCGGAGGAGCTGTAACAGAGGAGGAACCATTTGACGGGGAATCTTCTCCGGAGGCAGAGCCGGAAGACGAATAAGCACAGAGACAAGAACGTGATAAAAATAGGGGCTGTCGTACCGGAGTACGACGCCCCGTTTCATTATGGAAAGATAGGAGAGCAGTATGGAATTATCAGAGTATTTGAATCATGCGGTAACACCGTATCATGCAGTGGAGCTTGGGGCTTCGATTCTGCAGAATGCAGGCTTTCGGGAGCAGAAGCTGGAGGAGACTTTTACACCGGAGCGAGGGAGGGGATATTTTGTCCGTGTGTACGGAACAGGGCTGGTTGCCTATACGGTCGGGGAAGCTTTTTGTCCGGAGGATGCACTTCATCTGGCAGTTGCTCATACGGATGCACCGTGTCTGCGGGTAAAGCCTGTTGCAGAGCTGATATCCGGGGAATACAAGCGCCTGGATATTGAGGTCTACGGAGGGGCTATTTTAAACACATGGTTTGACCGTCCGCTTTCTCTCGCCGGAAGAGTCGTTCTCCGGGGGGACGATGCGTATACCCCGCGTCTCAGGACAGTAGACTTTCACCGTCCGCTGCTTACGGTGCCGAATCTGGCAATCCACATGAACCGGGAGGTAAATAAAGGGGTAGAATACAAGCCGCAGCGGGATTTGCTGCCGCTGCTCGGAATGCGAAAGGAAGGAGAGTCCGGAGAGGCGTACGTAAGGAATCTGCTGGCAAAGGAGCTGCAGGTAGAGAAAGAGGAAATTCTGGATTATGATTTAACCGTATATTGTGCGGAGCCGGCATGCTTTCTCGGAGAAGAGGAGGAGTTTATCTCTGCTCCGCGTTTAGACAATCAGCTTTCCTGCTATGCCCTGTTGCAGGCACTTTGTAACGGAGCGCACACAAAGGGACTGCATATGATTGTACTTTACGACCATGAGGAAATCGGGAGCCGGTCTAAGCAGGGAGCAGACAGTGCATTGACAGAGGCTGTATTGGAACGTATTTACACAGGACTGGGTGCCGGGAGACAGGAACTCCAGACGGCTCTCTCCAAGGGGATTCTTATGTCGGTAGACGGAGCCCATGCCCTGCATCCGAATCGCCAGGATGTCTATGACCCGGTGAACCGTGCAACCATAAATAAAGGCTTCGCATTGAAAATAAACAGCAGCCAGCGGTATGCATTCGATACGGAAACAGTTGCGATTGCCCAGGTGCTTTGTGAGGAGGCCGGGGTGTTATATCAAAAAGTGGCAAACCATGCCGATATGGCGGGAGGCAGTACCCTGGGACCGATTCTTTCCTCCTGGCTCCCGATGCGTGCGATTGATATCGGAGTACCGTTACTTGCCATGCATTCTGCAAGAGAGCTTGCCGGAAGGAAGGATGTAGAGTACCTTACCGGTTTTCTTACGAAATTCTTTTCTGAAAGATAAGAGGATGCCTTTGTGCAAATGTAACAAAAATTGGTTGCGGTTAAATGCGTGTATTGACAATTTTTCCAAAATATGGTACACTGTAAAAGCAATCAATATTGGAGAAGGTATTGATTAGAGGATGAAACGTTGGGGAACGTGCAGGGCAAAAGGAAAAGACCGGCTTGAAAGTGCGGTACGTAAGTGACCGGACTGATAGCCGGCTTTTTTCTGTGCAAAAGGCGTCCGGTATCAAAGTATTTTTATGGCACCGGACGCTTTCAAAGGAAAGTCTTGCTGTTCGATAGCAGATAGAAAGAGGAAAATTTATGAACTTAGTTACGATAGAGCATGTATCAAAGAGTTATACGGAGCGGATGTTGTTTGAGGATGTTTCGCTTGGCATCAATGAGGGAGACCGTATCGGGATTATCGGAATCAACGGGACGGGAAAGTCTACCTTTTTAAAGCTCCTGGCGGGAGTTGAAGAGCCGGATGCGGGGACGATTGTGAAGGGAAAAGAGGTACGTATTTCCTATTTGCCGCAGAATCCGGTATTTTCGGATGAGAAGACGCTGCTGGAAAATATTGTGGACGGTCTGGTACATCCGGAGGAATATCGGGATATTCCGGGTGAGGCGGCAGCGATGCTTCGTAAGCTTGGGATTTCAGAGACAGGGATAAAGCCGTCCCTGCTTTCCGGAGGTCAGAGAAAGCGTGCCGCTCTTGTGCGTACGTTGCTTATGCCTGCGGACGTGCTATTGCTTGATGAGCCGACGAACCACCTGGACTCTGCCATGACGGAGTGGCTGGAGGAGTATTTAAAGAAGAACGGAAAAGCACTGGTGATGATTACCCATGACCGCTATTTTCTGGATGCGGTAACGAACCGGATTGTGGAGCTGGACAAGGGAAAGCTGTATTCGTATAAGGAAAATTATACCGGATTTTTACTGTTAAAGGCGGAACGGGAAGCAATGCAGCAGGCAACGGAGAGAAAGGCGCAAAGTCTTTACCGTATGGACCTGGCATGGATGATGCGTGGGGCAAGAGCACGTTCCACAAAGCAGAAGGCTCATATTGAGCGGTTTGAAGCATTAAAGAACAGAGACAAAATTGTGGCGGATATGGAGGTGGAAATTAACGCGCTCTCCTCCAGACTCGGAAAAAAGACAATAGAAGTAAACCATATTTCAAAGGCATTTGGCGACAAGGTAATTGTGAAGGACTTCAGTTACATTTTCCTTTCTACGGACCGTATCGGGATAATCGGGGCAAACGGCTGCGGAAAGAGTACGCTGTTGAAGCTGATTACCGGAAGGCTTGCACCGGATACCGGAGCTGTGGAATTCGGGACTACGGTAAAGACAGGGTACTTTATGCAGGAGAATGAGCCGCTGAATCCGGATATCCGTGTAATTGACTCGGTGCGCGCAGTGGCGGAGTATATTGAAACATCGGAAGGGAAGATTAGCGCTTCCCAGATGTGTGAAAAATTTTTATTTACGGATGCCATGCAGTACACGGTAATCGGGAAGCTTTCGGGCGGTGAAAAGCGTCGTCTTGCGCTGCTGCATGTGCTGATGGAGGCGCCGAACGTGCTGATACTGGACGAGCCTACCAATGACCTGGATATTCGTACGCTTTCGATTCTGGAGGATTATCTGAGCCGCTATAACGGTATCGTAATTGCCGTATCCCATGACCGTTATTTTCTGGACAAGGTAGCAAACCGTATTTTCTCTTTTGAAGGGAACGGGATTCTCAGACAATATGAGGGAAATTATTCAGATTACCATGCGGTTTGCGAGAGGGAAGGGAGACCTGCTGTTGCCGGACTTACCAGTGGGATTTCCGAAAAAACAAAAGCCGGAGCTTTAAAAAATCCGGAGTCAGCCGGACCCGGGGAGGATGCAGAAAAAACAGACAGCCGGGTTACCCGGAAAAACCGGGAGCAGAAGCTGAAATTTACTTACAAAGAGCAACGGGAGTATGAAACCATTGATGACGATATTGCGGCGTTGGAGGAACGAATTGCGGCGTTAGAGGAGGAGATTGCTGCCTCTGCGACAAACTACGGAAAGCTGCAGGAGCTGTCCGCAGCAAAGGAGGAAGCACAGACAGCTCTGGAGGAAAAGATGGAGCGCTGGGTATATCTGAACGAGCTGGCAGAGCAGATAGAGAAGCAGAGATAGGAGTACCGGACTACGTTGCAGGACGAAGCTGCACCGCCTGCCGAAAATTTCCGATACGTTTTATTTAGAAGAATTCATATTTTGTGAAAAGCCCCATAGAGTAGTATTAGGTAAAAGCATGGGACAAGGAGCGGAAACACCGGATAAGGGAGCTGAGCGGATTTGTCCCGGAGGAGGGCGTAGCTTGCAGAGAAAAGTAGCTTATTTATTTTCCTACCGGAACGGCATCAGGGAGCGGAGTGTGGGTGTATTGCGCTGTTACGGAACCGGGGAAGCACCGGAGGTAACGCTTGAGGTGTACAGGGAGGCAGAACGGAAAAGGGCATGGCGTCTGTATTCTATTAACCGGTATGAGGGACTTACGGAGGCGGCCTTTCTATGGGAGCTGACGGCGAAACGGGGCAGAAGCGAGGTTGGACACCGGCAGTGCCGGCTCTGTGCGGAGGTGGCGGACGGAAACGGAATTCTGCTGCTGCCGGAGACGGTGGCGGCTGCCCGGACAGAGCAGATAGACTGGCCGGATACGAGGGAATTTCTCTGTGCCCGGTATGACGGCAGGGAAATGACAGAGAAACAGCTGCATGATGCATTCAGACGGAGACAGGGTTCGGAGACTGGGGAGAGGCTGTGTATGCAGTCCGCAAAAAGGCTGCTGGAGGAGATTACAAAGGCAGCGGGAGGAGACTGCCCGCAGGAGTTATCAGAGAAAGATACTGTGGAGCGGCAGGAAGCTAAAAGGAAAGAGGTTTCCCTTTTGTTACGAGAAAAAGCAAAGTATAACCGGATTTCCTGTCTGGAAGAGCTGCTATTATCAAAACCTTCTTATATGCCGTGGCGGGAAGGAAACGTAGGGTACACGGTACGGATTACGCCGGAAGATTTACTGCTGTTGCCGAAGGAGGGCAGAAACTATGCGGAGAACAGCTATCTGCTGCACGGATATTACCGGTACCGGCATGTATTGCTTGGAAGGGGACCGGGAGCTGCGGGAGCGGAGTATCTGATTCTGGTTCCCGGCAGATATGACAGAAAGGAAGCAAGGCTGGCAGGAATCTTTGGATTTCCGGAGTTTCTTCCGGTGCTGCCGGAAGTGCGTACTGTTGCTTCTGCGGAGGAGAGCTTTGGCTACTGGTGCGGGAAAATATAAGAGTACCGCAGATGGTCCCGCCAGACCCCATTGATTTCATGGGAACTGCGGGCAATTCCTTCATAGGAAAAGCCCAAGCGTTCGATAAGATGCAGGGATGGGGCGTTTTCAGGCAAGATGTCCGCTTCCAGCCGGTGCAGACGGAGGTCATTATGGAGCTCCGGAAGAAGGAAGCGAAGTGCTTCGGAAGCATAGCCCCGGCCCGTGAAGTTCCGGTCCAGCTTATAGCCGACACGGCAGCTTTTGTCATCGGTACGTGAGATGCCGGAGAAGCTGACGGTACCGATGATATGCTCCGGGTTTTCCTTTAAAAAGAGATAGTAACGAATATAAGTGTGCCGTAACATTGCCTGAAACTCTGCCCGTAATACCTGTGCCTGAAATGCTTCGGTATAAAAGGCAGGCTCCCGGTGTGATTCAAACGGAGCAAAGAAGTCCCGGTTTTCCGTCATAAAGCGGAGCAACGCAGGAGCATATTCATCATTGCAGACCATGAGCAGTAGTCGCTCAGTTTCATACTGGAATTGCATAGTGGGTTCCATCCTTTTACTTTTTCTGGTAATCGGTCCCCCGGAGGAGTACTTCGTCAAAATACGGAAGAAGCAACTCCCGGAAGGCAGCGAGCTCCTTTCCCGTATATCCGGACAATCCGGGCTGTATGAGATTACCGGAGTCCCTGAAGACCTGCAGGGCATAGCATTTTGCACCTTGCAGCCACTCTCCGATGGCAAGTAAATCCTCTTTGGTATGAAGCTCCTTTACCACCGTGGTGCGGAATTCGTAAGGAAGGCCGCTGTTTTTAATTAATTCCACGCTGTTCTCGAAATCAGAAAAGCGAACAGCAGAAAGTCCGGCAGTCTCGGCATAGCGTGCCGGACTGTTTTTTATATCCATGGCAATGTAATCCAGGAGATTTTGTTCCAGTGCTGCCCGGATGACGTCCGGACGGGTGCCGTTCGTGTCCAGCTTCGTCAGATAGCCGAGCTCCTTACAACGTGCGAGAAAGGGCAGGAGGTCCTTTTGCAGGGTCGGTTCCCCACCGGTAACGCAAATCCCTTCCAGAGTACCCTTACGGCGCTCTAAAAAGGAAAGAACGGTCTCTTCGGTGATGACAGGCTGGGTATCCGGCTGTAATACCAGGTCCGCATTATGGCAAAACGGGCAACGCAGGTTGCACCGGCCGGTAAATACAGTACATGCCAGATGCTTCGGAAAATCCAGCAGAGTAGTTTTATTGATTCCGTGAAATTCCATGGGCAGTCTCCTCATATCATTAGTGAATCGCTTTCGGAAGGAAAGAGATACGCCGAGGGAGGAAGGCTGTGCGCGTTCCTCCTCATATCATCAGTTCCAGTATAATACCGAAGGAGAGGATGTGCAAGGGGAATGTAGTTTAATCAAGTGTTTGGAAACTTGTAGACTTTTGATGAGAGTTGTGATATTATGGTTTATATAGAGTAATGATGATGCGTTGCTGAAAATGATGGATAATCTAGGTTAAAGTATACGTGAATGCAACAGGGTCAGGCCAGGAAACACATATAACGCATGATGGAAGTGTATTTATTGGACTATATGGTGTGTACGATCTTACAGGTAATATGAAAGCAGCTAAGCGAGCAAGTCTTACGCATGAATTCTTTCACTGTATTGAACACGAGTATAAATATTTAGACTATCTTCCACTATGGTATACAGAAGCAATGGCAGAATGGGCAAAATATATGGTTCATGGAAGTTCTGCACTTGACGCAAGAAGAGTGAATGATTTCTTAGAAAAAACATATTTG
>JAQXOR010000015.1 GCA_029099805.1 Lachnospiraceae bacterium
CCTTCCTTATAAGCAACCTGCGGAGCACCTACGTTAGCTTCAACGTGGAACTCACGAAGGAGACGGTCTACGATGATTTCAAGATGAAGCTCACCCATACCTGCGATAATTGTCTGTCCGGTCTCCTCATTGGTGGATACACGGAAGGTCGGGTCTTCTTCTGCGAGCTTAGCAAGAGCTTCGCCCATCTTATCCTGACCGGCCTTGGTCTTCGGCTCGATAGCGATATCGATAACCGGCTCCGGGAATTCCATGGACTCAAGAATTACAGGGAACTTCTCATCACAAATGGTATCACCGGTCGTAGTAAACTTAAAGCCTACTGCTGCAGCGATATCACCGGAGTAAACCTTCTCAAGGTCTTCTCTCTTATTTGCATGCATCTGAAGGATACGTCCTACACGCTCCTTCTTATTCTTCGTTGCATTCAGTACGTAGGAACCTGCGTTCATCGTACCGGAGTATACACGGAAGAATGCCAGCTTACCTACAAACGGGTCAGCCATAATCTTAAATGCGAGAGCTGCAAACGGCTCATCATCGGAAGACTTTCTGGTAACCTCGTTACCGTCTTCGTCAACACCCTTGATATCCGGAACATCCGTCGGAGCCGGAAGGTACTCGATGATGGCATCCAGAAGCTTCTGAACACCCTTATTCTTGTATGCGGAACCGCAGCAAACCGGAATAATCTCGCTGTTGATGGTAGCCGCTCTGAGTGCCTTCTTTAACTGCTCGGTGGACGGCTCCTCACCCTCGAGATACATCTCAAGAAGTGCATCGTCGGTCTCACAAATCTTTTCGATTAACTCTGCACGATAGGTCTCGGCATCGTCCTTCATATCATCCGGAATCTCTTTGATTTCGATCTGATCGCCCTTATCGTCCAGATAGTAATATGCCTGCATCTCGAACAGGTCGATGATACCCTTGAAGGTATCCTCTTTACCAATCGGGAGCTGCAACGGAACCGGATTCTTACCGAGTCTCGTCTTAATCATTTCTACTACATTGTAGAAGTTTGCACCGGAAATGTCCATCTTATTAACAAATGCCATTCTCGGTACGTTATACTTATCAGCCTGACGCCATACGGTCTCAGACTGCGGCTCAACGCCGCCCTTTGCACAGAATACACCGACTGCACTGTCGAGTACACGTAAGGAACGCTCTACCTCTACGGTAAAGTCTACGTGACCAGGTGTATCAATGATATTGATACGATGCTCTAAAGCACCCGGTATCTTCTTATGCATATACTCCTGCGTCCAGTGACAGGTGGTAGCTGCAGAAGTAATGGTAATACCTCTCTCCTGTTCCTGCTCCATCCAGTCCATGGTTGCAGTACCCTCATGGGTATCACCAATCTTGTGATTTACACCGGTATAGTACAGAATACGCTCGGTAAGAGTGGTCTTACCTGCATCAATGTGTGCCATAATACCGATATTTCTGGTTCTCTCTAACGGATATTCTCTTCCAGCCAAGATTTTTTCCTCCTATTCTCAATTCTGGTTCCTAATCAACATGCGATTTTCTGCGGATAGTATTGCCCATATAGGGCAGATACTACCAGCGATAGTGTGCAAATGCCTTGTTTGCATCTGCCATCTTGTGCATATCTTCTTTTCTCTTTACTGCGGAACCGGTATTGTTAGCAGCATCCATAATCTCACCTGCAAGTCTGTCCTGCATCGTCTTTTCGCCTCTCTTACGAGAAAACATCGTAAGCCAGCGAAGTGCAAGTGCCTGTCTTCTTTCCGGTCTAACCTCAACCGGTACCTGATAGGTAGCACCACCGATACGTCTTGCCTTTACTTCAAGAACAGGCATAACATTGTTCATAGCCTCTTCGAATACTTCGACAGCATCCTTACCGGTCTTCTCTGCTACGGTTGCAAATGCACCGTAAACAATCTTCTGTGCCGTACCTTTTTTACCGTCTAACATAATGTTGTTGATAAGCTTCGTTACAACCTTATTGTTGTATAACGGATCTGCCAATACGTCTCTTTTTGCAATATGTCCTTTACGTGGCACGTTTCTTCCCTCCTTAATAGCGACCGCCCTGCGGTCATTAATTCAACGGTACTCACATTACTGTGTTCGTGCTCAGTTTAATCTATTCTTCAAGGCTGCGCAGCCACCTGCAATCTCTGACGAAAAATTAACCCTCGCACCGTCTGTCTGACGACAGACACAATCTGTAATGGAAAACTCTTTGTTACTGATTTATTTTGCGTCCTTCGGTCTCTTTGCACCGTACTTGGAACGAGCCTGGCGTCTCTTAGCAACACCGGCGGTATCAAGTGTACCTCTGACGATATGATATCTGGTACCCGGAAGGTCCTTAACACGACCGCCGCGGATCAGCACTACGCTGTGCTCCTGCAGGTTGTGTCCCTCACCAGGAATATAGCTGGTTACTTCGATACCATTGGAAAGACGTACTCTGGCAATCTTTCTTAATGCAGAGTTCGGCTTCTTCGGGGTCGTCGTTCTTACTGCGGTACATACACCACGCTTCTGCGGGGAAGATGTATCCGTGCTCTTCTTCTGTAAAGAGTTAAATCCCTTCTGCAATGCCGGAGCAGTAGACTTCTTCTCTAATGTCTTTCTGCCTTTTCTTACTAACTGGTTAAATGTAGGCATTAATTTTTCACCTCCTGTAATTTTAAGAAAACTATGTGGCTGCCTGCAGACTTAAAATCTGCACAACAAAATAGTCGCGTTTGCACGCGCAATCTATATTATATCTGTATCACAAAAACTTGTCAAGCATTTTCTAAAAAAAGCCATCACACAATATCGACACAATATCGAATATGTGTGATGGCTCAGATGCTGCGTTGCACTTCCTGCTTGTGCGACAGCACCACTTAAATCGTAAACTTATTTACAATCTCATCCAGACTGTCCGCCATCTCCTTATTATCCTCCGACTGCTTTTGAATTCCCATTGCAATCGCGGCTGTGCTCTCACTCTTTTCAACAATCACACCGATTGCTTCCTTATTTCCCCGGGAGACATCCTGAACATCCAGAATATTTTTGGAAATCTCTCCGATGGACTGTTCGAGATTGCCCATGAATCTGTTCAACTCCTCAATATCACGCTTAATGGCTTCCGCGGATACGCTGAATTCACTCGACTTTCCGGCAAATATCTCAAAGTTCCCCAAAACATCACTTTCCATAAACTGCATCATCGTCTGTACGCATTCATGCACCGCACGAATACTTTCATTGGAAGAATCGCACAGCTTCTGGATGCTGGATGCTGTTTCTTCGGAAGTCTCTGCCAACTTTCCGATTTCCTCCGCAACTACTGCAAATCCGCGGCCGGCTTCTCCGGCTCTTGCTGCTTCGATAGAAGCATTAATTGACAGAAGATTCGTCTGACTCGCAATCTCCAGAATGCTGGATGCCATTCCGTTAATTTCGGAAAGGCTGTTCAGACTTTCCAGTGCATTCTTTACAGAAGTCCTGGTTTCCGTAAGACGCTGTCTGCTCATCTGCAGCGCGCTATCTGCCATATCCCTCATCTGTGTGGCACCACCCACCATCAAATCGCTTGCATCGGAACTGTTCTGCAGATTTCCTGCGGCACCGTTAATCGCATTGTGAATACTGCTGATTTCCCCATTCACATTTTCGATTGCATCATTTACATTTTCCAGACCGGCAGATAACTCCTCTGTCGTAGAAATATTATCCGTCACACAGTCTACCAGATGTGCCGACGAATCCCTCAAGGTATATACCTTATCATTCAGCTGTCTGCAGCAATCCTGCAGCGTACCAAGGATGTCGCGCAGAGACTTGATTACAATTTGGGAAGCCTTCGCGATATCACCAAGGTCATCCTTTCGTTTAATGTACTTCTTCACTTCATTGTAGTCGCTGATGTTAAACTCTGAAATCTGAAGCAAGGTATTTCCGATTGGACTTAACGGTCTCATACATACTGTAATGAAAATATAAGTAATTGCCAGTAATATGAGAAGTGCAACAGTACACAGAATAAGCAGTACCTGTTTTGTTGCATCTGCTGAAGCAAATATCTCATCTACATTATCCGCCAACAGAAAAACCCAGTCTCTGTCCGGTATAAAATGATACGCAGCAATATTGTCCACACCGTCCGCGGAGGTATACTCCTTATAATCCGTAAACTCTTTGGAGCCATCGGTCTGCCGGACTGTTGCAAGAATCTCATTTACATAATCCTCTTCCGCTACTTTTCCCAGCATCTCTTCATTATCGTGGAAGATGTATTCTCCGGTCTTTGCATTTATCAGATAATACTTTGCCTGAGAAAGATTGGCAACCGGCAGACTGTCCAGCGCTTCCTTTAAGCCGGAAATATATATTCCCGCACCAACCAGTCCGAGAGGAGCCCCGTTTTCGTCCAGACAGGCACGGTACATGGATACAATCTGCTTTCCGCTGGCCGGTGAAAAGATGAAGCCCGTATTATACACACCATCTGCTGCCAGCATAGAATCCTGCAATGCTTTCAGGGAATCTCCCTTTCTCGTATAGATACCTACCACGGCGGCATTGGTATGTGCCAGAACATGGGTGTCCCATTCACTGGCATAAATCCCCTCCAGATTCTCCATGTCACCGCTGTATAACTCGGTATATGCCTGTGCTGCTTTTACCGTTGCCTCGTCGGTGGGATTCTTCATAAGCTCCTTAATCTCACCGGCACGACTATAAGCCGTAAGGTAACGTTCCGTCTCCCGGACATAATTCTCAATAATCAGAGAACGCTCTTCTGCGATTGTCTGCATACTCGCAATTGTATTGGCGTGAATACTTTTTGTAATCGCACCGTTTACAAAAGCATACACAATAACCAGTGTAATGGTTTGTACCACCAAAAGTACCGCTGTAATCAGCCAGGAAATCTTTACTTGTCTCTTTTTCATTTTGCTATCCTCCGCATGATTCTTTCTCCTGCTTAATAGAGTTTCAGTCCTCATTTTTCCTAATGAGAACACTCCTTTCCCCTCATACACAGTATACCATAACAGCACCTTTTTTTCAAGCAAATTAGTATATTCTTACTATTCTTGCTTGCAATTACTTTATAGCACACAAACCGTCACTCATTTTGTATAGTTGTTGCAAATTATATTGTTTTTTTGTATTGTTGAATCACTATTTGCGGATACTTTTTCCCTTGATACTCGTCTACCGAGGGTGAAAATGCCAGGGTAAGGCGTGCCGTGCCTCGTCCCCGGTACAACTCCTCTACCGTACTCCCTCCGTATTCTTTTCTCAGGTACTCCTCAAATTCATCCGCATTATGAAAGGAAAGACCCGTAAGCGACGTGCCTTCTACATCCGTAAGACTCAGTCGCAGTGAATCCCCCTCCTTACCGATTCGTTTCATGCCCTTCAGCCTTACGCCGCTGGAAGCAAATACCGGCTTTGGGTTTCCGTTTCCAAAGGGTTCCAGCTGTGACAGCTCTTCCATAAACTCTTCCGATATCCCGGAAAACGGAAGAACCGCATCCAGATAAAGCTTTGGTGTCAGAATATCCTTTGTCAGACCCGCAGCTGCATTGAGACGTTCCTCCAATACGGATATATTCTTCTCCTCCAGTGACATTCCTGCTGCCATCGGATGTCCTCCAAAGGCAAGAAACAGCTCCTTCTGTTCAGAGAGCTTTTCAAACATGGAATATCCCTCAACGGAACGCCCGGAGCCCTTGATGCAGGACTCCCCTCTGGTCAGAATAATCGTCGGCAGATAAAATTTCTCCCTGATACGTCCCGCTACAATTCCTGCCAGACTTTCATGACATTCCGGAAGATACAGTACAAGCACCTGCAGGCTGTCCTCTGCAAGCTTCTCTGTGGCGAGCTGCTCCGCCTGTTTTGTAGCAGCAAGTGTCATCTGCTTTCTGACGTCATTCAATTCCTTTAAATGCAACGCCCGGTTTTCTGCCTCTGCCCTGCTCTCACAAAGCAGAAGCTCCATACCCAGTAACGCTGTGTCCAGTCTCCCGGCGGCGTTAAAACACGGACCGATTAAAAACCCGGCATGGTATGCGTTCAGCTCCTTTCCTTCCAACTCATATGCCTGCAGCAGGGCACGGATTCCGTAATTTTTACACGTTTTTGCAGCAAGAAGTCCCTTTGCCACCGCCACACGGTTTTCTCCTGTTAACTCCATCACATCACAAACCGTTGCAAATGCCACCGGTACCAATAGTTCTGAACGAAGGAACTCTCTCTCTTCTTCTTTCAGAAGCTCTCCTGATTTATCTAATAAAAGACAGACCACCTTATATGCCACCATTGCACCACAGATACCGCTCTGCGGATAAGTCTCCTCCGGCTGCTTCGGATTTACGATGATGTCTGCAGGCGGCATCTCATGCCAAAGCGTTTCGCCTTCCTTCCGAAACGGAATATCATGATGATCTGTGACTATCACCGTCATTCCGAGCTCCTTTGCCTTTGCAATCGGATGTACCGCAGCAATTCCGTTATCACAGGTAAGAAGCAGAGCAATCTTATCCCGCTCTGCCTCTTCTACCATCCGCATATTCATTCCGTAGCCGTCCGCAATCCGGTCCGGTATCCGGTAATCCGCCACCGCCCCCAGTACACAGAGCGTCTTATATAGAAGAAACGTTGCCATAACACCGTCCACGTCATAATCTCCGATCACACGAATCCGTTTCTTCTCATGAATACTCTGTAACAGCAGTCCGGCTGCCGCCTCTGCATTTTTTAGTAAAACAGCTTCATGAAGCCTTCCTCTCTGCGGATGCAAATACTCCTGCACTTGTTGCGGCTCCGCTATTCCTCTGTTGGCAAGTACGCGGCATATTGATTCGGAAAGACCTGTATCCTGTCTCAGCCGTTCCAAATCTGCTTTTTTATTTTTCAGTATCCATTCTGTCATTGTTTTCCTCATCCGACGGCTGCAATACATTCTCCTTTGCAGCTACAGCTTTCCTTCGTTTCGCTTTTCTTTTTTTTCTTACAACAAAAAAT
>JAQXOR010000016.1 GCA_029099805.1 Lachnospiraceae bacterium
ATTAGAATAGAAATAGAAAAGAGGTGAGCAGATGGTAGAGTTGGACGAAATTAAGTACGAACTCTCCGGGTTTGAAAAGCCGCTGCTTGAAATGGGGGATTCACTTTGACCTCCCCGGAAAGCGCGAGAAAATACAGGAAATAGAAGCAATTATGCAGGAACCGGGCTTCTGGGATGATGCGGACAAGTCGCAGGGGTATATCAAGGAGCTCAAAAATCTTAAGGACGCGGTTGCTGATTATGAAGAATTAAAGACGGAGTACGAGGATGTGCAGACCTATCTCGAAATGGGATATGAATCGGGAGATGCTTCCCTGGTACCGGAAGCCAAAGAGGCGCTGGAGCTCTTTAAAGACCATTATGAGCGCATGCATTTAAATGCACTTCTCAGTGGAGAGTATGATAAAGAGGATGCAATTCTTACCCTTCACGCAGGTGCCGGCGGAACAGAAAGCTGTGACTGGGCGTCCATGCTCTGCCGCATGTATCAGCGTTGGGCAGACAAACGTGGTTTTACAACCGAGATGATTGATTTCCTGGATGGTGACGAGGCCGGGTATAAATCGGTGACGCTGGAGATTCATGGTGAAAATGCATACGGGTATTTGAAATCGGAACACGGTGTTCATCGTCTGGTGCGGATTTCGCCGTTTAATGCCGCGGGGAAACGACAGACTTCCTTTGTGTCCTGTGACATTATGCCGGATTTAAAAGAAGCACCGGAAATTGAAATTGATGAAAAGGACCTGCGGATTGATACGTATCGCTCCAGTGGTGCAGGTGGTCAGCATGTCAACAAGACATCTTCGGCCATTCGTATTACTCATTTGCCGACCGGAATTGTGGTACAGTGCCAGAATGAGCGCTCCCAGTTTCAGAATAAAGATAAAGCAATGCAAATGCTGAAAGCAAAATTATACCTGTTGCAGGAGCAGCAGAATGCTGAAAAGGAATCCGGCATCCGTGGGGAGGTACGGGATATTAACTTCGGTAATCAGATTCGCTCCTATGTACTGCAACCGTATACTTTGGTCAAAGACCACCGTACGAATGAGGAGATAGGTAACGCTCAGGCTGTACTGGATGGTAATCTGGACCCGTTTATAAATGCATACTTACGATGGAATGCAACCGGAAAGACAAAGGCTTAACAGAAAAGAGGAGGTTTTTGTATGGCAGAGAGAGATATTATTTTTCGTGTGGGCGAGGAAGAATATGGATTAGATGTGCAAATGGTGACTGCAATTGAGTCAATGACGGAAGTGGTACCGGTTCCGAATGCTCCTGCATGCATTTTGGGTCTTATGAATTTGCGCGGAGAGGTTATCCCGGTCTATAGTCTTCGTAAGCGATTCACCTTAGAAGAATGCAACGATGTTATGAAAAATAAGCTGATAGTAACACGCTATAACGGAAAATCCATTGCATTCAAAGTAGATGAGGTTATGGAAATGCGTGATTTTGAGGCAGGGGATATTTCCGAGACACCGGTAATTGCAAGGTCGGACAGAACGAACTATGTGCGTGCGATAGCAAACAAGCAGGGAAAGCTTGTGTTGCTTTTGGAGCCTGCCGGTATGTACGAGGGGGATGAAGAGGCACGTATGGAGGAAGTTCTGAAAGCGTTGTAGGAGTCTTATTTTTGAAATCTGTTATGCCGGTTGTAGCTTGCCCGGTATTCCGATGGGGAAAGTCCGGTGATTTTTCGGAATGCGTTGGAAAAATTGTGTGCATCGGAAAATCCCAGACTGTATGCAATCTGGGAAACGGGATGTGTGGATTCCGAGAGGGCAGACTTGGCAACCTCCATTTTAGCCTGCAATACCTGTTGCTTTAAGGTAATGCCTGCATATTTCTTGAAAAGAGTGGTCAGATACTTTTCATTGTATCCGAAATGCGCCGCTATTTCTGAAATATGCAGGTTTTCTTGTACATTCCATGAAATATAGTCCAAAATGTCACCGTAAAGCTGTTCCTTTAATTCCTTGTCTTTTCGGAGCCGGTGTCTGCATTGTGCACTAAGCTCCGAAAGAATCGTACTGCACAAATATCTGTTTAAGGTGCTGTCCTTATATCTTTTATCAGAATCCTGTAATTCCTTCATCAAAATGATGAGACGCTCCGGAAAAGATAACGCACCGGTAGCCGGAATCTGCAAATAGTCCGGCAGATATTCTACATGAGTAGAAAATTGTTCATGGTCCTGCCGTTCTCCGTGATATCCGAAATGCAGCCAGTAAAACTCGCAATCACCGGATTTGGTACCATGCTGGCACGGCGTAGGAGCCATAAGCAGGTACTCCCCGGCATTTACCGCATATTCCTGCTCATGGTCGGCAATATACAGGGTACCTTCCGTAACGACCATCAGCTCGTAATCATCACGGCTTCGCGTCATGTGAATCCAGTCTTTGTTTGGGGATGTGAATTTTCCACACCAGTGATAGATAAATTCCTTTGTTGTGTCAAATTGAAGAATCATACACGTTCCTTTCAGCTGCATTGAGAATGAAACTTACATTAATTTCCTGCTCTCATTAAATTATACCACAGAATAACAGAATGTAAAACCAACTTTTTCACACCTTTTATTACGTTTGAAGATTCCAATTTTGTTCCATAAATGTCATACTTGTTTTAAGACAAACGATGGAGAGAAAGGAAGGAAAATCGATGATAAGCGGAGCAAAAGCGTTTTCATTACAAAAGGTAGTATTAAAAGATTCTTATCTGGTGAATGCATTTGAAAAAGAAGTGGCATACCTGACGGCGTTTGATACGGATAAGCTACTGGCAGGATTCCGGGAAACAGCCGGGGTGGATATGCGGGGAGCTACCCGTTATGAGGGCTGGGAAAGCATGTTAATCGGGGGACATACGCTGGGACATTATATGACAGCTTGTGTGCGAAGCTGTGAATCCGGAAATTGCAGAGAAGAGGACAGAACGGAGCTGTTGCAGATTTTAAATCGCCTGACAGATGGGCTTAAGGAGTGCCAGGAGGCAGGAACGACAGGATTTTTGTTTGGTGCAATTATTCTTGATAAGGAAAATGTTGAGCTTCAGTTTGATTATGTTGAGGAAAACAAAACCAACATTATTACGCAGGCATGGGTGCCGTGGTATACGATGCATAAATTGCTGGAAGGACTTGTCTCCGTAGCAAATATGGAGGTTGAAGGTGATGTCGCAGAAGAAATCAAATGTACGGCGAAGATAGTGATGACAAAGCTGGCAGACTGGGTATACAACCGGGCAAGCCGCTGGGATGAGAAGACACACCGGACGGTGCTTGGCATTGAATACGGCGGTATGAATGACTGCCTGTATGATGTGTATCGGATTACCGGGAAGAAAGAGCATCTGGAAGCGGCACATGCGTTTGACCAGGTGGAGCTTTTTGAATGTGTTTTGCAGGCTAAGGCAGGAGACAATATACTGAATAATTATCATGCCAATACGACAATACCAAAATTTCTTGGGGCATTAAACCGTTATACGGTAACGGGAGAGTCAAGGTATCTCGACTATGTAACTCATTTCTGGAAGCTGGTGACCGAAAACCATACCTATATTACCGGAGGTAACAGCGAATGGGAGCATTTCGGTGAGGACCGGATTTTGGATAAGGAGCGGACAAACTGTAACTGTGAGACATGTAATGTATATAATATGCAGAAGATGACCAAAAAGCTGTTTCAGATTACCGGGGAGGTAAAGTACGCGGATTGGTTTGAAAATACCTACATGAATTCCATTTTATCCTCACAGAACCCCGATACCGGGATGACAACCTATTTCCAGCCGATGGCGAGCGGATATTATAAGGTCTACGGGGACCGTTTCCACAAGTTCTGGTGCTGTACCGGAACCGGAATGGAGAATTTTTCAAAGCTTCAGGAAGGCTTTTATTTTGAGAAGGAGAATATGCTGCTTGTAAATCAGTATATTGCATCCTCGGTGGTATTCCGCGGGGTAACAATTACACAGGAGGCAGAGATTCCGAGGACGGACAAGGTAAGCTTCCGGATAGAGAGTGCTTTGGAAGGAGATATCCTTTTCCGACTGCCCTGTTGGTTATCCGAAAAGGCTGGCATTACAGTAAATGGGAAGGACTACGGTTATCGCGTAATCGGAGCGAAAGAAGCAGGCGCTGATTCTGCATTTGGAATCATGAGAGCCGGAAAGGGCTATGCATTGGTAGAGGGTCCGTTTGAGGCGGATACATCGATTGAGCTTACATTGCCGATGAAGGTAACCGCACATAATCTGCCGGATGGCAAACAAACCTATGGCTTTCAATATGGTCCGGTGGTGCTGAGTGCTCTTCTGGGGACGAAGGATATGACGGATGCAACGACGGGTGTCAATGTAACCATCCCCGGAAACCGTCTGATTGAGGAATGTTATGTTCCGTCAAAAAGCGAGCGGATTACAGTAAAGGAAGGCAGTGTGGCAGATTATATGGAACATATTGAGGAGCATCTGGTACGTCAGGGAGAGGACCTAATATTTTTACTGACAGGAACCGATGCAAACCTGACATATGTACCGCATTATTCCCAGCATAAGGAAAGATACGGAATCTATTTTAAATTCACTGCTCCGAATTCACCGGAAGTATGTGACAAAGAAACGGAATCTGTACCGATTGATACGGTTCAGCCGGGATATGGACAGTATGAGAATGATGCACTACATGCCATGATAGAATACGGAACCGGCTCTGTCGGGACAACGGCGGGAGGAACTTCACGGTATGCAAAGGCAGGCGGGAGCTTTTCCTACACGATGGAGGTCTGTCCGGAGGGCACCGAGCTTCTTGTGATGTTTCGGAATTCAGATGCCGGAAAGGGAATCAAAATCACTGCGGGGGATGTGGCGCTTTATGAGGCGGTATTGGAAGCACAGGGAGAAGAGGAGTATTTTACGGTAAGACTCCCGATTACGGAGAAAGCAATGCAATCCGCCGAAAAGCGGTTTTACGATTGCAGGGAACGTACTGTTTTGAGCTTTACCTTCAGCGGAATAGACGGGAAAGAATCCGCAGCGGTATGCCAGTTCCTATATACGGTACAGTAAATATTTGCTACAGTAAAACAAAAGGTGCAGGCCGAAAGAACCGGTCTGCACCTTGGTTGTCGTGCGGATATTTAAAGCCGGGAAGCCGGGCGGAGCAGAGAAATCTCATTATAAGGGGTTTCTCCGGGAACGATATAAATGAGGGACGGGTTTGCAAGCAGAAAGTCCTTGTAATAGTCGATGTTTGGTGTAGCATCCGGGAAAAGCTTTAAGAGAGGCTTCATCTGTGTTGAGAAGGCAATCAGGCGGTCCGTCCGGAGATAATAGAGGCACCGCGAGGCTGTGTGGTCGGAAAATAAAGTCAAGGAACGGCTCTGTTCTTCCCAGACAGCAAATGAGAATAAGCCCCGAAATAATGATACGCATTCTGCTCCGTAGGCAAGATAGGAAAGATACATCAGTGTGCCGTCCGGAGCATCGGTAAGCTGTTCCCTCGTGTAATTTTGTGAAAGGAGGGATTCGATTACTTCCGGCCGGTTATCCAGAATGCAGTCGGCAGTAAACAGTATGCCACGTTCTTCGTTGTAAATGGGAAGGCATTCACGGACGGATTCTTCTGTGAGATATTGAATTCCGCAGCCAAAACAGGCATTCTCTGTACGGACACTTTCATAACGGTCGATTTTGCATGTACTTCGGTAAGAGTCTTCGAACAGTCGGCAGCAATTCTCCGGCAAGCCTTTGTTTTGGTCCGGTGCGACAATTCCCCAAATTGCAGACATAGTATCTCCCTTCAATGGTAAACGACAATGTTTGAGCCTAATATACGGCAGTCTATCGGATATAGGTAAGGAGTTGCTTCAGGATGATTTCACGGGTATCATATCCGACCGGTCGGATGATATGATAAACAGGAATCCTGGACGCGAGTGTCAGTCCGCGGACTCCGTTTTCCGGCGTGTATAATGCTTCTCCAAGCAGCGGCCGCAGAAACAGTGAATTCATACAGGCCTGAAATTTGGCTATCCCTGTGACTTCCGCAGAGAATACACGGTCCGTATCGGAGAGTGAGAGCATAATCATTGCCTGTACCGGAACCGGACCGGTAGGAAAGTATCCGCGGTAGGGTACAAGAAATTTGTCCTTTGCCTCATCGATATAAATAAGCTCCTCCTCGGAGATGCCGAGGCGCCGTACGGCATCTCGGCATAGCTTCTGATAGGGAAATGCTGCGTAGGCGGATACCGATGCTTCATCGGAACAATCAAGCATGGTAATATCATCTGCCATCAGGCAATAGCCTTTTTTCAGCAGTGCAGAGGTAAGCGTTGACTTTCCGCTGCCACTGTCACCGCAAAGAAGTATCGCGCCTTTCGGTCCGGAAACACAGGAGCCGTGAATGGCAAGCTTATTCTGCTGATGGAGCAGCATGGAAATTCCCCAGCCGAGCAGATAGGAGCTTAAGAGTGCATCGGGAGTATCCTTTTTTCTTTCGTAAAAAATCCGGGTGCCGCCTTTTACCAGAAGATAACAGTGCGAGTTGGATAAATAGCTCACATCTGCGGCAATATGGGAATAGCAGACGGAGTCTGCTTTCAGAGTATCCGGAAAAGGTGCTTCGGAGACGGTAATCTGCGGGAACTCCTCTCCGGCAGAGACTGCCGGTAATTGCCGGAGCGCGATGTCAGATGCAAGTTGCATGCCGTAAATTCGATAATAATACATAGAAAATCCTGCACTTTCTGATAGCAGTGAACGGGTTTTATTTTATTATAACGGCTTTTTTTCGGAAAAACAATACAGCAAATGAAATGCTTCCTTCAGTCAATCAGAAAGCAATGTCTGCGTTATCGGTAACGGCGGTTAATGGAACAGCTTTGGTACACCGTTATACAAAACCTGATTGACGGTGTTGATATCATGACCTCCCGGAACCACACACTGGTACAGATTGCCGTTGGCAAAGTTCTCGCAGTAAAGGAAGGTGTCGGTAAGTGTCTTCATGGCATTAATCTGCGGAGTGAGATTAGGATTGGCGGAATCGCTGGTGCCACAGCCGCAGTAAATGAAGAAGTCTTCTGCATTTTTTCCTGCTTGCGCAACCTTTGAAGCCAGATGCTCGGCAGTCTGCATGGCTTTACTGTTTCCTGCGGTCATTCCGAGAGCCCAGCAGTCACCGCTCATCGGCATGAAGTACGCGAATTCATCAAGGCAGTTTTCAAACACGGACCAGGTAGTTACCGCCCCCATGGAAAAGCCGCCGAAGGCACGGTGGGTTCTGGAAGCGGCCAGTTCCTCCGGGGTAACGTCTTCTGCATAGGTATGATAGGTTGTTTCAAAAACAGGAATCAGGTCATTCATCAGTTCATAGTGAAAGTCGATGCAGTTTTGGGTCGCATCATTGCTATATTCGGTATAGTAGGATACGGCACATACTATCATCGGTTCGATTTCTCCGGCATCAATCATACTGTCAAGCATACGGGTGAATTTGCTCTTTAGGCCCTCGCCTCCTAAAAACCACTTCGGAGAATCTCCGCCGCCGTGCATCAGATACAGGACATTGTACCTGGTTTCGGTATCTGTTTCGTCGTAGCATGCCGGCAGATAAACCAAAGCGGATTTCTGATACACTTTTCCGTTGTTGTTTCGATGGTTCCTTGTTTCATAAATAAAATTGCTCACAGAGCCTAACGGTGCAGGATTGTCATATAAGTAGTTTTGCGTCAGCTTTTGTGTTGTATTATCCGGATAAGTGCGTTCTCTGTCAAAAGTCAAAAGAGGTTCGGTGAGGACCGGCGTAGCTGTCGGAACAGGAGACACGGTCGGAACAGGAGTAGAGGTTGGTCTCGGAGTTGCGGTAGGTTTTGGAGTTGCAGTGAGCTCCGGAGTTTGCTTTTCTACCGGCGTTATATCGTTGGTATCCACCGGTATTCCGGTCAGTGTGTCCGAACTCTCAGTCTCTCCGGGTGCGGGTGTATTTTGTGTGATGGTACCGGAAGAGTCTCCGGATTTTCCCGAACAGCCGGACAGCATCAGAACGGCTGCAATAAGTAAAAAGAATGCTTTATGTTTCATTGGAAGTTACCTCCTGGTTTTACATTATCCATGCGTGATACCCATGGAATGATTTCTTTCATGAGATAATCATACCTTATTTTGGAGTAAAGCGCAATGCGAATTAGATACTTAATTTACGAAAAATGTACGAAAAAGAAGACGTTGACACTACCATGCAGAAATGATAGACTGATAATAGATGATACTGGAAATTATACTTTTGACGAGGTGACAGTATGGAGAAAAACGAGAGAAGGACTAAATTGAAAGCGCGGCGCATAGGAATCCGCGGCAAGATTATGCTGATGCTGATTCTGGTTATGATGGTCAGCTTGACAATAAGCGGGCTGATGCAATCCTTTACAACAAAATCAAGCATTATCAAGATGTCCGGCGAAAGTGCGAGGGTTGCTGCCAATATGGTTGCGCTGCAGCTGAACGGAACAGATTTCAGCGGAATCACATCTGAAAGTGATGAGCTGTATGTTTCAACGCTAAAGCTGCTTCGTGATAATATTGCCGTATCGAATTTTGAGTATCTTTATGTACTGACGACGGATGGCAAAACAGTTTCTTATTTGATTGATTCTGATGAGTCAGAGGAACAATTCGGAATAGGGGATGAGTTCTCGGAGTCTTACGAGTATCTGGCTCCTGTGTTTCGGGGAGAGGCTGTTGTAGATGCGGAAATCAAGCCGGAGGTGAACAATGGGGAAGAGGATAACCTGGTTACGGCATATGTCCCGATTTATGACAATAACGGAAGCGTCACCGCAATCTTGGGCTGTGACTATAATCCGGATTCTCTTTCCGGAATGTTTTCCAATAATTCTTTCCGGAATACGCTTTGCTCTGCGGTTGTTTTGTGGCTGGGTGTGCTTTTTGCCTTTTTCCTGACCGGTGCCATTGTAAAGGGAATTAAGACAGTAAATGAGAAATTGTATGAGATGGTGAATCATAACGGAGACCTGACACAGAAGCTGAGTATAAAGACAGGAGATGAGGTTGAGGTTACCGGCAGGCTGTTCAATGAGTTCCTGGAATATGTTCGTGAAATTATGATAAATATTGATTCCGGGACTAAAACCTTGGCAGAGGAAAGTATGCATTCCATTGAGGCTGCTACTGAGACAAGAGCGAATGTGTTCAATGTTTCTGCAACTGTGGAGGAGATGTCCGCAACGACGCAGGAAACCTCGGCTTCCATGATGCAGGTGAACAACAGTGTAGATGAAATTGCGCACAATATTACTGCCTTTGAGCAGATGTCACAGCAAATCGGAACACAGACAGATGACATTTACCACCGTGCGGAAAAGATCTATCAGACAGCATTGACGGAGCAGAAAAAGGCAAAAGCCGATGTGGCGGAGATTTCTTCAAAGGTAGAACAGGGAATTGAGCGTTCCGGAGCAGTGCGCGAAATTGAACTTCTGACACAGACGATTATGGAAATCTCTTCCCAGACCAACCTGTTGTCTCTGAATGCAAGTATTGAAGCGGCAAGAGCCGGTGATGCCGGAAGAGGCTTTGCAGTGGTTGCTGCTGAAATCGGTGAGCTGGCACAGAAGTCGTCAGAGGCAGCGGCAAAGATTCAGAAGGTATCTGCCGAGGTAATCAGTGCAGTAGACGGGCTGGCAGACAATGCCGGAGAAATGATTACATTTATTGAGAATATTGTCGTGGAAGGATATAATACGTTGCTCGGCGTAAGTGATGATTACAAGAACAACTCCAACGATATCCATCAGAATATGGATCAGTTCATTGCACGGACAAAGGAACTGACCGCACTCATCGGAGAAATCAATCAAATGATTGCTTCCATCAATATTGCGGTAGAGGAGAATGCAAAGGGTATTTCTGAAGTCGCAGGAGAAATGAATAAGATTACCGGAAATGTTGACCTCACAGCCGCCGGCGCAGAAAAAACCGGACAGGTGGCGGAGGATTTGACGGTTGAGGTAGCTAAGTTTACGTTATAAGTCAGATAGAATGTAAAAGCGGAGCGTCGGTCTCCGCTTTTATTAAGTCTTTTTTTATAAATATAGAATCAAAAACGAACTTTTGTTCTGTACATTTAAAATAATTTGTGATATGATAGTGGTATTGATGAAGTGTTGACAGTAAAAAATATAGGTAAATCGGAGAGGAAGACTATCACTTCCGGAGGAGATTTATGCAGACAGAACAAAAACCATTCATTTTACATTCCGACTACGCCCCGACCGGCGACCAGCCCCAGGCGATTGCTGACCTGGTAAAGGGCTTTGAGGAAGGCAATCAATTCCAGACTTTGCTGGGTGTTACCGGTTCCGGGAAGACCTTCACCATGGCAAATGTCATTGAAAAATTAAATCGGCCGACTTTGGTCATTGCGCACAATAAGACCCTGGCGGCCCAGCTTTACGGAGAGTTCAAGGAGTTCTTCCCTGAGAATGCGGTGGAGTATTTTGTGTCCTATTATGATTATTACCAGCCGGAGGCGTATGTGCCTTCTACGGATACGTATATCGACAAGGATTCATCGATTAATGATGAGATTGATAAGCTGCGCCATTCTGCAACGGCGGCGCTTACCGAGCGGCGGGATGTAATTATTGTTGCCAGCGTGTCCTGTATCTATGGTCTTGGAAGCCCGGTGGACTATCAGAACATGACGGTTTCGCTTCGTCCGGGGATGCAAAAGGACCGGGATGATGTGCTGCGTCGCCTGATTGAGATACAGTATACAAGGAATGATATGGACTTTAAGCGCGGTACCTTCAGGGTGCGTGGTGACGTTGTAGAGATTTTTCCGGTTTCCTCTGCGGATACGGCAATCAGAGTAGAGTTCTTCGGAGATGAGGTAGACCGGATTACGGAGATTGATGTAATTACCGGTGAGATAAAGTGTACTCTGGAGCATACTGTAGTATTTCCGGCCTCCCACTATGTTGTCGAGCAGGAGCAGATGAACCGTGCACTGACAGAGATTGAGGAAGAGATGATAGAGCGGGTTCAGTTCTTTAAGAGCGAGGATAAGCTGATTGAGGCCCAGCGTATCGGGGAACGGACAAGCTTTGATATCGAAATGATGCGTGAGACCGGTTTTTGCTCCGGTATCGAGAATTATTCCAGACATCTGGCGGGACTTCCGGCAGGTGCTACCCCACATACACTGATTGATTATTTCCCGGATGACTTTTTGATTATTGTGGACGAGTCACATATTACGATTCCGCAGGTCCGCGGTATGTCCGCGGGAGACCGTTCCAGAAAGACTACACTTGTAGACTATGGCTTCCGGCTTCCTTCGGCACTGGACAACCGTCCGCTTAATTTTGCGGAGTTTGAGAGCAAGATTAATCAGATGCTGTTTGTTTCCGCAACGCCGTCCGAGTATGAGGCCACGCATGAGCTGCTTCGGACGGAACAGGTGATTCGCCCGACGGGGCTTCTTGACCCTGAAGTGACGGTACGTCCGACAGCCGGACAGATTGATGATTTGCTCGGCGAAATCCGAAAGGAAACGGCAAAGAAAAGCAAGGTACTGGTAACGACACTGACAAAACGTATGGCGGAGGATTTGACAGACTATCTGCGCGAGGTTGGTGTGCGTGTGAAGTATCTCCATTCGGACATTGATACCCTGGAGCGTTCGGAGATTATCCGCGATATGCGCATGGATGTGTTTGACGTTCTCGTCGGAATTAATCTTTTGAGAGAGGGTCTGGATATTCCGGAGGTCAGCCTGGTTGCAATACTGGATGCGGATAAGGAGGGCTTCTTACGTTCCGAAACTTCACTGATTCAGACGATAGGACGTGCGGCACGAAATGCAGAGGGACGAGTTTTGATGTATGCGGATGTGATTACCGATTCGATGCATAAGGCGATTTCAGAGACAAACCGGCGCCGCGCCATCCAGTCGGCATATAACGAGGAGCACGGTATTACACCGCAGACGATTAAGAAGGCCGTCAGGGATTTAATCAGTATCTCAAAGAAGGCGGAGGAGATTACGCAGGGCATTGACAAGGATATGGAGTCTATGTCGAAGAAGGAGCTGCTTGCGCTTGAAAAGAAGCTGCAAAAGCAGATGAATACGGCGGCAGCGGAGCTGAACTTTGAGCTGGCGGCAAAGGTACGTGACCAGTTGTTTGAGCTGAAAAAGAAAATGTTGGAGTGAGGATGAGTTATGTCAGAAAAGAAATATATTAAAATACGAGGTGCGAGGGAAAATAATTTAAAGGGAATCAATGTGGATATTCCGCGGGATGAGTTTGTTGTTCTGACCGGTCTTTCCGGCTCCGGCAAGTCATCCCTTGCGTTTGATACGATTTATGCAGAGGGTCAAAGACGTTATATGGAGTCGATTTCTTCTTATGCGAGACAGTTTCTCGGGCAGATGGAGAAGCCGGATGTAGAGAGCATTGAAGGCTTATCTCCGGCCATTTCCATCGACCAGAAGTCCACGAACCGCAATCCGCGCTCAACGGTAGGTACGGTGACAGAGATTTACGATTATTTCCGCCTGCTATATGCACGTATCGGGATTCCACACTGTCCGGAGTGCGGAAAAGAGATTAAAAAGCAGACTGTGGATGAAATGGCGGATGAGATTATGCGCCTGCCGGAGAGGACAAAGATTCAGCTCCTTGCGCCGGTGGTACGCGGAAAAAAGGGCGAGCATGCCAAGATTTTCGAGCAGGCAAAGCGCAGCGGCTATGTACGTGTTGTAGTAGACGGACAGCTGTATGAGCTTTCCGAGGAGATTAAGCTTGAGAAAAATATAAAGCATAACATAGAGATTATTGTAGACCGTCTGGTGGTGAAGGAAGGGATAGAGCAGCGTCTCAGAGATTCCATCGACAGTGTACTGCGCCTTAGTGACGGTTTGCTTGTTGTGGATGTGATTGACGGTGAGCCGCTTCGGTTCAGTGAGAGCTTTTCCTGCCCGGATTGCGGAATCAGCATTGAGGAAATAGAGCCTCGTGTATTTTCCTTTAACAATCCGTTCGGCGCCTGTCCGGAATGTCACGGTATCGGCATAAAAATGGAGTTTGATGAGGATTTGCTGATTCCGGACAAGAGTATCAGTATTGCAGACGGGGCGATTGCAGCTCCCGGCTGGCAGTCGGCAACGGACCCGTCCAGCTACACCGGAAGCACTCTTGCTGCACTGGCAAAGGAGTATAAGTTTGATTTGAAGACTCCGTTCGAAAAGCTCACAAAGGAAGTTCAGGATATGCTTTACTACGGTACGAACGGTCGTAGTGTGAAGGTTCATTACCGCGGGCAGCGTGGGGAAGGGGTATATGATGTGGCGTTTGAGGGTCTTGTAAAAAATATCGAACGCAGATATCGTGAGACTGCATCGGATACGGTGAAGCAGGAGTACGAGACCTTTATGCGTACGACACCGTGTAAGCTGTGTAAAGGAAAACGACTGAAAAAGGAAGCATTGGCAGTAACGGTAGGAGACCGAAATATTGCCGAGGTGACCGAGTGTTCCATACGAGATTTGTATGGGTTTATGAATGATTTGAAACTGACGGACCGTCAGCAGCAGATTGGTGAGCTTGTTTTGAAGGAAATCCGGGCAAGAGTAGGTTTCCTGATGGATGTCGGGCTGGATTATCTGACTCTGGCGAGAGCTACGGCTTCTCTTTCCGGAGGTGAGGCACAGCGTATCCGGCTGGCAACGCAGATTGGTTCCGGGCTGGTTGGTGTTGCCTATATTCTGGACGAGCCGAGCATCGGCTTACACCAGAGAGATAATGATAAGCTTTTAAAGACGCTGAAGCATTTAAAGGATTTGGGAAATACCCTGATTGTGGTGGAGCATGACGAGGACACCATGTTTGCGGCAGATCATATTATTGATATCGGTCCGGGAGCGGGAGACCACGGCGGCGAGGTGATTGCTCAGGGGACGGCAGAGGAGATTATGAAGGTGCCTGAGTCAATTACAGGAGCTTATCTTTCCGGCAGACTGCAGATTCCGGTACCGAAGGAGCGCAGAAAACCGACAGGCTTTTTAAAGATTAAGGGTGCGAGAGAGCATAATCTGAAAAATATTGATGTAGACATCCCGTTAGGAGTATTTACCTGCGTAACCGGCGTGTCCGGTTCCGGAAAAAGCTCGCTTGTGAATGAGATTCTGTACAAGCAGCTCGCAAAGACTTTGAATCGTGCACGTACCATACCGGGAGCTCATGACAGAATCGAGGGCATGGATTGTCTGGATAAGGTCATCAATATCGACCAGTCCCCGATTGGACGTACGCCGCGTTCCAATCCGGCAACGTATACCGGAGTATTCGACCAGATTCGTGATTTATTTTCCAATACACCGGATGCGAAGCTGCGTGGGTACAGTAAGGGAAGATTCAGTTTCAATATAAAAGGGGGACGCTGTGAGGCATGCAGCGGTGACGGTATTATAAAGATTGAGATGAATTTCCTGCCTGATATTTTTGTTCCGTGTGAGGTGTGCGGAGGAAAACGCTATAACCGTGAGACACTGGAGGTTAAATACAAGGGTAAGACGATTTATGATGTGCTGGAGATGCGTGTAGAGGAGGCAGTGAAATTCTTTGAAAATGTACCGTCTATCCGTAAGAAAATAGAAACTCTGAATGAGGTGGGCCTGTCCTATCTTAAGTTAGGTCATCCGTCTACTCTTCTTTCGGGTGGTGAAGCACAGCGAATCAAGCTGGCAACCGAACTCAGCCGCAGAAGTACCGGAAAGACGATTTATATTTTGGACGAGCCGACGACAGGACTTCATTTCGCGGATGTGCATAAGCTCATCGAGATATTGCAGCGTCTGACGGAAGGCGGCAACACGGTTGTTGTCATTGAACACAATCTGGATGTGATAAAGACGGCAGATTATATTATCGATATCGGTCCGGAGGGCGGCGATAAGGGAGGCACCATTGTTGCACAGGGAACACCGGAAGAGGTGGCAAAGGTAAAGAAATCTTATACCGGGCAATATGTGAAAAAATATCTGTCAGAGAAGAAATAAGCGAGAGAATTACAAAAATTGTAAAAAATGCTTGCAAATTTTGGAATGATGTAGTATTATGAGAAAAATACTACATCATTTTGTATACTTGCATTTCTGTATACAAAACACGCGGCCTTATGATGCAAGGGGGGATTTTTATGGCACATATTAAGTCACTGGTATACACAAATGACCATTGTGTAGGATGTAATCGTTGTATCTCGGTCTGCCCGGTTTTGAATGCCAATATAACGGTTATGACAGAGCATGGACCAAGAATTGAAGTGAACAGGGATGCCTGTATTAACTGCGGGTCTTGTTTTGATGCCTGTGACCACCATGCAAGAGTTTATGAGGATGACACGGAGCAGTTTTTCGCGGATTTAGCCGCAGGAAGAAAGATTTCAATTATTCTTGCGCCGGCATTTCTTGCAAATTATCCGAAGGAGTATCAAAGTGTGCTCGGCGGATTAAAGCATGCGGGGGTAAACCGTATTGTCAGTGTGAGCTACGGTGCAGATATTACGACCTGGGCATATATCAATTATATTACAAAGAACAAGCCGGAAGGTACGATTTCACAGCCGTGCCCGGCTGTTGTGAATTACATAGAGAAGTATGCTCCGGTGTTATTGCCGAAGCTGATTCCGGTGCACAGCCCGATGATGTGTACGGCGATTTACCTTAAAAAGTATGAAAATCTTACAGATGACTTGGCGTTTATCAGTCCTTGTATTGCCAAAAAGCTGGAAATCGATGACCCTAATACAAAGGGTATGATAAAGTATAATGTTACGTTTGACGGCTTGATGAAATATGTCCGTAAGCATAATCTCTTACTCGGTTCTGCGGAGGATGAGATAGAGTATGGTCTCGGCGCTGTTTATCCGACGCCGGGCGGATTAAAGGAAAATGTATACTGGTTCTGCGGAGAGGATGCTGTAGTGAAGCAGATAGAGGGAGAAAAGAAGGTCTACCGCTATCTGGATGAGTATAGCAAACGAGTACAGGCAGGAAAGGAGCTTCCTCTTTTGCTGGATGCACTAAACTGCGGTGAGGGCTGTTTATACGGTACTGCAATTGAGGAAAGCAAACTGTCAAATGAAGACGCCTTCTATGAAATAGCACGTATCCGTGAAAGAGTGAGAAATTATTATAACAAAAAACAGAAGAATCATAAAAAGAGTCAGGCGGTTTCCACGCCGGAAGAACGACTGGCTGAGTTAAATGCAGCGTTTGCAAAGCTGAATGAAGCTGATTTCCTACGCAGTTATACAGATCATTCAAGAGAGGTAAAAATCAATTATCCGAATGAGCAGGAAAAAGAGGAAATCTTTCAGCTGCTTCATAAGGATACGCCGGAGTCAAGGCATGTGGATTGTGCGTCCTGCGGATATAATACTTGTGAGGAAATGGTAACAGCGATTTTCAATAAGTGTAATCATAAATCGAACTGTGTACAGTATGAGAAGAGCAGGATTTCAGAGGACAAGGAAAAGCTGGAGCAGCTGAGACTTGCTGCGACTGCAAAGAATGAACAGATTGCTAAGTTTGTTGAGCAGGATTTTGAACAGCTGGAGTTATCTGTAAACGAAGTGGCTGCAGGAAACCAGCAGACAGCAAGTGAAGCAGAGGTTATACAGAGTACGATGGTAACTATTTCGGAGTTCTGCAGTGAGTTAGAGGCTGCGTTACAGGAAATCGGCGGAATTCTGAAAAATCTGGAGAAGGACAATCAGAATATTTCTGCCATTACAAGGAAAACGAATCTTCTTGCATTAAATGCTTCAGTAGAAGCAGCACGGGCAGGGGAATCCGGAAAGGGCTTCTCGGTTGTTGCGTCGGAGATTAAGAGTCTTTCTGAGTCTAGTAATCTTGCAACGAAGAGTAGTATGGAAAATAATGTTCAGATATCGGAGGCGATTCGCAGAATATCCGAGCGGACGGAGCACTTACAGGCTTCGATAGTAACGGCAAATGAACAGGTATCCGGCTTGTCGGCAAGAGCACAGGAGATTGCCGCAGTTACGGAGACGCTGCAGGCTATTTCAGAGAATGTAAAAGAAAAAATGAAGGAACTCGAATAATGCATAGTTAAAACAAAAACGCTTCACCCATACTGAGTATGGAGAAGCGTTTTGTTTTACGTTCATGCAAATGATTACTGAGAAATAGACTCAGTCGGGCAGGTAGCTGCACAAGCACCGCACTCAAGGCAAGCATCTGCGTCGATTTCGTAATGAGAAGCTCCCTCACTGATTGCGCCTACCGGACACTCTGCTGCACATGCGCCACAGCTGATGCACTGGTCAGAAATCTTATATGCCATTTTGATATCCTCCTTTTATTAATCTTTCTATATTGTAATATAAAGTTACGAATAATACAAGTACCATTTTTAAGAAGAAAATAATATCTCTGTGGCGTGCCTTGACGAAAGAGGACAGGTTGTGTATACTATAATCTACGAAGTTTTATCTTGAAAGGAGAATGAATATGCAGGTAAATAAAGATATGACGATTGCAGAGATTATCAGAGTCGATGAGGGAATCGTGCCGATTCTGTTTGATGCAGGAATGCATTGTATCGGTTGCCCGTCCGCACAGGGAGAGAGCCTTGAGATGGCATGCATGGTACATGGTATTGATGCGGATGAGGTTGAAGAGAAGATTAATGCATATCTCGCAGCAAAGTAGGAAAGAAGATGACATCTATGACTTCGCCCGGACGTCCTGTCCGGGCGTTGCTGTTTTTATTGGGAACCTTTTCTTTGTGAAACGCTCTGCTCCGTTCAGTTTTTTATGACTGTGCCTATTTTTTATGACTGTGCCTATTTTTTGCTTGACATTTTTGAAAAAACAGTGTAAGATAGGAGAGCAGTCAAAATTGCATAAAGGGGTATAGTTCAGCTGGTAGAATAACGGTCTCCAAAACCGCAGGTCGTGGGTTCGAATCCTACTGCCCCTGTTTGAAAGAGTTTCGTATGAGACTCTTTTTTTTAATTTACCGGATGTGGTTGACATGCTTTTTCTGATATTGCATAATAGAAAAGAGAATGTCCGGGAAGGAGGAAGCGGTAACAGTACCGCAAAAACGGTATGGATTTTGATGTGATTATTATCGGGGCAGGACCGGGAGGTATTTTTTCCGCCTATGAGCTGGTAAAAGGAAACCCCAAGTTAAAAATCGGCATATTTGAGGCAGGCAATGCACTGGAGAACAGAAAGTGCCCGATTGACGGTGTAAAGGTGAAGTCCTGCATCGGATGCCAGAGCTGTGCCATCATGAACGGATTTGGCGGTGCCGGAGCATTTTCGGACGGAAAATATAATATTACAAATCAGTTCGGCGGAACCCTGCATGAATATATCGGCAAAAAGACAGCGATTGAGCTGATGGAGTATGTAGATTCCATTAATCTGGCTTACGGCGGAGAAGGGACGAAGCTGTATTCCACCGGAAATACAAAGATTAAGAAGCTTTGCCTTGAAAACAGCCTGCATCTTTTAGACGCTTCCGTACGCCATTTGGGAACAGATATTAATTATATCGTTTTGGAGAACCTTTATAACGAGCTGAAGGATAGGGTAACCTTTTTCTTCCGCACTCCGGTAGAGCGTGTGGCACTTTGCGAGGACGGATATGAGGTACAGACAAAGAACGGAAACTTTACCGGCGCACAGTGCATTATTTCCGCGGGACGGAGCGGAAGCAAGTGGATGGAGCAGGTATGCAGGGATTTAGAGATTCCGACGAAGTCCAATCGCGTGGATATCGGTGTACGTGTGGAGCTCCCGGCGGTGATTTTTGCGCACCTGACGGATGAATTATATGAGAGTAAAATTGTGTATCGTACCGAGAAATTTGAGGATTTGGTACGAACTTTCTGTATGAATCCGCGGGGTGTGGTGGTAAATGAAAATACGAACGGTATTATTACGGTGAACGGGCACAGCTATGAGGACCCGGCACGTTATACGGAGAATACGAACTTTGCACTGCTGGTGGCAAAGCACTTTTCGGAGCCGTTTAAGGACAGCAACGGTTACGGTGAGAGTATTGCAAAGCTTTCCAATATGTTAGGCGGCGGTGTCATCGTGCAGCGGTTTGGTGATTTGATACGCGGCCGCAGAAGTACGGCTTCCCGTATTGAGGAGGGATATGTTACCCCGACCCTGGCGGCAACACCGGGTGATTTGAGTCTTGTTATTCCGAAGCGTATTTTGGACGGAATCATTGAAATGCTGTATGCACTGGATAAAATTGCACCGGGAACGGCAAATGATGATACCCTGTTGTACGGGGTGGAGGTCAAGTTTTATAATATGGAGGTTCAGATTGACGAGCATCTGGAAACCAACCATAAGGGATTGTTTGTTATCGGAGACTGCAGCGGAGTCACGCATTCTCTGTCCCATGCTTCTGCAAGCGGTGTTTATGTCGCACGGTACATTTTAGAGGGTCGGGAATAGACGGAACGAAAAGAAGGGAAATTGTGATGAAGAGGAAGGAAAGTAATTTTTGTGCCATGATGTCCCGGATGAGATATATTGACCGCTGGGCGCTGATGAGGAATTCCTGCACGGAAAACATCTGTGAGCATTCCCTGGAGGTGGCAATGATAGCCCATATGCTCTGTGTCATCGGAAATAAGCGGTTCGGAAAGCATTTGGATGGCAGTCGTGCGGCATTAATCGGTATGTATCATGATACAACGGAGATAATTACCGGGGATATGCCGACTCCGGTGAAGTATTATAATCAGACGATGCAGGAGGTATTTCATCATGTTGAGGATGAGGCGGCCGAACAACTGCTTGCCATGCTGCCTGCTGATTTGCGGGAGGAGTTTCAGGGACTCTATTTTAAGCAGGAGGAGGAAGCATATCTTTGGCGTCTTGTAAAAGCGGCGGACAAGTTTTCGGCACTGATAAAGTGTATGGAAGAGAGAAAAGCGGGAAACCGGGAGTTTGACAGTGCTCTGGAGGCAACGAAGGCTTCTATTGTCGCTATGAAGCTTCCGGAGGCGGATTGCTTTATGGAGGAGTTTATTCCCGCGTATGATAAGAATTTGGATGAGTTACAACGGAGGTAGGGAATGAAAGCTGCCTTATCCCGCATTTTGATGCGTTGTAGCTTTTTTGTGAAGCGGTATGCGAAAACCGGAGCCGGAAAACTTTCAGTAGTGCAGAGATTATCAGCCACAAAGCATGCCTTAAAATATACAAAAGGTACTAGTCTTTCGGGAGAAAATGGTGTAGAATAGTGGAATAAAAAATGACTGTACAACTATCGTTTTAGAAAAATAAGCGACTTTGGAGGAAGACAATGAACGAAGAAATGATACTCATTTTGGATTTTGGCGGACAGTATAATCAGTTGATTGCAAGGCGCGTGAGAGAGTGTCAGGTATACTGTGAGGTACACTCTTACAGTATGCCAATTGAAGAAATTAAAAAGATGCAGCCGAAGGGAATTATTTTTACCGGTGGTCCGAACAGCGTGTACGGTGAGGATGCACCGCGGTGTCTTCCGGAGTTATTCGAGCTTGGAATCCCGATTCTCGGAATCTGCTACGGCGCACAGCTGATGTCCTTTATGCTCGGCGGCAGGGTGGCAACCGCACCGGTGAGCGAGTACGGAAAAACAGAGGTTTCGGTTTGTACCGATTCTGTTTTGTTTGAGAATGTTTCGGCAAGTACGATATGTTGGATGAGTCATACCGATTACATCGAAAAAGCGCCGGAAGGCTTTACAATTATCGGTCATACACCGGTGTGCCCGGTAGCGGCAATGGAGTGTCCGGAAAGAAAGCTTTATGCGGTGCAATTCCATCCGGAGGTAATGCATACGCAGGAAGGTATGAAGATGCTTTCCAATTTTGTTAAAAAGGTCTGCGGCTGTGCCGGAACCTGGAAAATGGACTCCTTTGTGGAAACTGCGATTACTTCTATCCGCGAAAAGGTAGGAAACGGCAAGGTGCTTTGTGCTTTGTCCGGTGGGGTGGACTCCTCCGTGGCAGCGGTACTTCTTTCCAAGGCCGTAGGCAGGCAGCTGACCTGTGTATTTGTAGACCACGGTCTGCTTCGTAAGAATGAAGGGGATGAGGTGGAAAAGGTATTCGGACCGCAGGGTGCCTATGACCTTAATTTTATCCGCGTCAATGCACAGGAACGTTTCTATGCTCGTTTAAAAGGCGTAGAAGAGCCGGAAGCAAAGCGTAAAATTATCGGCGAAGAATTTATCCGGGTCTTCGAGGAGGAGGCAAAGAAAATCGGTGCCGTAGACTTTTTGGTACAAGGCACCATTTATCCGGATGTCATTGAATCCGGTCTCGGAAAGTCGGCAGTCATTAAGTCCCACCACAACGTAGGCGGTCTGCCGGACTGCGTAGACTTTAAGGAAATTATTGAACCGCTCCGCCTCTTATTCAAAGATGAGGTCCGCAAGGCGGGTCTGGAGCTTGGTCTTCCGGAATATTTAGTATACCGTCAGCCATTCCCGGGACCGGGTCTCGGCGTCCGTATTATCGGTGAGGTGACCGCAGAAAAGGTCCGCATCGTACAGGAGGCAGATTACATCTACCGTGAAGAAATCGCAAAGGCAGGCATCGATAAAAACCTCGGTCAATACTTTGCAGCCATTACCAACATGCGTTCCGTGGGCTGCATGGGCGACGAACGCACCTACGATTACGCCATCGCGCTTCGCGCCGTACTGACCTCCGATTTCATGACCGCCGAAGCCGCAGAGCTTCCGTGGGAGGTGCTCGGAAAGGTAACCAGCCGGATTGTCAATGAGGTGAAGGGGGTCAACAGAGTACTGTATGACTGCACCGGAAAGCCACCGGCAACGATAGAGTTTGAATAGTAGCCACAAGTCTGGGAAGCCTTATAAACAGGGCGTTCCCGGACTTTTCTTTTTGCTTTGTTACCATTTTGCCGTCATCTGCAACTGCTTCTTTGATAGAGAAACTCTCGTAAGAATTTGCGAGAGTTTATTGAAATTGGACGTATAATATGGTACCCTAAATAATGGAGAGCATATTAGTAGGAGAATGATCTATATGACATGCCTAAAGGTGAATTATGCTAGTAGAAGATATCAAAAAGTATTGCATGAGCAAAAGTAACAGAAGTTAACCGGATAAAGCAAGGATGTGACTGAAATGAAGAAGCCTAAGATGATTTTGTTTGATTATGGACAAACTTTGGTAAATGAGCAGTGCTTTGATGGTGTAAAAGGGACAGAGGCAGTTCTTAAGTATGCCACAAAAAATAAATACAATAAATCTGCTGAGGAAGTACAGGCTTATGCAAATAAACTGAATCAGGAGTTGGGACGATTTGACCCGGAAAAGAAGCACCTGTTTCAAGTGGAAGTTCCAAACCATATGTTTACAAAATATTTATATGAGGCGCAGGGAATTGAAATTGCATTGAGCCCGGAAGAAATTGACAGCGTGTTTTGGGATGCAGCGGCACCGGGAAAACCGACCGAGGGAATCAGAGAGTTTCTTGCATTCCTAAAAGAGAACCAGATACGTACCGGTGTAATCAGTAATATTTCATACTGTGGGAATGCTGTTGTTAAAAGGATTCATGACTGCATTCCGGATAATGATTTTGAGTTTATTATAGCAACCAGCGAGTATTTGTATCGTAAACCCAATAAGCATATATTTGAATTGGCATTAGAGAAGGCTGAACTTCAACCGGAAGAAGTATGGTATATCGGGGATCAGTATCAGTGTGATATTGTCGGAGCTAACGCGGCAGGATTATTCCCGGTGTGGTATATCGGGGCAATTGATATGAACTATGAACCAAAGGAAGATATACTTACAATAAAGAATTGGAAAGAGTTAATAGATTTGTTAAAAAGTTAGATTAGAAACAGAAGAAATAATCATGGCTGTATCATATAAACGATTATGGAAGAAATATAGGGGATGAATATGAAGAACGTAATACATATTTATGGGGCTTCCGGTTCAGGAACCTCTACATTAGGCAGAAAAATCAGTGAAGAATTGAGATATAAATTTATGGATACCGATGACTATTACTGGTTACCGACGAATCCACAATACACAACGAAAAGGAGCAAAGAAGAACGGCTTGTTTTAATGAAAAAGGATATTTCGGAAAATGATAATGTTGTGATTTCCGGTTCTTTGGTAGACTGGGGTGATGAATTGATTCCGCTGTTTACATTGGCAATCAGGCTTGTTACAGATACTGAGATAAGAATTGAAAGATTAAAGAATAGAGAGAAGCAAAGATTTGGTAACCGGATTATGCCGGCTGGTGATATGTATGCTAATCATATAGAGTTTATTGAATGGGCGAGAGAATATGATACCGGCAGCATAGATATGAGAAGCAAGGCAAATCATGATGAGTGGCAGAAATTATTACTCTGTAAGCAGATTGTTTTGGATGGAGCAGAGGATTTGGAGGAAAATTTCAAAAAGGTGCAAGCGCATATTAATTCTATAATTGACAAAACCGGAGCCGCAACGGTTGATTTTGTGTAAGGATTGGTGGTATTACGAATGGCAAGGACAGAGAATGTGACAATAACCAATATGTGTATGGTGTTTAATGGAAGCAAAGTATTGGTGCAAGATAAAAAAGATGAGGATTATTCGGGAATCACCTTTCCGGGGGGACACGTTGAGAAAGGTGAATCGTTTACCGATGCAGTGATTCGTGAGGTATTTGAGGAGACGGGCTTGAAAATTTCCTCGCCTAGGTTATGTGGAATAAAGGATTGGATGCGGGAGGACGGCACAAGATACATGGTGCTCTTTTATAAAACAGATAAGTTTGAAGGTACGGTAACATCCTCTGACGAAGGAGAAGTGTATTGGATTGAATTAGAGGAAATGAAGCAGAAGAAACTTGCTTACGGAATGGACAAAATGTTAAAAGTGTTCCTGGATGAAAATATCAGCGAATATTTCTTTTATAAAGAAAACGGTAAATGGACAGAAGAATTGAAATAGATTATTTGGATAGTGATTGCAAATAAGGTGGTATGCAGTTTGCCGCTGAGGCAGCTGAATGCATGATAGCATTGATAGACGATGATACATTTGATTTATGAAACGAGGATACCGTATGAAAAGGATAAAAATAATCGAGGACGATGATGCGATACGCACGGAACTGAAAACGTTACTCTCAACCAACGGATATCAGCCGGTAGAGGAGGGGATCTGTGACCTTATACTTATGGATGTTAATCTGCCGGGAGAGAGCGGCTATGCCCTCTGCCGAAAGCTGCGGCAGACCTCGGATACACCGGTTATCTTTCTGACAGCGAGAGACACCCCGGAGGATGAATTGCTGGCATTCGGCGTGGGCGGAGATGATTTTATCCGCAAGCCTTACAACTCCTCCGTGCTGCTGGCACGAATCGGACGTATATTGAAAAGTGCAGGAAACGAGACGATGACCATTCGGGGACTGACTCTTGACTTACCGGGCATGAAGGCTGTTTTTGAAGGCAATAGCATTGAACTTACAAAAAATGAAACCCGTATCCTGTGGTGCCTGATGCAGAAGGAGCTGTGTACCCGGGATGAGTTAATCGAAGACTTGTGGACGAACGGAATGTATATCGACGGAAACACTCTGTACGTCAATATCGGCAGGCTTCGGGAAAAGCTGGTGCAGATTGGTGCAAAGGACTTTATCCGCACGGTACGGGGAGTGGGGTACCGCCTATGAGTTTTCGTGATTATCTTGCCGCAAAGGCTGTTTCCCTGTGCTTAACCGGGATTGGCGGACTTTATTTGATTCTCGTTTCTTATTTGTGCGGCGTACCTGCTTCCCTGCTTGCCGTACTAC
Source organism: Lachnospiraceae bacterium (assembly GCA_029099805.1). GTDB lineage: Bacteria > Bacillota > Clostridia > Lachnospirales > Lachnospiraceae > SIG307. The sequence goes on from JAQXOR010000016.1 coordinate 24,941, forward strand.
TGTTTAGCGCGGCAGCGGTAGTATTTCTTGGATTTATCCTCGGCTGGCGGCGCATGAACCGACGACTGAAAATGCTGCAAAACAGGCTCAGCGAGCTGTCGGAGAAATATCTGATCGGGGAAACGATTGAGCGGCCGAAAGACGCCCTGGAGCTTCCCTATTATCTGCTGATGAAGGAAATCTCACGCTCGGCTATCGGGGCAGTAGAGCAGGCCAGAGCGGAAAAACAGGAATACTGCGATTATGTAGATAGCTGGGTTCACGAGCTTAAAACGCCGCTTACTGCCTGCTCGCTGATTCTCTCCAATGGCGGAGACCCGGCGAAGCTTCGGCGGGAGCTGCGTCGGGCAGATAATCTGACGGAGACAATCCTGACTCATGCAAAGCTAACAACAATGGAAAAGGATACACGAATCAGCCATGCCAATCTGCATAACCTATGCGACCAGGCGATTCGTGAGGAAATGGAGATATTAATCTCTGCCGATATCAACATTACTGTAGACGGAGAATGCTCTGTATATACCGATTCAAAGCTCTTTGTCTTCATCCTCAAGCAGCTTCTTATCAACTGCGCCAAATACTGCAGGGGCTGTCAGATCAGCATTACGCTTGCAAACGGTATTCTGACCTTTTCGGACAATGGTCCGGGGATTCCCGCTCATGAACTGAATCGGGTAACGGAACGCGGGTTTACCGGTGCCATAGGACGAAGCAGCGGTCAAAGTACCGGTATGGGGTTGTACATCGTCAGTGAGCTTTGCAAAAAGCTGAATATCGGTCTGGAGATTTTCTCCGAAGAGCATTGTTTTACCCGATTTGTGTTTCACTTTCCTTCCCAAACCTTACAAAATTGTTAGAGAACCGATAGACAGCGTTAAAGCAGGCGGGATTTACGTTAGAGGAAATTAAGCGTCTGAACGGAACTTTGGATGAGAAGAATTTTCTTGCAAAGAAAAAGGCGGCTCTGATGGCACAGATTGCAGAGCTGACAAGACAGATTTCTGTTATTGACGGCTATTCTGCGGACACGGAAAATACGCTTGATACACCGGTACTGCTAAAAAAATACCGGCGGTACTGACTGCAGTCATGAAAAGAAGAATCCATTCCTATGATGAGCTGTTTACCGTGATGCCGGAGATGGGGGCGGAGATGGAGCGTATCGGGTGTGAATGTGCATTGCCGGAGTACTGCTTTACAAACTATCCGGAGGCAGGATATCAGGAGGAGAACATTCTGATAGAAGCCTGTGAAGCTGTAACGGAACGGAGAGAAGGGTCTGAGAAGGTCTATTTTAAGGAGTTCCCGGAGGTGGAAGCAGCATGTATTTATCATAAAGGCTCTTATGATAATTTTCCTAAGACCTATGCAGTTTTGCTGCGCTATATTGAGGAAAACGGATATACCATTTCAGGCAGCATCCGGGAGAGCTATATTGACGGGGCTTGGAACAAGGACAATGAGGCTGAGTGGCTTTCCGAGATACAGATACCGGTTGTCACCGCAGTTATTAGATAGAATAAGGGCTAAATCAGTTCTTTGGAATTATGTTTACGTTGCGTTTTCTTCCGAATTGTGCTATAATTTGTAGAGAAAACTGTGAATTGTACAAAGGAAGGAGCGACATTTATGAAATCTATAAGAATGAGAATCACTGCGGCGATTGTGGTTTGTTCATTGATTTCGGCATGCATTATTAGCATACTAAGCATTTCCGACTCCAGAGAAGTTTCGAATGTGGCAGCGTAAATGGAACTGGTGCAGATTTGCTCTATCAGCGGAGGAGAAATGGATGCACTGATTTCGAGAGTCGAACAGTCCGTGGACACCTTAGCTGAAATTGCAATGGAACGATTGGAGTTTTCAAAGTTTAAGAACAACAATGCCTATGTGGAGGAATATACGAACGGACTCATGAATGAATTCATGACATTTGCGGAGCATACCGATGGTGCGATTACCGCGTATATCCGGTATAATCCGGAGTTTACCGAACCGACTTCCGGGATTTTCCTGACGCGAAACGATACGAATTCGCCGTTTGAGAGCGTCACACCGACGGATTTCAGTATGTATGATCCGGGGGATTTGGCCCATGTAGGCTGGTATTACATACCGGTAGCAAATAAAGCTCCTCTTTGGATGGATCCGTATTTAAATGAAAATATCAATGTTGAGATGATTTCCTATGTTATTCCGCTATATATCGATGGTACTTCAGTCGGTATTATCGGAATGGATATTGATTTTAGTCAACTGACTGAGCAGGCTGACAGTACGGTTGCGTTTGATACAGGTTATTCATTTCTTGTGAGTTCTACCGGAAATGTTTTACATCATAAGGAGATTCCTTCAGGGACCGACTTGGGAGAATATAACAGCGGTGAACTGGCACCTGTGAAGGAGTATATTGCGGATGTCGCTAATCAGGGAAAAACACTGGAGTACAGTTACAACGGCGGCAGTAAGTTCTTGTCTTATATGGAACTGAAAAACGGAATGAAACTGGTATTAACCGTTCCGTTACATGAGATTAAGGCAAATGCGAATGCATTGTCCATAAAGATTTTATGCTTCCTGCTTTTAGGTATCGTGATTTCGGCTGTGCTCGGCATTTTAATCGGTGGTAATATTGCAAACCCGATTAAGAGGATTACAGAAATTATCCGGCAGACGTCCCAGCTTGATTTCCGAAAGGAAGAGAATTTTGACACGCTCTTAAAGAAAAAAGATGAAACGGGAATTATGGCAAATGCAGTAAATGAGATGCGTTCGATTCTCCGTGAGATGGTAACAAATATGGAGAAGATAAAGGAAAATTTGTCAATGAACATGGAGTTACTGGACCATGTCATGAGAGAGAATAACACAGTTTCCGAAGATAATTCCGCGACAACCCAGGAGTTGGCCGCTGGAATGGAAGAAAACGCAGCCAGTGCGACCATGATTGTGAACAATATAGATGCGATTCAGAGCGATGCGGCAGATATTAAAGAGCTTTCCGAAAAGGAGCAGAATGAGTCAAAGGACATTATGACACGTGCAAGGCGGCTGCGTGATACTACAATTGCTTCCAATAAGAAGACGATGGAAGTATACGCGGATATGAAGAGCCGTACAGAGGAGGCGGTAGAAAAATCCAAGGTGGTTGCAAAGATTAACGATCTTACGGATAACATTCGAAACATTTTCTCTCAGACGAATTTGCTGGCACTGAATGCAAATATTGAGGCAGCGAGAGCGGGAGATGCTGGAAGAGGCTTTGCGGTAGTTGCTACTGAAATCGGCGCTTTGGCAAACCAGACATTTGAGACGGTTGATGTCATCAATCAGACGGTGGGCGAAGTGAATGATGCGGTTCAAAATATGACAGACTGTATTCAGGTTATCATGCGCTTTTTGGAGGAAACGGTGGTTGCCGATTATGATTCGTTCGGTCAGGTGGGTGAGCGATATGAAAGGGATGCAGTATCTTTTTCCGAATCTATGCAGCAGATTTATTCCAAGGTTTCTGACCTGACAAGCAAGATAACAGTAATCGTAGATACTATGGATGGTGTGAACCGAACGATTACGGAGTCTGCGGATGGCGTTAGCATGATTGCGGAAAAGATAGGTGTCGCGGTGGAAAAGACGGCAGAAGGATACGATCACCTGCGTAAGAGTGAAGAAAGTCTGGATCTTTTGAAGGGACTGATTGAAAAGTTTAATATGTAGTATCGGTAGAAAGGAGTGTTTTCTTGACCGACGAACAGAACAATGCAGCCTTGCACAAACGGCGTGTGAGATATAAAGGAACCCACCCGCGTGCGTTTCATGAAAAATACAAGGAGGCCCAGCCGGAGAAGTATGCGGATACTGTTGCAAAGGTAATCAGTAAGGGAAGTACTCCGGCAGGGATGCATCTGTCCATTATGGTGGAAGAGATACTGGAGGTGTTAAAGATTCAGCCGGGAGAGCAGGGTCTGGATGCTACGCTTGGGTACGGCGGACATACGAGTGCCATGCTTGCGAGACTGGAAGGTCGGGGGCATATGGTTGCGCTGGATGTGGATCCGATTGAGATTGTAAAGACGAAAAAACGTCTGGAGGAAAAAGGCTACGGACCGGAGCTTCTTACCGTCTGTCAGACGAACTTTGCCAATATTGATGAGGTGGCGGAGACTGCCGGAAAGTTTGACTTTGTGCTGGCGGATTTGGGCGTGTCCTCCATGCAGATAGACAACCCGGAGCGGGGATTTTCCTATAAGACGGATGGGCCGCTGGACCTTAGGCTGGACCCGGAACACGGGCAGTCCGCGGCAGAGCGTCTGCGGAGCATTTCTAAAGAGGAATTTATCGGGATGATGGTGGAAAACTCCGACGAGCCTTATGCGGAAGAAATTGCAAAGGCGGTATTTCAGAGAATGAAGCGGGGTGCGAGGTTTGAGACGACCACGGAGCTAAGGGATGCCATAGAGGAAGCATTACAGAAGCTCCCGGCAGCGGAGCGGAAGGAAGCGGTGAAAAAGTCTTGTGCGAGAGTATTTCAGGCACTCCGCATTGATGTAAACAGCGAGTTTGAGGTGCTGTATGCATTCTTAGAAAAGCTTCCGGGGATTTTAAAGCCGGGTGCCAGAGTGGCGATTCTGACCTTTCATTCGGGCGAGGACCAGCTGGTTAAGAAGTCCTTTAAGCAGTTAAAAAAAGTGGGTGTCTATAAGGAGGCATCGGAGGAGGTCATACGGCCGTCAGCGGAGGAGTGCAGACGGAACCCGCGTGCCAAATCCACGAAGCTAAGGTGGGCGGTAAAGGCGTAACCGGAAGTGACCCGGAACGGGAAGCCGAAGCAGAAGAGAATAGTGAAAAGAGAAAAAGAGAAAGAAAAGAGCCCTTGATGTTTCTAACGCCGAGGGCTTTTAAGCTAACAGAATCCAATAAGTTGCATAGACGGATACTTATGAGTTCTGAGAAGAGTCATAGGTGCACCAACCCTTATGTGCGCTTTCATTAGGGTTTCCGGTCCATTTCTTTCCACAAACAGGGCATACTCCCCCCGGTTCAGTATCTACGAGACCGAAATTCTTCGCGGTAAGCTTAATCGCTAATTCTTCTACTGTTGGTTTGTTCCAATTCTTCTTCATAATGATATACTCCTTTCCTTACAGAACCATGATTCCCATACAAAGATAGGAATGCTGTCTATCTCAATAATTTATCCTAATCCGTTTTTGTTATTATTATACCTTAGGAAAACGGATTGTCAATAAAAACTAACAATTTTGTTAGGACTTTTGTCCTATTCGGCTTTACGTGCCCGGATGAAAACTGATTTCGGAAGTGTTTGGGGTATCTCATACGTGAGGTTGTGCGCGAGGTTGTCCGCTATTTTGATTGAGAAATCTTTCGTCTTGTAGTATACTGTTAACAGTAGGTAATAGTGAATGTGAAAGATGAAATAAGAGATATTTATGTAAATACGGAGGACAGATTTATGAAGGAATCTCATTTGCAGGAATGGCTGGCACCGGTTTGGAAGGGTGGAGAAATCTACGAGGAATCCGTGTGCTTTTATGAGGATGCAACGGGAAAAGAGCAGGGTGGGCATCTTTTGTATATGCCGAAGAAAATCAGTAAGGTTACGAATCATGACGGAACAGTAGAATATGAGGAACAGAAGGATTACGAAGTGACAGAGTACGGAATCAGGCGTACCGAGGGCAGCAGGATTCCGGTGCTTGCGAGGGCAGAGTATTGTGAAAGCTATACCGGACAGCCTTGGGCGGGATGGCTTTGCATGCCGGGCAAGGAGCAGTTTGTCCGTATTCTGCCGAATGTGTATACTTATCAGACGTTGGTAACGTATGAGGCAGAGGGGGCATGGACCGGCTGTATCCCGGAGCGTCAGGGGGAGAAGCTGGTACGTACCTATGAGAAGCTGGAAGCCGGAGAACCGCTTCATATTGTTTTTTTCGGGGACAGTATTACAGCAGGCTGGGAGGCAAGCGGTGCCGATGAACCGGCAGTCGATATGGGCTCTCTTGCACCGATGAAGGTGCAGTCTGACCGTTACCCGTATCTACCTGTTTGGGCGGAGCTGGTGACAGGAAAGCTTCGTGAGGCATACCCACAGGCGACGATTACAAAGGATAATCTGTCCTCCGGCGGTTCCACGGCAAAATGGGGCGTAGAGCATGTGACGGAATTATTTGACCGTGTCGATACTCCGGATTTGGTATTTATCGGCTTCGGAATGAATTGTATGTGGGACCCCGCAGAGGAATTCATGGGATATATCGAAACCATTATGAACGAGCTGCGCGGAAGAAACCCGAAGTGCGAGTTCGTTCTTTACCCGGCCATGACTGCCAACAGGGAGATTGAGACCTATCAGAATGAGTTTATGCTAACCTACGAGAAGAACTTACAGGACTATGCGGAGAAACACTCCGGTGTGATAGCGGCTCCGGTACACAGTATGTTTAAAGAAATGGAAAAACGGGGGAAAACCTATTACGAATACAGCGGAAACTGTGTGAATCACCCGAATGATTTTGCGATTCGTTTATATGGACAGACGATATGGGAGACGCTTTGCAAGTAGAGGTATAACTCATGGCTGTAGTAGCGAATGACCGCAAAGGCTGTAGCAGGCCGATGAGGACAAATTTTTTAAAGAGGAGAAGGCGTATGAAATTTAACAACGGATGCTGGTTACAGAAGGAAGGCTGTCAGTGCTTTGCACCGGCGGAGGCCTATTTTACAAAGGTGACGGAGACCGAGGTGACGATTTGTGCACCGACTAGTCGTGTTTACAATAAGGGGTGTACGCTTGGCGGAATTAATCTGACGGTAAAGATTACTTCTCCGAGAGAGGATGTACTCCGCGTACAGACCTATCATCATCTGGGGGCGGTTGTGACAGAACCGGCATTTGAGCTGAATCTGCAGGAAATGCCGCTCGCGGTAACGGAAACGGATGAAAGGATAGTGGTAGAAAGCGGAAAGCTGAGTCTTACGATTACGAAAAATCCGTGGTCCATGGTGTATGCAAGAGACGGTAAGGTACTGACGAAAAGCTCCGGCAAGGACCTTGCACTGATGAAGACAAACTGGAAGGGCGATTATTATGATAAGGGCGACAATGTGGATACCTACATGCGCCAGCAGCTTACACTCGGAGTAGGCGAGCTCCTTTACGGCACTGGCGAGCATTTTACGCCGTTTGTGAAAAACGGGCAGAGCATTGATATCTGGAATGAGGACGGCGGTACAAGTACGGAGCAGGCATACAAAAATATTCCGTTTTATCTCTCAAACCGTAATTACGGTGTGCTTGTAAATCACCCGGAGCGGGTATCCTTTGAGCTCGGCACCGAAATGGTAACAAGAGCGGAGTTCTCGGTCGAGGGCGGGTATTTGGATTATTTCCTTTTCGGCGGTGACTCCATGAAGGATGTGCTTGTGGCATATACGGATTTGACCGGAAAGCCGTCGCTTCCGGCACCGTGGACCTTCGGACTGTGGTTGTCCACGTCCTTTACTACAAGCTACGACGAAGCAACGGTTATGAGCTTTATCGACGGGATGCTTGACCGTGGGATTCCGCTTCGGACGTTTCACTTTGACTGCTGCTGGATGAAGGAATTTCACTGGTCGGACTTTGTGTGGGATGAGCGTGTGTTCCCGGACCCGGTGGGCATGTTGAAACGAATCAAAGAAAAGGGCTTAAATATCTGTGTCTGGATTAATTCTTATATCGGGCAGGAGTCCAAGCTGTTTAAGGAAGGAATGGAAAAGGGCTACTTTATCAAGCGGCCGAACGGGCAGGTGTTCCAGTGGGATATGTGGCAGCCGGGCATGGCGATTGTAGACTTTACGAATCCGGCGGCGTATGCATGGTTCCAGGAAAAGCTGGAAGTGCTGTTAGAGATGGGTGTGGACTGCTTTAAGACGGACTTCGGTGAACGGATTCCGACGGATGTGGTGTATTTTGACGGTTCCGACCCAAAGAAAATGCACAATTATTATACCTATCTGTACAATAAATGTGTGTATGAGCTTCTGGAGCGGAAACGCGGAAAGGGCGAGGCGGTATTATTTGCCCGTTCCGCGACAGTGGGTGGTCAGAAATTCCCGGTACACTGGGGCGGTGACTGTTGGTCGGATTATGAGTCCATGGAGGAGAGCCTGCGGGGCGGATTGTCCCTGATGATGAGCGGCTTCGGCTTCTGGGCTCATGATATCGGCGGCTTTGAGCATACCTCAACACCGGACGTATACAAACGCTGGGTGGCATTCGGCCTGCTCTCCTCCCACAGTCGTCTGCACGGAAGTACGTCATACCGCGTGCCGTGGGTGTACGACGAAGAGGCGGTGGATGTGTGCAGATTCTTTACCCGCTTGAAGGCAAGGCTGATGCCGTACCTGTATGAAACGGCAATCTATACAAGCAAAACCGGTATCCCGACCATGCGCAGTATGGTGTTGGAATTTAGCGGGGACAGAAATTGCAGCTATCTGGACAAGCAATATATGCTGGGCGACAGCCTTTTAGTGGCACCGCTGTTTAGTGAGGATGGCATCGCCGAATACTACCTGCCGGAAGGAAGATGGACGAACTTTTTCACCGGCAAAGTCGTAGAGGGCGGCAAATGGTACACCGAGCACCACGATTACTTCAGCCTTCCACTCATGGTAAAGGAGGGCTCCGTTATCGCACTCGGCGCAAGAGACGACAAGCCGGACTATGACTACGCGGATGGTGTGGAACTGCGGATTTATGAGCTTTCTGACGGCACGACGACAGAAAAGTCCGTGTACGGCATGGATAAAAAGGAAGAGCTGAAAATGGTTGTCAGTCAGGAAGACGGAAGGATTACGATTGAGACAGAGGCGAAGAAACCGTATACCGTGAGATTGGTGAACCGGAAGGTAAGTTCTGTGGAAGGCGCAGAGGTAAGGTATGATGGGGAAGATACGGTGGTAACAGGAAAGCCAGGACGTATGGTGCTTGCATAGGGAATAAGGTGGCACTGTAGTAAAAGTGGCATAAAGGTTGATAGGACCTGATAAGCAGTCTGTGTAGTTGCTATTCGCATTCTCTGAAATGCAATAATATAAGCCACGGTGGATTGAACCGACCTCCAAAAGTTAGACCCAAAATCAGACAATTGGGAGACTGGTTTAAATACCGTGGTTTTTCTGCTATAATAGGGCAAAGTTTGGGACTTTGGAATTGTTACGCAAAATGAAAGATTTTGTAATTTCT
>JAQXOR010000017.1 GCA_029099805.1 Lachnospiraceae bacterium
AGCTTTTTTGAAACTCAAGGAGGAATTGATTCACGAAATCAATGACCTGAAGATTCCGGACCTTTCTGTAGAGAATCTGAATCTGCTAAATGGATTTTACGTAAATTTGGAGTATCAATTCGCAAATGGTTCTACTGTAAAGTTTTTGAATGATAGGGATATCTATTTCGGCAATCAGATTGAACGCAAAAACAGGGAACGGTGTTATGGCGTGGTAGCAAGCCGGGAGTTTATTCTGGTTTGTGAGTACGGCTGCAATGGCTCTGACCCGGAAATAGTGTTGTATAAGCGGCGATAGATAAAAAGGTTGCGATACTCCATCCGATCGGCCAGGCACACCAGATTCCGGTTGAGCCCAGAACGGTCTTTGAAAAAATGAAGGCTAACAGAACACGTAATACTAAGTCGGTAAAGGTTGCTGTCATGAATTTCTTCATCTCCCCGGCACCTCTCAAAATTCCGTCAGCAACTAACTTCATGGAGATAACAAAATAGAACGGGGAAAGAATTTTTAAGAAAATGACCCCGGTATCGATTGCAAGCTCGGTTGGCTCGTCCATGAAAAAGCGGACAACATAGCTGCCACCGAAAAAGTAAAGCAGAACCGGAGTGACGCAAAGCATCCAGACCATCCTGAGTCCGGCGTGAAAGCCCTGCCAGATTCGGGATGGTTTTCCGGCTCCCAGATTCTGGGCGGTATAATTGGATATTCCGTTGCCAATCGTGGTAAAGGAGGTAATCACTAAATTGTTTAGTTTGACGGCGGCGGAGTACCCTGCCATAACAGGTGCACCAAATCCGTTGATAATCCCCTGAATTACGATGTTGCCAAAGGAGATAAAGCTTTGCTGTAAGGTGCTTGGAATTGCAATGACAATGATTTGTTTTAAAATAGACTTATCAAAGATGCGTGCTTTTTCTTTCAGCCTGATTTTTGCCAGTCTGCGAAAGACGGTAGTCATGGCAAGGATACAGCTGATTCCCTGACAGAGAAAGGTTGCCCAGGCGACTCCGGCCACCCCCATCCTGAAAACCTTAACAAACCAGAGATCAACCGCGATATTGGCAAGAGAAGAGGCTGCTAAAAAGCAGAACGGCGTTTTGGAATCTCCGAGTGCGGAGAAAATACCGGTTGCGATATTGTAAAAGAATACGAAAGGCAATCCCCAGGTGTAAATGTCCAGATACACTTTGGAGTCAGTAAACACATCATCCGGAGTTTGAATTAGTCTTAGCAAAGTTTTAGAGCCTGCGATACCAAACACCATTAGGAGCAGGCAGATGACTCCGCTGAAGATGCAGGCAGTAGAAACGGCTGTCTTCATTCCTTTCAAATCTTTTGCACCGAATAGTTTTGAAACGATTACAGAACAGCCCATGTTGCATCCAAATGCAAAGGCAAGAAAAATCAGAGTGATTTCATAACTGTTACCGACTGCGGCTAACGCATTTTCACCGATAAACTTGCCGGCAATCAGGCTATCTGCTATATTATATATCTGTTGAAAAATAATACTGCCGAATAATGGCATACAGAATTTCCACAGTACGGTTTGAGGATTTCCGATAGTCAAATCTTTGTTCATGGTCGTCGTTCTCCGCTTATCTCATGTTTTGCTTTTCTTATCGGTTGTATTATAGTCCATTCTTTCAAAGAAGTAAAATAAAATTTGAAAATGTTATTGTATTGTGATGGAAATGGAGTTGTCTGTTAGAACTAAAAATGGTAAGATAAAGAAGATATAAGGCTAGTACATCATTCTGCAAATAACTAGACCAAATAACTCAGGAGGGTTTAGAATGGAAAACTTTAATTTTTATGCGCCGACATATTTTGCATTTGGCAAGGGACGTGAAAGTGACTGTGGAGAGCTGGTAAAGAGGTTTGGTGGCAGTAAGGTATTAATTCACTATGGCGGTGGTTCCGTGGTTCGTTCCGGATTATTAGACCGAGTGAAGAAGTCTCTTAAGGAGGAAGCACTGGAGTTTATCGAGCTCGGCGGTGTAATGCCGAATCCGAGAAGTGGTCTTGTATATGAAGGAATTAAGCTTTGTAAAGAGGAAAAGGTTGATTTTATTCTTGCGGTAGGTGGAGGAAGTACCATAGATTCTGCGAAGGCAATCGCTGCAGGAGTAGTATATGACGGTGATTTTTGGGATTTCTATCAGGGGAAGCGTATTGAGGAGGCTCTTCCGGTTGGAACTGTTTTAACAATAGCCGCTGCAGGTTCGGAGGGCTCCCCGGATTCCGTTATAACGAACGAGGACGGAATGATAAAGCGAGGGGCTTCCGGAGATGCAATTCGTCCGAAGTTCTCTGTTTTAAATCCGGAGCTTACTCAGACGCTTCCTGCCTATCAGACAGCGTGCGGGATTACGGATATTATCGCACATTTATATGAACGCTACTTAACGAATTCAAAGGATGTGGAGGTTACAGACCGTCTGATTGAAGCTTTACTCCTCACAATGAAGACAGAAGCTCTGAAGGTGATGAAAAATCTCGAAGACTACGAAGCCAGAGCAAATATTATGTGGGCCGGTATGGTGGCTCACAACAATATTGTAGGAGTGGGACGTTCCCAGGACTGGACAAGTCATCAGATTGAGCATGAGCTGTCTGCGGTTTATGATTGTGCACATGGTGCAGGTCTTGCTGTTACAATGCCTGCTGTATTTACCTACAATCTGTCGCATGACGTGATGCGGTTTGCACAGATTGCGGTAAGAGTGTGGGGCTGTCAGATGGACTTTGCGCATCCTGAGGTTACTGCAAAGGAAGGGATTGAGGCACTTCGTAATTTCCTGATTTCGATTGGTATGCCAAAGAATTTTGAAGAGCTTGGCGCAAAGGAAGAGGACATTGAAAAGATGGCCTACACATGCTGTTTTGGAAAGGGGAATGAGAGTGGTCAGGTCGGAGGCTTCGTAAGTCTCTGTCAGAAGGATGTGGAGGCAATTTACAGATTGATGTTATAAGGAACGGTTGCGTACAAAAGGAGAATCGCTCATGAGAGTAAAACAAATTAAGATTCCGTTTTATGTGACACCGGAGATCGAAAGATTTGTATATGTATACCTGGTTGATGCGGAAAAAGCTTTGATTATGATTGACTCCGGGGTTGCAGGAAGTGAGAGAATGATTGAAGAAATGATTACAGAAATGGGACATAAGCCGGGGGATTTAGAAGCAATTTTGCTGACACATGCACATCCGGACCATATTGGTACGGCGAACTATTTTCGTGAAACCTATGGGGCTGAGGTTTATGCAAGTGAGGGGGAACGTCCATGGATAGAAGATATTGATTTACAGTTTGAGCAACGCCCCATACCGAATTTTTATCATCTGGCAGGAAAATCCACACCTGTTGACCATGTTGTGAAGGATAGAGACTGTATCCGTATATCGGATAGTATTCAGATTGAGGTGATTGGTACGCCGGGACATTCCTTTGATGATCTTTCCTATCGGGTAGGAGACTGTGTGTTTCTTGGTGATGCTGTGCCGGTAAGAGGTGATATTCCTATTTTTATTGATAGTGCGAATACCGGGCACACTTTGCAGAAAATAGAAGCTCTGTCTGATGTACAGGTTTTCTATCCTGCGTGGGATAGGGCATACTCTTTCGAGATGATGAAGGAAAAGATTACGGATGCAAGGAAGGTAATTGATGAACTCGAATCCTGCGTGAACGAAGCGGAGTATCGTACGGAACTTCCTGAATTGGTAAGTTATGTCTGTGAGAAATTGCAGATGCCTGCGTGGCGGCAAAATCTTTTGTTTGCAAGAACGGTAGCAAGTTGCAGAAGAAGATTAACAAATCAGATGATTTCTCGGATAGCAATGGAACAATCGGCGGCGGACTTGAATGCGAAGGCGACAGATTTTCTGCAGGAGACGAATGTGATTGTAAAGTCTGAGGTGGGACCAAAGGCGCGAAAATACTACCGGGAGCCGATTGCCTGTAATCTGGTTTCGTACGGAAACAATATTGTGGCATCGGTTCGCGATGAATATAGGGGCATAGTGGAACAGTACATAGGAAAATTTAGCTGGTACCACTGTTTTGAAACTCCAAATATGCATTGGCTGGATGACCGCATGTCCGAATTCGGACAGAGAGTATGCTTTATGGCAGAATATTTTTTGCCGGATCTATCGAAATTGACACGTCTGTCCTGTGAGTATGAACTGAGAGTTCTTGAGAGTAAGGATTTTCGAGAACTGTATTTGCCGGAATGGAGTAATGCCTTATGTGAAGCCAGAAAGGAGCTTGATGTTTTAGGTGTTGGGGCATATGACAACGGAAGACTGATTGGGTTAGCGGGGTGCAGTGCTGATTGTGAGACAATGTGGCAGATTGGCGTGGATGTACTGCCTGAGTACAGAAGAAGAGGAATTGCGGCTGCATTAACCAGTAATCTTGCAGTTGAAATTCTGGATAGGGGAAAGGTACCATTCTACTGTTGTGCATGGTCGAACCTTAGGTCGTCCGGAAATGCAATCAAGAGCGGTTTTCTGCCTGCCTGGGTTGAGATGACAGTAAAGCCTGCAGAACTGGTGGATGAGATGAACGCATAAGGAACTATCAGGAGATATTAAAAAGTGCTTGACTCTCCCCTTAAGGGGAGAATATAGAATCCTATTTGGAAGGGCAGACAGGGATTTTCAAATAGAACACCATTTGCAGGCAGATGCTTTATTATGGAGGTAAGATATGGAACCGATAAAAATAAGAGGCTTAAAGCAGAATAACCTGAAAAATATCTCACTGGATATTCCAAAGAATAAAATCGTAGTATTTACGGGCGTCTCAGGTTCGGGAAAATCGAGCATTGTTTTTGATACAATCGCAGCCGAGAGTCAGAGGCAGATGCGTTATGTACCGAAATCAAAGTGAAAGAACAGGTTCGTACGCCAAAGGGCTTTCTTCCGGTCAGAGGGGCAAGTCTGCATAATCTGAAGAATGTTGATGTGGATATTCCTCTCGGAATATTAACGGTGGTAACAGGAGTTGCGGGAAGCGGAAAGTCTTCTCTAATTCGTGATGTCTTTGCAAAGCAGTACGAGGAGCAGGTTGTTTTGATTGACCAAAGCGCGATTACCGCAACAGGTCGTTCCACAGTTTGTACTTTTTTGGGCTTTTTTGATGAAATCAGAAAGGTATTTGCAAAGGAAAACGGGGTAGGAGACAGTTTGTTTACCTTTAACGGAAAGGGCGCATGTCCGCATTGCAAAGGACGTGGAGCAATTACAACAGAGCTAGTGTTTATGGAGCCTGTGACGACTACCTGTGAATATTGCAACGGAACCAGATACAGTGAGGAGGCATTACGGTATTCCTACAAAGGAAAAACCATTGTGGATGTGCTGAAAATGAGTGTGGAAGAGGCATTTGAATTTTTTTCCGGTCATAAGAAAATCAAGCAGACATTGGATGCTCTTATGGAGGTGGGACTTCCATATATCTCATTAGGGCAGCCTCTTTCCACATTTTCCGGAGGAGAGCATCAGAGAGTAAAGCTTGCACAGAATATAAAGAAAAAAGGGAATATATATATTCAGGATGAACCTACGACCGGCTTACATGCGGCAGATATTGAGCGGGTAGTAACTATTTTGGAGACAATCGTTGACCGGGGAAATACGGTAATTGTGATTGAACATAATACGGATGTGATGAAGCTGGCGGATTATATTATTGATATAGGCCCTGATGGCGGTACAAAGGGCGGCAGGATTGTATTTACCGGGACGCCGAAAGAAATGTTGGAAACCGGTACTACAATTACTGCTAAATACTTAAAAAAGCAGAGATAAAGTTTTTGGATGCAGTTTCTCAAGCATTCAGTGGAAGATGAAGTCGGTAGTAGATTAGAAATGAGTACCGGTGCAGGAGGAAAAAATGAAAACGGTAAATCGGTTGAAAAAATTGATGACACGGGCGGAAAACGGAGAGACGCTCACAATCGGATTTCTGGGTGGCTCGATTACTCAGGGGAGTCTGGCAAGCAGTGACAGGCTGACCTATGCATATCGGGTATTTACGTGGTGGCAGGAGAAGTTCCCGCAGGCGGAATTTCATTATGTGAATGCCGGAATTGGTGGTACAGATTCGCATTTTGGCGTTTCCAGAGTGTATCAGGACTTGCTCATTTACCGACCGGATTTTGTAGTACTTGATTTTTCTGTGAATGATGATATGTCCGATGTGTCTTTTTTACAGGAGACGTTTGAAGGCGTAATAAGAAGAATCTATTATTCAGAAACGGAACCTGCTGTAATTGTTTTGAATAATGTGTGTTATGATACAGGCAGTAATGCGCAGGACGCACATAATGAAGTGGCAGACCACTACGGGATTCCACATGTCAGCATAAAGGATACTTTACTGCGGCGGATTGAGGCCGGTGAATTTCGGAGAGCAGAACTGACTCCCGATAATTTGCATCCGAATGATAAGGGGCATGAGCTGGTTGCCGGAGAAATCTGTAAGCTATTGCAGAATGTCTGGGATTGTAATGAAATATTTGAGCCGTCGGAAACAGAGACGAAAATTTTTCCGATGACAATAAATGCATATGAACAGGCAGAGAGACTGACGATTCGGAACGCTTCACCGCTCCTGAAAGGATTTTACACAGATACGGAAGAGAAAAAGGGACATCTGGATTTCTTTAAAAACGGCTGGATTGGACGAAAGGTAGGAGATACCATTTGCTTTACCGTGAATGCTTCCTGTATTGCGGTACAGTACCGTAAAACGATTCACAGACCCGCACCTGTAGCCAGTCTTGTGCTTGACGGCGATATTGCAAACGCTGTGTTACTTGACGCTAATTTTGAACAGGATTGGGGAGACTGTCTGTTTTTGCAAAGGATCCTTCATCATGGCGAGAAAAAGGAACACACAATCGAAATAAAAATAGTGGAAGCCTGTGAAAATCTTCAGACAGCTTTTTATCTTCTTTCACTCATTTGCGTATAAAAGGAGAACGACAAGACACGATGTCACTGAAAATCCATTAGGAGTAAGTCTTGATAATATCTTCAGCTACTTCGCGTTTGGAAATACATTGATCCATTGCACGTTTTTCTATATACCGGTGTGCTTCCGGCTCTTCCATTTTGATTTCACTGATAAGAAGCCATTTTGCACGGTTTACGATACGGATTTCTTCCATTTTTTCTTCTAAGGAAAGAGTTTTCTTCTCCGATTTTCTGAGCCGTTCTCTTGCACTGGACATCCATCCGAGAGCCGTGGTGATTGTTGGCTTTGAGGACGGCATTGGAAGGGTAAAAACTCCGTGTTCCGCTACTTTATCGTGGAGATCGGCATGAAATTCGGAACGTACCAGAAGAAGTACAACGGTATTTTTTGAGTTGCAGCAATCAATGGCAAATCGGGAGCCGGTATCATCCGGCAGGGGAGAATTGATAATGACAAAGTCATAATTACGATCTGCAAAGATTCGTTTGGCCGCACTTACACTTGTTACTGTGTGTACGGGATTGTACTTGGATTCCGGGAGCAAAGTATGGAGAGCGGTATTCAGGTTTTCAGCCGCCGAAACAATCAGAACGCTGTACATCCGTTCCTTTAGACTCATTTTGCTCCCTCCTTTCTCTTTGCCAGCCGGCTTTATCTATTGCAATAAATATCTAAAATTGCTTCCGGTATATGAGCTTTGATAAAATCACTTGCGTATGCAATTTTGCAGGCGTAGCTTAAAGAATCCGGCAGTTTTTTTAGGTTTGCCAGGATTTTAGCATCTGCCTTATAAAGGTTGGTATTTATCGCTTCCGGTAATTCAAGCCTGTTTTCCAGCCCATAAAGCCCTGCGTAGATCATAAGTGTAAATGCCAGATAAGGATTTGCAGTCGGATCCGGAGAGCGGAGCTCTGCGCGGCGGTATTCACCGACAGCAGCAGGAATACGGATAAGCTGGGAACGGTTCTCACTTGACCAGGAGATATATCCCGGTGCTTTATTCTGACCAAAACGCTTGTAAGAGTTTTCGGTAGGGTTCAAAAATGCAGTCATCTCCTCTACTTTATTGAGAATGCCGGCAATCATATGGTTGAGGTTTGCGGAATCTTTACTTGGCTTAACCGATATATTGATATGAAAACCGTTTCCCGGTTCGGCATCCAGCGGCTTTGCCGAAAAGTCGGCAAATAGTCCGTTGCGGCGTGCCACTGTTTTTACAACTGTCTGAAAGGTCATCGCATTGTCGGCAGCAGCCATTGCATCGGAATAGCGGAAGTCGATTTCGTTTTGCCCCGGACCTTCTTCATGATGGGAGCTTTCCGGCGGAATTCCCATCTGTTCTAAGGTTAAGCATATTTCGCGACGAATATTTTCCCCGCGGTCTTCTGGTGCAATATCCATGTACCCTGCATTGTCATACGGGACTTTCGTTGGGGTTCCGTTCTCGTCAAGATTGAACAGATAAAATTCCTGTTCGGAGCCAAAGGCAAAACTATAGCCTGCCTTTGCCGCATCTGCAACAGCTTTTTTGAGAAGGCTGCGTGTATCACATTTAAACGGGGCGCCGTTAGGGTAAGAAATACTGGAAAACATGCGGACAACTTTGCCGTGCTCCGGTCTCCACGGAAGCAACATCAAGGTTTCCGCATCCGGATGGAGCAGAAGGTCACAACGGGATTCATCACCAAAGCCTGCAATTGCGGAAGCATCAAAAGCAATTCCGTATTCAAAGGCACGCGGCAGTTCCTCAGGCATAATGGATATGTTTTTCTGTTTACCGAATACGTCACAAAAGGCCAGTCGTATAAACTTTACATCTTCCTCCAGGACATACTGCATTACCTCTTCCTTTGAATACTTCATAATTTCCTACCTGCTTTCTTTTAGTTTGCCACGTACATTTGCTTGTACGGATTTTTACTGTCCGGTGTTACGACAGTGAAAGGAGCGGCTAACACCTCTTCTTTATTATAGCCGAATAAGTTACAATATTCTTCTATGTACTCAGTAAGCTCTTCCATATCTTCAGCTCCTGCAGGACGGGCGGTCACCTGACTTGGAAATTTGATGTCCGCGCAGTCGGACCGAAGAAACATTTTTCCGCCATGCATTCCTGTGCAAGGGAAAAAGCCTACAATTTTTTTGTCGATCGCCTCAAGACCAAGAACGACAATAACACCACCGGCCTGATATTCTCCGAGAAAACTTCCGGCAGTGCCTCCGATTACCATAACCGGAACCTTGTCCTTGTAAGCCTTCATATGGATTCCGGCACGGTATCCGGCGTTTCCTTTGACAAAAATACGACCTCCGCGCATTGCATAACCGGCGGCATCTCCGATGTTGCCGTGAATGATGATTTTGCCTTCGTTCATGGTATCGCCAACTGCATCCTGTGCATTAGCATTGACGGTAATCGTTGCACCGTTCAGATAGGCACCGAGAGCATTGCCGGGGATGCCGTTTATGGTGATATTTTTACCGGACATTCCTGCAGCAATAAATCGCTGTCCGCAGCAGCCGGTAATGGAGCAGTCCTCACTGGAGTTCCGGAGAGCATTATTCAGTTCTTTATAATCAAGAGAAGTAACAT
>JAQXOR010000018.1 GCA_029099805.1 Lachnospiraceae bacterium
GTAGAAGAATTATATGAAGTCGGTAAGGATATCAGTAAGGTCGTAGTAGGTAAGGTACTGACCTGTGAGCCAATTCCGGAGACACACCTGCATGTGTGTCAGGTGGATTGCGGCGAGCACGGCACTTTTCAGATTTGCTGCGGTGCCGATAATGTGGCAGCCGGCGGGAAATTCCCGGTAGCACTGGTGGGTGCTACGGTGTATGCGACCGCAAAGGATCACAAGACGGTAGAGGGGGTTATGACCATCGGCAAGGGTAAGCTTCGCGGTTATGAGTCTTTTGGTATGCTTTGTTCCGGGGTAGAGCTCGGCGTCAGCGAGAATATGTATCCAGGCGCAGGCTATAACGGACTTTTGGTACTTCCGGAGGATGCCGAAATCGGTGCGGATGTAAAGCCGATGCTCGGTCTTGATGACTGGATTTTTGATATTGCCATTACCGCAAATCGTCCGGACTGTCAGAGCATTTTCGGTATCGCAAGAGAGGTTGCGGCAGTGCTTGAAAAGGAGATAAAGCTGCCGGCTCTGGATTATACGGAGACTGACGCTGCTTTGGAAGGATTTTCCGTAACGGTGGATTGCCCGGAGCTGTGTCCGCGCTACAGTGCGCATTACGTAACCGATGTTAAGATTGGGGAGTCTCCGGCATGGATGAAGCGCAGGCTGGCTCTTGTCGGAATAGATGCGATTTCCAATGTCGTAGATATTACAAACTATATTATGAAGGAGCTCGGTCAGCCGATGCATGCGTTTGACCTTAGCACCTTAGAGGGCAATGCAATCAATGTAAGACGTGCGGTAAACGGCGAGAAGATTGTGACCTTAGATGAGCAGGAGCTGACGCTGACGGATGCCAACATGTTAATTTGTGACGGTGTGAAGCCGGTGGCTCTGGCAGGTGTGATGGGTGGCTTAAATTCCGAAATCCGCGAGACCACGAACGCAGTATTGTTTGAGTCCGCAAAGTTTGCAAGAGATAACATCAGAAGAACGTCCAGAGCACTCGGTAAGCGTTCCGATGCAAGTGCACGCTATGAAAAGGGTGTTGACGAATATGCTACCGTAATGGCAATGAAGAGAGCCCTTCACTTAATTGAGGAGCTTGGCTGCGGTAAGGTAGGGCATACTCATGTGGATGTCAATACCGGTAACAGCGTAGAGCCGAGAGAGTTAACCGTAAGCATTGATAAGGTAAATAAGTGCCTCGGTATCACCGTTCCGAATGATGATATTTTAAGAATAATGAATAACCTTACCTTTGCACCGAAGATTGAGGGAGATACCTTAACGCTTCAGGTTCCGGCATTTCGTGAGGATATGGAGACCTATCAGGATGTGGCGGAGGAGGTTATCCGTCTGTATGGCTACGAGCATGTGGTTCCGGCATTTATGCCGTCCGCACAGGTAACAATAGGTGGTCTGAATCAGGCACAGAAGACAGAGCTTCACTTAAAGAGAGCACTTTGCAGCGCAGGAGCGTACGAGTGCATTCATTACTCCTTCTTCTCTCCGTCGGACCTTGATATGTTAAAGCTTCCGGAGGATGCGACGGAGCGTAAGGCAATCCGTATCATGAACCCGATTAGTGAGGAGCTTTCTCTGATGAGAACGACGCTTGCGGCTTCCATGATTAATGCGATTGCATCCAACCAGAAGAAGGGTAACTTAGAGGGAAGACTGTTTGAAATCGGTAATGTATTCCTGCCGTATGAGCTGCCGCTTACCAGATATCCGGATGAGAAGGCAAGACTTTGTATCGGTTTGTTCGGTGAGAAGGAGAGCTTCTATACCATGAAGGGTATGGCAGAGAAGGTAGCAGATACCTTACAGCTTGAGTTCACCTATGAGACCATGCAGAATACTTTCTTACATCCGTATCAGACCGCAAAGATTTTGTGTGAGGGTGAGGAAATCGGATACTTCGGCAAGCTTGCTTACGATGTTTCGGATGCATGTGACCTTCGTACCCCGGCATATATCCTTGAGATGGATTTAAAGACCGTATCGAAATGGTACGGAAAGAAGGCTGTATTTACACCGCTTTCCAAGTTCCCGGAGGAAAAGAGAGACCTTGCATTTGTCGTAGACCGTCAGATTACCTGCGGCGAAATCGAAAAGGTTATGAAGGAGTCCTGCAAGTACATCTCAAGCATCAATCTTTTTGATATCTACGAGGGCGAGCAGATAGCGGCGGACAAGAAGAGCATGGCGTTCTCCGTTGTGTTCACGCCGAAGGAGGAAGCGTTTACCGCGGAGTCTGTAGACGGTTTCGTAAAGAAGATTATAAAGCAGCTTGGTAAGAGCTATGGTGTAGAACTGAGAAGCTAGCAGATAGTAACAGGAGGTCGTCGAATGACGGCCTCCGCACTTTTTTTGAAAAACGGACAAAAAGGTAAAAAAAGCGTCGGAAAAAACGGACAAAGCAGAGAAAAAAGCGTTGGAAAAACGGACTAATGTATAAAAAGTATTGTTAAATAAATGATTTTATGCTATTCTGCTTGTAGGAACAGGAGGTGTATGCCATGCTGTCGAGAAAAGTGGAACAGAAATTACAACGGTTTTATGAGGGCAACGATAAGAAAGCGTTGTTATTGACCGGGGCGAGACAGGTGGGAAAGACATTTATTGTACGCGAATTCGGAAAGCGTTTTACTTCTTTTGTCGAAATCAATTTTTTAGAGAATAAGTCAGCAAGAGAGCTATTTGAGAACGGTAAGGACAGCTCGGATCTGGTGTTGCGTTTGTCCCTGATGACCGAGAAAAAGCTGATTCCGGGAGAAACTTTGATTTTTCTCGATGAAGTGCAGGAATGTAAAGAGATTGTGACAGCAATTAAGTTTTTAGTAGAAGAGGGAAGTTACCGTTATGTGCTGAGTGGGTCCCTGCTCGGTGTGGATTTAAAGGACATTCGCTCCGTGCCGGTAGGCTATATGGATGTGGAAGAGATGTTTCCGCTGGATTTTGAGGAGTTTGCGATGGCAAACGGGGTTTCCGAACGGGTGATTTCGGAACTGAAGGAGCATTTTTTTAACCGGGCTCCTCTGGATTCGTTCATACATGAGAAGATGCTGGAGCTGTTTCGCCTGTATCTGATTGTCGGAGGGATGCCTGCGGCGGTAAATAAGTATCTTGCCACCAATAATATACAGGAAGTGGTACGCGAGCAGAGAAGTATTCTGAACGCATATAAGAGGGATATTGGGAAGTACGACCCTCAAAATAAATTGTATCTTGAGAACATTTTTGATTTGATTCCAAGCGAGTTAAATTGTAAAAATAAGCGGTTTATCATGAAGGATTTAAATGAGAATTTTAAGCTTTCACGATATACGAACAGTTTTATCTGGTTGAAGGATGCCGGTGTGGCGCACCCGACGTATTGTGTGAGCGAGCCTATGGCACCGCTGTTGTTATCAAAGGCGACAAATCTGTTCAAACTGTTTTTGTCTGATGTGGGACTTCTGGCGGCTATGTATATGGATGGAATACAGATAAAGATTCTGAACGGGGAGAAGAGCATTAATTTCGGTGCCGTTTATGAGAATGTGGTAGCACAGGAGCTGAAAGCGCATGGGTTTGAGTTGTATTACTATAACAACAAAAAACAGGGCGAGTTGGATTTTGTTGTTGAGCGGGGCGGAGAGGTACTGCCGATAGAGATTAAGTCCGGAAAGGACTTTACAAGGCATGCGGCATTGGAGAATGTGCTGGAAAATAAACGGTATGGGATTAAGGAAGCATATGTGTTTTATAACGGAAATATCGAAATGCAGGGAAGTGTGGTATATTATCCGGTTTATATGATAATGTTCTTACAAAAAGAGTCGGTACCGGAGAATATGATATATCGGATTAATCTGGATGAACTTAAGTGATGCTTGACTTTTTAAAAAAACCACTATATAATTAACTGGATAATGCGTTTTTATACGCAATCGGTGGGGTTTGCCCTAGGGAAAGGAGCCGCCATGATAAAGAGTATGACCGGATTCGGCAGATGCGAATTAGCGGAGGAAGGACGGAAGGTTACCGTTGAGATGAAGGCGGTGAACCATCGGTACAGCGAATTTTCCGTAAAGCTGCCGAAACGATTAAATGTATGCGATGTGATGGTACGTAACATTTTGAAACAGTACATCAGTCGCGGTAAGGTGGATGTTTTTGTTTCTTATGAAGACGAAACCGAAGGAAAGGGCTGTGTGCGTTATAACGCGGAGCTTGCAAAGGAATATTACGATGCGCTGATGCGGATGGCAGAGGAGTTTCCTGTTGAGAATGATATCCGGATTTCCGGTCTTTCCAGATATCCGGAGGTACTTACCATCGAGAGCGAGCAGCAGGACGAAGAAGCACTCTACAGTCTTTTGGAGCGTGCCGTAAAGGGAGCCTGCGAGCAGTTTGTGGAGACACGTATTGCAGAGGGAGAGCAGCTTCGCACGGATTTGACCGCAAAGTGTAATAAGGTTTCCGAACTGGTAGCTCAGGTAGAGGAGCGTTCTCCGCAGATTGTAGCGGAATACCGCAAGAAGCTGACCGATAAGGTGGCGGAGGTTCTGGGTGACACACAGATTGATGAGAGAGTGCTTGCTACCGAGATTACGATTTTTGCGGACAAGATTTGCACAGACGAGGAGACGGTACGTTTGCGCAGTCATGTGACAAATATGCTTGAGACATTTAAGCAGGGAGAAAATGTCGGACGTAAGCTTGACTTTGTGGCACAGGAGATGAACCGTGAGGCAAATACGATTTTGTCTAAGGCAAATGATATTACAGTGTCGAATATCGCAATCGATTTAAAGACAGAGATAGAAAAGATTCGAGAGCAGATTCAGAACATTGAATAACGGAGTGTGATGACATGGAGCGAATGATACCGATTGGCTTCGGAAATATGGTGAATGCCGCGAAAATAATTGGTGTTGTTAAGCCTGAGGCGTCTCCGGTACGGCGCATGGTGCAGAATGCAAAGGACGCGGAGCGCTGTCTGGATGCAACCTGCGGGCGTAAATGCAAGTCCGTAATTGTAACAGAAAACGGATACATCGTTCTATCGGCATTGTTGCCGGAGACGGTAGCCGGACGCGTGAACGAGCGTGTGGAACAGTAATGTGGGCGAAAGCCGGAAAATAGAGTTTATGGAAGGAGATTCAAGTATGTTACATCCATCTTATGCAGATTTAATGCAGGTATTAAACAGTGAGGTTGAACCGGGGGAGCATCCGGTAGTAAACAGCCGTTATTCGGTCGTATTGGCAACCGCCAAGAGAGCCCGCCAGATTATTGCCGGAGCAAAGCCGTATGCGGAAGCAAAGTGTAATAAGCCGCTTTCCATTGCAGTAGAGGAAGTATACCAGGGAAAAGTTAAGATTGTCGGTGACGAAGAGGAAGAATAAAACAATATGAAAAAAAGAAAAATTGCAGAAACCCTGATTCTGATTGCTGTTTCTGCATTGTTATTGTTTGGTGTTCCGAGATTTCTAATGGAGCGTGTTATTGTGGACGGACCGTCCATGGAAACTACGCTGCAGAATGGGGATAATATTCTGGTAGAAAAGGTATCCAGGTATTTCGGAGCATTGAAACGCTTTGATATTGTAGTCTTCTATCCGGATGATGCGACAAAGGAAGCCAATGGACGATATTATATTAAGCGAATTATCGGTCTGCCCGGGGAAAAGGTACAAATCGACGGTGATGTGATATACATTAACGACGAGCCGCTTCAGGAGTCGTTCGGTTCCACACAGATGGGGCATGCCGGTCTTGCAAAGGAGCCGGTTCTGTTAGGAGAGGACGAGTACTTTGTATTAGGTGACAATCGCTTTATCAGCAAAGACAGCCGTTCGGAGGCAGTCGGAATCGTTCCGCTTTCCCGCATGGGAGGAAAGCTGGTTTTGCGTATTTTTCCGTTCGGAAAGTTCGGAACTGTGAACTAATCGTAAATTTTTGAAAATACTACTTGATATTTTTTGACAGATTAGGTACAATATGTAATGGTTCGTTAGGGTGAGTCTTGTCAGCATCTTAAATGGTATTGACAAAAAAATGACAAGCCTTTTAATAATGAAAAACATTTTACAGGAGGACATTAAAATGGCAGTAAAAGTAGCAATTAACGGCTTTGGTCGTATCGGACGTCTTGCATTCAGACAGATGTTCGGAGCAGAGGGTTATGAGATCGTTGCAATCAACGACTTAACCAGCCCGAAGATGTTAGCACACTTATTAAAGTACGATTCCGCACAGGGCAGATATGCTCTTGCAGATACCGTAGTAGCAGGTGAGGATTCCATCACTGTTAATGGAAAGACCATTAAGATTTATGCAGAGAAGGACGCAGCTAATCTTCCGTGGGGACAGATTGGTGTTGACGTAGTTCTTGAGTGTACCGGTTTCTACTGCTCCAAGGAGAAGTCCCAGGCTCACATCAATGCAGGTGCTAAGAAGGTTGTTATTTCCGCTCCGGCAGGAAATGATCTTCCGACCGTTGTATTCAGCGTAAACGAGAAGACCTTAAAGGCTGATGATACCATCATTTCCGCTGCTTCTTGTACTACGAACTGCTTAGCTCCGATGGCTAAGGCATTAAATGACTACGCTCCGATTCAGAGCGGTATCATGAGCACCATTCACGCTTTCACCGGCGACCAGATGGTTCTCGACGGCCCGCACAGAAAGGGTGACTTAAGAAGAGCTCGTGCAGCAGCTGTTAATATCGTTCCGAACAGCACCGGTGCAGCAAAGGCAATCGGTCTTGTTATTCCGGAGTTAAACGGTAAGCTCATCGGCTCCGCACAGAGAGTACCGGTTCCGACCGGTTCCACCACCATCCTTGTTGCAGTTGTTAAGGGCAAGGACATCACCAAGGAAGGCATCAACGCAGCTATGAAGGCAGCTTCTTCCGCATCCTTCGGTTATACCGAGGAAGAGCTTGTATCTTCTGATATCGTTGGCATCACCTACGGTTCCCTTTTCGATGCTACTCAGACCATGGTTAGCAAGATTGATGAGGATACTTATCAGGTACAGGTTGTTTCCTGGTACGATAACGAGAACTCTTACACCAGCCAGATGGTTAGAACCATTAAGTACTTCGCTGAGTTAGCATAATTTGCTATCGTTAAGTTCTATTGAAGAATGATCCAAAAGGGTCCGGTCTGATATGGACCGGACCCTTTTTTCCGAGTTGACAAAGTGAGCATGGAGTCCTTTCGGACGCTTGCTTCCGAGAAAGGTACGATATGCGAGCGCAAATTTTTTACTTTGAAAGGAGATACATCATGTTAAACAAGAAGTCTGTTGATGATATCAATGTAAAGGGCAAGAGAGTTTTAGTAAGATGTGATTTCAACGTACCGTTAAAGGATGGTCAGATTACCGACGATACCCGTCTGGTAGCCGCACTTCCGACGATTAAGAAGTTAATCAATGACGGTGGTAAGGTAATCCTTTGCTCCCACCTCGGCAAGCCGAAGGGAGAGCCGAAGCCGGAGCTTTCCTTGGCACCGGTAGCTGTAGCTTTAACAAAGCTTCTCGGACAGGAAGTTAAGTTCGCAGCAGACGCAACGGTTGTTGGCGAGAACGCAAAGGCAGCTGTAGCAGCGATGAAGGACGGCGAAGTAGTTCTTCTTGAGAATACCCGTTACAGAGCAGAAGAGACAAAGAACGGAGAGGCTTTCTCCAAGGAGCTTGCTTCTCTTTGTGACGTTTTCGTAAACGATGCATTCGGTACCGCACACAGAGCACATTGCTCCAATGTAGGTGTTACCCAGTATGTTGATACCGCAGTAGTTGGTTACCTGATGCAGAAGGAAATCGATTTCCTCGGCAATGCAGTAAACAACCCGGTTCGTCCGTTTGTTGCAATCCTTGGCGGTTCCAAGGTTTCCTCCAAGATTTCCGTTATCAACAATCTCCTTGATAAGGTTGATACCTTAATCATCGGCGGTGGTATGGCTTATACCTTTATGAAGGCTATGGGCGAAGAGGTTGGTAAGTCCTTACTTGAGGAGGATTACCTTGACTACGCTAAGGAAATGATGGAGAAGGCAAAGAAGAACGGCGTTAAGCTGTTGATTCCGGTAGATACCGTTGTAGCAAAGGAATTCTCCAACGATGTTCCGTTCCGTACCGTAGGCCGCGGTGAAATCGCAGCTGACGAGGAAGGTCTTGATATCGGTGAGAAGACCCGTGAGCTTTATGCTGATGCTATCAAGAGCGCAAAGACCGTTGTTTGGAACGGACCGATGGGCGTATTCGAAATGTCCAACTTTGCAAAGGGTACTATCGCAGTAGCTGAGGCTCTTGCAAACATCGATGCTACCACGATTATTGGTGGCGGTGATTCCGCAGCAGCTGTAAATCAGCTTGGCTTCGGTGACAAGATGACCCACATCTCCACCGGTGGCGGCGCTTCCTTAGAGTTCCTTGAGGGTAAGGAGCTTCCGGGCGTTGCAGCAGCTAACGACAAGTAGAGTTGAGAAATTAATAGTGCCGGATGCGGGTTCGGTTATTCGCATCCGGCAATTTTATGCAGGCGAAGTGAGTGCCCGGCATAGCGTCGTCTGTACGATAATGAGAATAAAGCTAGAAAGAAGGATTGTACAATGCGTAAGAAGATTATTGCAGGAAACTGGAAAATGAATAAGACTCCGAGCGAGACCGTTAAGTTAATCGAGGAGTTAAAGCCTCTTGTAAAGAATGATGATGTTGATGTTGTATTCTGTGTACCGGCAATTTCCCTTATCCCGGCTTTAGAGGCTGCAAAGGGAACCAATATTGCAATCGGTGCAGAGAATATGTTCTACGAGGAGTCCGGTGCATATACCGGCGAAATCGCTCCGAATATGTTAACCGATATCGGTGTGAAGTATGTGATTATCGGTCATTCCGAAAGACGTGAGTACTTTGCCGAGACCGACGAGACCGTTAATAAGAAGGTTCTTAAGGCATTTGAGCATGGCATCACCCCGATTATCTGCTGCGGTGAGTCCCTGACCCAGAGAGAGCAGGGCATCACCATTGACTGGATTCGTATGCAGATTAAGATTGCGTTCTTAAACGTAACCGCAGAGCAGGCGAAGACCGCTGTTATCGCTTACGAGCCGATTTGGGCAATCGGAACCGGTAAGGTAGCTACCACCGAGCAGGCAGAAGAGGTATGTGCAGCAATCCGTGCCTGCATCGCTGAGATTTATGATGCGGCTACTGCTGATGCAATCCGCATCCAGTACGGCGGCAGCGTATCCGCAGCAAGCGCTTCGGAGCTGTTTGCACAGGCAAACATCGACGGTGGTCTGGTTGGCGGCGCAAGCTTAAAGCCGGATTTCGGTAAGATTGTAAACTACAATAAATAAGTGACAATCGGACGATTGGTTGAATAAGAATTAAAACCGGGCACCGGACAGTGAAGAATATCATTGTCCGGTGTCTTTTTCTGTGTACGAGTAAGCGATAGATAGCATTATAGGATGAGTTGCATGCGATCTTGTTCTTTTATGAAATTTCTATTGACAAATCTATAAAACTAGTGTACTATATACCTAGTGCACTAAGGTAGAAAGGAGGATGCGTATGGAGTTTTCTGCAAGTACACCAATCTATCTGCAGGTAGTTGATGAAATAAAGCGGTTATTGATGAGCGGCGAGCTAAAGCCCGGAGAGAAGCTTTGGTCCGCAAGGGACATGGCACTTAAATATCAGATTAACCCAAATACGGCAGCAAGAGTATATAAGGAGTTGGAAACACAGCAGCTTTGCTATACGAAACGAGGCCTCGGAACGTTTTTAACCGAGGAACCCGGAATTGCAGAGAAGCTTCGCAAGGAAAAGGCAGAGCAGTTGATTGAACATGTGGTGAATGAACTCACAGCGCTTGGGTATACGAAGGAAGAGTTGCATAAGTTATTGGAGAATGCATTTTAAAGAGATAGGATGCAGAGGTAAAATCGATAGGAAAATAAGGAGGCTAATATGGTAGAAGCAAAGATGGTGGGAAAACGTTATATGAGAAAGCAGGCAGTAAGGGATGTAAACCTCGTCCTGGAGGACGGAAAGGTGTATGCCTTACTCGGACCGAACGGAAGCGGTAAGACAACGTTTATGAAGATGGTAGCCGGGCTTGTAAAGCCTACCGCCGGGCTGTTATATTACAACGGAAATCCGATTGGAGTAGAGTCCAAAAAGAAGGTGGCTTATATGTCCACGGAGCCGTTCTTTTACTCTTATATGACGGTAAAGCATGTGGGAAAATATTTTGCAGACTTCTTTGAAGATTTCTCAATGGAACGGTATGAGGAATTAATCAAACGGATGGACCTGCGCATGGAGGATAAGGCAAAGGAGCTTTCTTCCGGTCTTGCGGCAAAGTTAAAGCTTGCAGCTACTCTTGCCAGAGATGCTCAGCTCTATATGTTAGATGAGCCGTTAAACGGTATCGATATCATTGCCAGAGAGCAGGTATTGCAGGCAATTGTTGAAACGGCTGCGGAGGATAAAACCGTAGTAATCTCCAGCCATCTGGTCGATGAGCTGGAACCGATTGTGGACGGAGTCGTTTTCATGAAAGAGGGCAGTGTTGTAATCTCAGGTGATGCGGAAGAGATTCGATTAGAACGCGGAAAGTCTATTGTAGATCTGTATAAAGAAGTATATGCATAAGGAGGAGAGTGCATCATGGGTAAATTAATTAAATATGAATTTAGAAAGCAGCTGCTGTCAAAGATTGTTGTGTTGGCATTAGTTGCGGTTTTGGAATTGTTGTTTGTCGCCGGATTGATTTTTGACAAAGGAGATTGGACCGGGCTTGGCGCCGGATTCCTTTTGTTAGTTGCTTTCGTTTCTTTGTTCTTTTTCAGCTTTGAGTCAATTATCACCTACTCGAATGACCTGAGAACAAAGCAGAGCTATATGCTGTTTCTGACTCCGCGGAATATGTATCAGATTGTTGGTGCAAAGATGATTACAACAGTGCTGCAGATTTTAGGATTTGGTATTGTATTTGCGTTGATTTTTACCGGGGATGTATTTCTTGTCTGCTGGAAAAACGGTGAGATTAAGGAATTGATAGAGGGAATAGGAGAATTCTTCCGGATGCTGACCGGTGTGGAGATTCGTCTGGGAGAAATCGCGTATGTAGTTGCAATGCTTCTTGTTTCCTGGCTTGAGTTTGTACTGATGGCTATTTTTGCAATTACGCTTTCTACAACATTGTTTGCAAATAAGAAATGGAAGGGTGTTGTAAGTGTTGCAATCTATTTTGCCCTTGAATGGATAATCGGAAAGCTTGCGGGACTTGTGATGAAATCAGGATTTATGGCGGATGGCTATCTCGTGGTAAATACAGAGGCTTGGGCGTATATTGGGGTGTATGCGGCGGTAATGGTTGCATGTTTCTTCGGAACAGCACTGCTTTTGGAGAAGAAGGTAAGTGTATAAAAGAGAGTAAAAGAGGGATATCGGATTCTTCTATTGTGATTTTTTTGCTTTTGCGATATACTGGAGTTGGATACCATAGAGAGAAGGAAGGTTGGGTACAATGAAGGAAAACAAGAGCAAGAAATCATTATGGATAAAAGTACTGGCGATATTGCTTCCGTTACTGTTAGGTATCGGAATCGGTATCGCCATTGGCATGTCTATCGATAAAAATAAAGAGGAACAATCAGTCGGTAACAAGGTATCGGAGGTGACTCGGGAACCGGCGGTGACAAATCAGCCGGGAGTAGAACCTACAGAGACACCCGCAGTAACGAGCCAACCGGAAGCAAGCCCCGGGATATCGCCGGATGTGACGAAGAATCCGATAGAAACTCCCGAAATGACGCAGGAAGTAACGGAAGAACCGTCAGGTGAGCCTACAGCAACGCCGGAGGTGACCAACCAGCCGGATGCGAATCCTACAGAGACCCCTTCGGCAACTGCAACTCCATCAGTGACTTCCAAACCCTCAGTTACACAAAACCCGTCAGCAACACCAAAACCATCGGCGACTCCAAAGCCTACGCCGATACCGGTAAGTGAGAATAAGGAGAATTATTACGGTGCACTTCACGTGAAAGGGACCTATCTTGCAGACAAAGACGACAATCTGGTACAGCTGAGAGGCATCAGTACACATGGTCTCGGCTGGTTTCCACAGTATGTAAACGAGGCGGCCATCCGTCAGTTCAAACAGGAATGGGGCTGTAATGTGATTCGTCTGGCTATGTATACGGCGGAGTACAACGGGTATTGTACCAGTGATGTGGCACAGAAGGAGAATCTGAAGAATATCATAGATACGGGTGTAAAAGCTGCTACGGCAGAGAATATGTATGTTATTATCGACTGGCACATTTTGCAGGATAATAACCCGAATACCAATAAAAAAGAGGCACTTCGGTTCTTTGATGAAATGTCAAAAAAATACGCAGACAATCCGAATGTCATTTATGAGATTTGCAATGAGCCGAATGGCGGGACAACCTGGAGTATGATTAAATCCTATGCGCTGGAGGTGATTCCGGTGATTCGGAAAAATGCTCCGGAGGCTGTCATTATTGTTGGGACTCCGACCTGGTCGCAGGATGTGGATATTGCGGCAAAGGACCCGATTACGGAGTATGACAATATCATGTATGCGCTGCATTTTTATGCAGATACACATAGAGACAGCCTGCGACAGAAATGTACGAAAGCAGTGCAGATGGGACTGCCGCTGTTTGTAACAGAGTACGGAACCTGTGCGGCATCCGGGGATGGTTATGTTAATGTGGCAGAGGCGGATAAATGGATGGAGCTTTTAGACGGTTACGGAATCAGCCATGTGGCGTGGAATCTTTCTAATAAGGGAGAAAGCTCCTCTATGATTTCCGCAGGCTGCAAAAAGGTAAACGGTTTTACGGAGTCTGACCTGTCGACCGGCGGAAAGTGGTTTGTAAATATGCTGCAGAAGGCGGGAGCCGGAATCGGTGCTGCATTGTCCGGAACGACAGAAGCAGGCCAGGGAGAGTCTGTGCCGGAAATGAGCGGCGAGTCCGGAAACGGAGGCAGTCCTGCTCCGGATTATGTTGCGTATGGAGAGGAAATCATACAGCAGGGAGCAGGGTTACAGGTAACAGTAAGTAACGGCTGGACCTCCGGAAGTACGGTAGGGCTTCAGCTGAATGTTACTGTACAGAATTCTGCCAATGCAGATGAAGTGAACTGGGAACGTAAGATTATGATTAAGGACGGCGTAACGGCGGAGCTTGGTCAGAACTGGAACTCTGTCGTGGAACTGAGGGGCAATGAACTTATCATCCGCCCCGCAGATTATAACAAGACAATTGCAGCCGGAGGAACCGTCAGCGACATCGGGATTATTTTGAATATTTTGGAATAAGCCCCGGAGTGTTATATATGCCGGATGGCGGACTGACATTGTCCGAAGGAAAACGGTCTGTCGAAGCTGTGCAGAGCAGAGAATGCGAAATTCAATCAGATTGCGAAATGTGAGGATTATTATGAGTAAGGAATACAGAGTACGTTGTAAAGGATTAGATGAGGAAGGACGCGGAGTAGTAGAGTTTAACGGCAGGAAGTTTGTGGTAAAGGGACTTCTTCCGGGAGAGCTTGCTACCATGGAGCTTGTATACCGCGCAAAGGAAACCGGTGCAAAGCTCTGTAAGGTACTGGAACCATCCGCAGAGCGTGCAGAGCCTGCTTGCCCGGTGTTTGACAAATGCGGAGGATGCCAGCTGCTTCATATGAGTGAGAAGGCACAGGCAGAATTTAAGCAGGGCATCTGCGAGAAACTGTTAGGTTCCTTCGGTAAGGTCAGACCAATCCTTACTGCAGAAAATTCAAAAAATTACAGAAATAAGATTCATGCGGCATTTGCGAAAAAACATGTAGGAGCCGGAAAAGAAAGCGGTCTTGCAAAGGGAGATGATTTCGGAAAAAAGAAGTCTTTCGGCAAGGGCGGCCGCGAGATAGGACGCAGCAAAATTATTTCCGGTATCTTTGAGGAGGAGAGCCACCGCGTCATTGAAACGACGGACTGTTTGATACAGGATAAGAGAGCGGCGGAGTATCTTAATACCGTGCGTAAGCTGATGCAGGAAACCCACACGGAGCCGTACAACGAAGACACCGGCAGGGGGACTCTGCGCTATGTATTCCTTCGTACGGGCAGAAAGAGCGGGGAAGTCCTGATGGCACTGGTTACAGGGACGTCTGATTTTCCTGCCAGGGCAAGATTCGCCGCGGAACTGAAAAAAAGACACCCCGAGATAGTGACACTGCTTCACAATATCAATCCGCAGAAAAACAGTATGGTGCTCGGGAAAAAAGAAACCGTGCTGTACGGAAAAGGGTATATTACAGACACGTTATGCGGTCATACCTTCCGCATTTCCGCAAACTCCTTTTATCAGGTAAATTCGGAACAGACGGAGAGGTTATATAAAACAGCGGTAGAGTTGGCCGGAATCACAAAAGCAGACACGGTAATCGATGCCTATTGCGGCATCGGTACGATTTCCCTGATGGCGGCGGATTACGCCGGAAAGGTCATCGGTGTGGAGGTAAACGCTCGGGCGGTAAAAGATGCCGTGGAAAATGCAAAACGGAATCACTGTACCAATGTGGAATTCATCTGTCAGGATGCGGGAGTATATATGCGTGAGCAGGCAGCAAAGGGCCTGTCACCTCAGGTCGTAATCATGGACCCGCCGAGAGCCGGGAGTGACGATGCCTTTTTAACAGCGCTTGTTACTATGGCACCGGAGCGTATCGTTTATATTTCCTGTAATCCGGAAACCCAGGCAAGGGATTTGAAGAAGCTGACCGCAAACGGGTACAAGGCGGAAGTGATACAGCCGGTCGACATGTTTCCTGGGACAAAGCATGTGGAGACGTGCGTTCTCTTGGGTAGGAAAAGTGACGAGTATCTGTATTATGATTATGAACCGTAAGATTATGAGTATCTGAAAGGGGCATTGCACATTTAGTAGAAGCGAGGTGTACGAGTGAATAACCGAGAAAATGTGGAGCAGAAAACGAATATCATTATTTATATAACAGAAGATGGTCTAACAAAAATCGAAGCGACTTTTGATGAAGATACGGTATGGTTATCCATTGACCAGATGGCTGAATTATTCCAAAGAGATAAATCAACGATTTCAAGACATATAAAAAACATTTTTTCAGAAGGAGAACTAGTGAGAGAATCAGTTGTTGCAAATTTTGCAACAACTGCGTCAGACGGAAAAACTTATCAGGTTGATTATTATAATCTGGATGTCATTATTTCTGTGGGATATCGCGTTAAATCCAAGCGTGGTACACAGTTCAGAATCTGGGCAACAAATATTTTAAAAGAATATATGAGGAAAGGATTTGCATTGGATGATGAGCGTCTGAAGAATCTAGGTGGTGGAGGATATTTCAAGGAATTGCTCGAAAGAATCAGAGATATCCGTGCTTCTGAAAAGGTGTTTTACAGACAAGTTCTGGAGATTTACGCCACCAGTATAGATTACGATCCCGAAGCGGAAATCAGCCAACATTGAAAGAGGTTGTTGTTGCAAAAAATTATTTGGATGAAAAAGAACTTCGTGCTATGGGACAAATTGTTTCTGGATATTTAGATTTTGCAGAACGTCAGGCAGAACGTGAACAGGCAATGACCATGAAAGATTGGGCGGAACATTTAGATCGTATTCTTACAATGAGTGGAGAACAGTTATTACAGGGAAATGGAAGTGTCTCTCATAAGCAAGCGTCCATAGTTTTTCTGTCGCTAGCGGGAATATACTAAGAGTAGATTTTTCTACCATTAATATGATTTAGTGGAAACGAAGTTCATGATATAATAAACGATATGAGTGAAGGAGAGTAAAATAAAATGAACAGCGCTATATTGACAATCGATGACATTTCTTCAAGGAATACACCTGCGATAGTGGATTATCTGAAAGAAAAGGGAATTACGGCAGTTTTATTTGCTGTCGGAGCAAATGTGGAAAAATTTTATGACGAGGCTGTTTACGCCGTACAGGCCGGAATGATTGTTGGAAATCATAGCTATTCACATCCTTCTTTTTCTTCTATTTCCTTGGAACAGGGAATTGCCGAAATAGAGAAATGCGAAGCGGTACTGGACAAATTGTATGAGGATGCTCATGTTACCAGACAGTATCGACCGTTCCGTTTCCCTTATGGTGACAGGGGAGGCGAAAATGAACAGGCTCTGCAGAAATATTTGGCGGATAAGGGTTTTGATAAGCTGGATGATGGAAAGATTACTTATCCCTGGTGGAGTGAGAACAGTTGCAATCAAAATATTGATACCTTCTGGACCTTTGATTTTGAGGAATATCGCATATATCTGGAGGATTCTTTCAAAATAGAGAATGTGTGGAACAAAATGAATAATAGGAACCCTGCGCAGGGTGCTGCATTGTTTGGAAAGGACAATCACCATTTTGTACTTTTACATGCCCATGATGAAACAGAGGCAATCATTCCACAGTACTATAAGAAGTTCATTGACTATGCTCTGGAAAATGGGCTGACATTTGAAAAACCACGGTTTAAGTAGAAACAGATTATGAACAAAATCCGGTTTGTAGAGATTATGATAAGTTTGGAATCATAAGGCTAGGGAGGTAACGATATGAGAATGCATTTTAAGCAGAGATTTTTTTCGTGGTTTGACAGTTATGATATTTACGATGAACAGGGAAATACAATATATGTTGTAAAGGGGCAGCTGTCATGGGGACATTGCCTGAAGATGTACCTAATCAGGAGGATGCGATGAAGATGTACTGGGAGGTTTACGCGGATTGGGAAGCCGGAAAGTACGACCCGGGTACCGCAGAATACCAGCGCTTTCCATTGACTCTGATTCGTGATGTGGTAAGGGAAAGGTAATATTGAAATGGTAAAATCGGCAATTTATTTTCCGGGAGTTGGATACACAACAGAAAATGTAGATATGATGAAGGAGGAGAAAGGCTATGAGCAGTGCGCAGAAGGTGATCGTGATGGTGGGCAGTATATTTGCCGGAATCGGCGGAATTATGACAGTAATATTTGTTTCCGTTGCCGATGAACTGGGAGGCATCGGAGGCTTCATTATGTTACCGTTAGGCTTTGTGATTTTGGGACTTTCTTTTATCGGAAGTGTCATCGTCAGTAATTCAAAAAAGAAGAAAATCATAAAATGCGGCAATAAGTATGCAGCAAAGATTTATAGTTATGTGGAAAATACGTCCTATTTGCTGAATGGTGCCTATACCATGAATGTAATTGTGCATTATTTTGATAAGGCAAATATAGAGCGGGAGGCGATTCTTCCGACAGAATTTCCCAAGGGTTCCAATCTGTATCCAATCGGAATGACGATAGATATTTATGAATACCAGGGGAAATATGGCTTTGATCCGAAATCGGTAAGATGTGAGGAGCTTCCGGGGGAACGGGAGCTTATGGACGATAAGCCGGTAAATCCGACGCAGCTGCAGATGGTGGCAGTGACCTGTCCGAATTGCGGTTCTTCCTTTCAGGCGGCAGCGGGATATTCCAGTAAGTGTCCATATTGCGGAAGCTATTTAAATTCATAGAAAGTATGAAAGTGAAAGAATGAGATGAAAGCATTAACGGAATGAAAAGAACAGATATGCGGTATCAGCTTATTAAGAAAATTGCGCTGTAGCGGGAGAGATGAATCAATGGGACTGTTAGTGAATTGTCTTGCTGTAGTATTCAGTACTATAATAGCAAGTTGCGGAATCAGTTATTTTATACGGGAAAAGAATGCGGGAAGACTACGGTATTATATGCTCGTAATGGGCTTTTTCGGTGCCTTATGGAGCGGTGGCTACGGAGTGATGGGTTTTACGGAAACCGTAGAAAAGGCGGGGCTGTTTCGGGCAATCGGACTTGTCGGTGTTGGAGGCTTTATGATGACGGAAGCAATGATGCTTGTATATATGATTGAGCTTCCAAAATGGCTGTCGCGTACTTATGTGATTCTTTTCGGAGTATTTGCCGTTGTGGACTTATACTTTTTTATTCCGGACGCGCATACCTTTGTGCGAATAGGTGAAAGAATGTGCTATTATTCCTCAAACAGCTTTGGCAGATTGGTTCATAGTCTTTTTCTTATGTTTATTGCAGTAACATTTGTTTTTATTGCCATTCTCTGGGTTCGAAAGGAGAAACAGACACGTCAGGCTTATTATGTCAGAGCAGTTATTATCTCTAATCTGGCCATCTTATTATCCTGTATTCCGGATACGATTTTACCGATGTTGGGGAAGCCTTCTTTTCCGAGCTCTGCCTATGGGATGTTTCTGACTTATATGATTACGTGGTTTTGGGCTACCAGATTCAATGCGTTCAGTATTACGGTCGGGAATCTGAGCCAGTATATTTTTGAGTCTGCCAATACTGCCATTCTTATTTTTGATGAACATTTCCGCCTCTATTTGGCTAACAAGTATGGACAGGAACTTCTGAAAATTGAAAAAATTGAAAATCAGAAGTTTTCCCGGCTGTTTCAGAGTACGGATAAGGAGGCGGACGAGCTTCTTTGTACAGTCTTAAGGGAAAACAAGGGAGTCGCGGAGCTGCTGTCCGTACACGGTGAAATCAGCTGTTCGCTGAATTTTTCCGTTGCAAAGGATTTTCATGAGGATCCCTACTGCATTGTCTGCTTTGTATATGACCTTACAAAGGAAAAAAATATGCTCCGTGAGCTAGTGCGTGCAAATGAGGCAAAGAGTCGTTTCCTTGCGAATATGTCGCATGAAATCCGTACTCCGATTAACGGAATTTTAGGGATGGGAAGTCTTCTTTTAAAGGAGTGTAAGGAGGAAGGGTTACGGGAATATGCCAAAAATATTCAGAGCGCAGGGCAGTCGTTGCTTTCGATTATCAATGATATTCTGGATATTTCAAAGATTGAGTCCGGTAAACTGGAAATACTTCCGATAAAGTATCAGCTCTTTTCCATTTTAAATGACTGCTACAATTTAACAAAAGTGAAAATGGAAAATAAACCGGTAGAATTTGTGATGCAGATTAACGAGAGCCTGCCTTCGGGATTATATGGGGATGAGGTACATGTAAGACAGGTTATTAATAATTTCTTATCCAATGCCGTAAAATATACGAAAGAGGGAAGGATTAAGTTTTGCCTGGATTATGAGCAAAAATCAGAGGAACAGTTGGTTCTTATTATTTCTGTTTCCGATACCGGAATCGGGATTAAGGAGGAGGATTTCGGGAAGCTGTTTGAATCCTTTACCCGGATTGAGGAAAAGCGTAATCGTAATATCGAGGGAACGGGACTGGGACTGAATCTAACGAAAAAGCTGGTCGATTTGATGGGAGGCGAGGTGTCGGTCGAGAGTACATACGGGAAAGGGTCCTGCTTTACAGCTAAAATTCCTCAGAAAATAGTCGACACTACGCCGATGGGAGATTTTAACAGGCGCTATCAGCAGTACCTGAACACCTCAGAGAACGATACGCTGGCCTTTTCGGCACCTGAAGCAAAAATACTTATTGTGGATGATGTAGAGATGAACTTAAAGGTAGTTGTGGGCTTGTTGAAGGACACCGAGATACAGACGGATACGGTACTCAGCGGCAGAGAATGTCTGGAATGCGTAAAAAAGAAAAGATATGATATGATTTTTCTCGATCATATGATGCCGGAAATGGATGGAATTGAAACACTGCAGGCGATGAAGCAGCTTCCGGGTAACGTCAACAGGGATGTGCCGGTTATTATGCTGACGGCCAATGCCATCGTAGGGGCAAAGGAAGAGTATATGGAGGTGGGATTTACCGATTATCTTACAAAGCCGATTCAGAGAACGGTATTATTGGAGATGATTAAAAAATATCTTCCGAAGCAACTGCTCAGGCAAAGCGGGGAGTCGATATGTACCGAATCTGTTGTACCTAAGGGAACAAAGGAGCAGCTCGTTCCGCCGGAGATGGAGAGAATGCAGCTTCTGAATCAACTGGAAGGGCTGGATGTGAAGACCGGGCTTACCTACTGTATGAACGAGGAAGCGTTTTATATGGAGGTGTTGGAGGAATACTTGACAGAAGATAAAGCCTTAAAGCTAGAGCAGATGTTTCTTGAGGGAGACTGGCAGAATTACCGGACAGTGGTACATGCATTAAAGAGTACTTCTCTTACGATTGGCGCGGTCCACTTGTCAGAGGGTGCAAAGGCTCTGGAACTGGCAGCAAAAGAAGCGGATATTGCTTATCTTTGTTCACATCATCAGGAAGTAATGGACGAATACCAAGGGATGAAAGACAGGTTGAAAGAAATAGTAAGAAGTTCGGTATGTTAGATTTGACAACCACGAAAAGAAAGTATATGATAGCTGTATGAAAACAAAAAAAGGTACGATGTACCTATGCTGTAAGAAAATTTAAGGGCATAGGTTAGAGGAGGTTTTGATGGAGGTTTTTTTTCACCTGCCGGGTTTGCGTGGAAATTATGCACTAAACATGATGTTTTCCGGGTTGCTTAACGGACATCCGGAGTATTTCAGAGAGGGAGTAAAAATCGGTTCTTTTTTTGGGGAGTTTCCGACTTCCCTGTGGAACGGAGGCAGAAATTCCAGAGCAGACCAGTGCAGTGCAGACTATATTAATGCAGTGATAAAAAGTACAAATGACCTCGGCATTCCGGTCAGATATACCTACACCAATATGCTGCTGGAGGAAGAGGATTTAAAGGATGTATATTGTAATTATTGTCTGGAAGCCGCACATAACGGAATGAATGGCGTTATCCTGGTATCACCGCTTTTAGAGAAGTATGTACGTGAGAAGTATCCGAAGATGAAGCTTACCAGTTCTACCTGTAAGCAAATCAAAGATGTTTCCGGGATTCATGAGGAACTAAACAAGGGCTATGACATGGTTGTTCTGGATTATAACATGAACAATCGGTTCGAGCTGTTAGAGCAGATTGAGGATAAGAGCCGGTGTGAGATATTGGTCAATGCGGTCTGTGAGCCGAATTGTGCCAGAAGAGGTGCGCATTACAGAAATATTTCCGAGAATCAGAAGAAAATAGTGAAAAATATGGGACTCCCGAGAGAACAGCAGATTCCGTTGACTCCGTGGGAATGTAAGTATGCCGGTATCGCGCAGGAAAATATATATACAATCCAGAAGTTCTGTACGTATGTATCTCCGGAAGATATCTGGGAAAAGTATGTACCGATGGGCTTTCGTAACTTTAAGATTGAGGGACGTACCAGCAGCCTTTTTGTTGTAATGGAAGCGTATTGTCATTACATGATAAAGCCGGAATATCAGGGTCAGGTGCGTCTGCAGCTTTTAAGAAATATGGAATCGTTAAAGCTGTTGCAGGTGAATCGCCCACAGCCGGCTCCGTTCCGTTTGCCAAATCAGGGCAAATAAGCTATTGCAATCTGAAAACAGATATGATATTATGAATACGTCATTAAGACAAATAAAAAGAAAGAACACGATATGTGTAAGGTGAGGATATGATTAACAGATAATTTGATTTGGGTGAAACACATAGATTTAGATTGACCTGTAGATTCAGGTTTCTTTGTGTACGCTTAGGTTGGATTATCGCTTGTATCTTCCTTATCGTTATCTGTAGGATAATTAGGTTGAGGTCTATTCTTGCGAGCCTGTTTTGCGTATGCAAAGTGGGCTCGTTGTACGTTTAAGAGCGAACGGGAGGTAGAGATTATGTTACAGATAAAGGAACTTACCATCACGCACAAAAAAGATTTACGCGTAATTATTGATAATTTCAATCTGGTCTTAAATGACGGAGACAAGGCAGTAATGATAGGGGAAGAGGGAAACGGAAAATCTACCCTGATGAAATGGATTTACCGGCCGGAAGCTGTGGAGGATTATGCAGAAGTGAAGGGGAGCAGAGTATTTTCACAGGAACGGCTCGGCTATCTGCCGCAGGAGCTTTTGCCTGCTGATAAAGAAAAGACACTGTATGAATTTTTTTCGGAATCGGAGTGTTTCTGGAACCAGACTCCGAAGGATTTGGCGATGTATGCAAAAAGATTCCGGATGGAAGAGGATATTTTTTACAGTGAACAAAAGATGTCGAGTCTCTCGGGCGGGGAAAAGATAAAGGCACAGCTTATGAAACTGCTGATGCAAGAGCCTACGGTGCTTTTATTAGACGAACCCTCCAATGATATCGATATTGCTACATTAGAGCTCCTGGAGACATTGATAAAAGAATGGAAGCATATTGTGCTCTTTATTTCCCATGATGAAACTCTAATAGAAAATACTGCCAATCTGGTGATACATATCGAGCAGATTCAAAGAAAAACAAAGAGCCGGTATACGGTTGCAAAAATGCCGTACCGTACCTATGTGGAGGAGCGGCTTCACAATTTTGAACGACAGGAACAGCAGGCAAGGAATGACAGAAGAGAAAAGAAAATCAGGGATGAAAAGTATATGCGAATTTACCAGAGTGTTCAGCATAATCTTTCTTCGGTTTCAAGACAGGCTCCCGGGATTGGTAAAAATCTGAAGGACAAGATGCATACGGTAAAAGCTATGGAAAAGCGTTTTAAGCGGGAAGATGAGAAGATGACGGAGCTGCCGGAGCAGGAGGAAGCAATTTTCTTTAAGCTTGGGAATAAAGAGTCCGCGATTCCGGCAGGAAAAACGGTAATTGAATTTGAACTGCCGGAGCTCCTGACACCGGAGGAGGGAACGGCTGCCAAGCCGCGAGTATTAGCAAAAGATATCTTTCTAAGGATACGTGGCTCTGAAAAGCTTTGTATAGTCGGCCCGAACGGTGCGGGCAAAACTACACTGCTAATGAAAATAGCAGAGGAGCTTTTATCACGGACTGATTTACGTGTGGAATATATGCCGCAGAATTATGAGGAGATGTTAAAGCTTGACTTGACACCGGTTGATTTTCTTGATAAAACCGGAGAGAAGGAAGAGCGTACCAAAATCAGAACCTATCTCGGGTCACTGAAATATACGGCAGATGAGATGGAGCATCCGATACGTGAATTGTCCGGTGGGCAAAAGGCAAAGGTGCTGCTCCTTAAAATGAGCCTGTCGGGTGCAAATGTACTGATACTGGATGAGCCTACCAGAAATTTCTCGCCGCTGTCGGGACCGGTGATACGAAAAATGATAAGCGAGTTTCCCGGAGCGGTCATCAGTATATCCCACGACAGAAAATATATAGATGAGGTATGCGACAAACTCTATGAACTAACACCGGAAGGACTTAAGGGAAAAGAGAGGGATAAGGTATGAATAAGACAAAGGATGCGTTTTACAGCCAGATATTTAAGCTGGTGCTTCCGATACTGATTCAAAATTTACTCAGCGCGGCAGTAAGCTCTGCCGATGTGGTGATGCTTAAATTTGTCGGACAGTCCGCAATTTCGGCGGTCTCTCTGGCCTCCCAGTATGCGAATGTGTTGTTCTCGGTATTTTACGGTCTTGGAACAGGTGTCACGATGCTGTGTGCCCAGTATTACGGCAAGGGGGATATGCGGGCAATCAATGTGGTACAGGGAATTGCAATGCGGTTTTCCATGCTGTTTTCGATTACGTTTGCGCTGTGTGCCGCGCTTGTGCCGGGGGCGATGATGAAGCTTTTTACGGATGATGCAGAGCTGATTTCACTGGGAGCTTCCTATCTTCGGATACTAAGTGTCAGCTATTTTTGCTGGGGGATTATCGAAATCTATCTGTCGGTGCTTCGCAGTATTGAGCGGGTGGCAATCTGTACGGTGTTAAATACGATGGCGTTTTCACTGAATATAGTGTTAAATGCTGTATTTATTTTCGGTTTATTCGGTGCTCCGAAGCTTGGTATTATGGGTGTGGCACTGGCAACTTCAACTTCCCGTGTCATTGAGCTGATTGGATGCGTGATTGTCTCTTCCTTAAGTAAGGATGTGAAGCTTAAGATATCTTATCTCTTTGTCCGAAATAAGATATTGTTTAAGGACTTTGTGCGTCTGTCTCTGCCGGCTCTCGGAAATGATATTGTATGGGGCGTGGCGTTTTCCACCTATGCCGTAATTATCGGACACATGGGAAACGATGCGGTGGCAGCGAACGCACTTGTCGTAGTAGTACGTAATCTCGGTACCATCTTCTGTTTTGGTATCGCCAGTGCGGGCGGCATTTTAATCGGCAAAATCATCGGTGAGAATAAGCTTGAGGAGGCAAAAGCCGGAGCGAAAAAGATGATGAAGCTGACGGTCATCAGCGGAATCTTAGGTGGTGTGATTGTTCTT
The DNA here is from genome assembly GCA_029099805.1 of Lachnospiraceae bacterium. GTDB lineage: Bacteria > Bacillota > Clostridia > Lachnospirales > Lachnospiraceae > SIG307. Next base: position 24,303 of record JAQXOR010000018.1, read on the forward strand.
TGCAGTATGCCGTTTGTGCTCCGCTATGCCTCCACTACATTGACACCGACTGCAATGCATTATCTGAAATGGATGCTTCTCATTAACACCTATTATATTTCGGGGACAGCGGTCAATACCTCCCTGATAGCGGGCATTTTCCGTGCCGGAGGCGACAGCAGGTTCGGCTTTATCTGCGATACCATTGATATGTGGTGTTATGCGGTACCGTTAGGCTTCATAGCGGCATTTGTCTTTAAGCTTCCGGTGCTTGTGGTGTATTTCCTGCTCTGTACCGATGAGTTTGTAAAATGGCCGTGGGTCATCCGGCATTATAAGAGCGGAAAGTGGCTGAATAATATTACGAGAGAGGACTGGGGAGAAGATGGTTTGGTGAGCCGGAAGAGTACAGAATGATTTTGTGATAAAGGTTAGTCGGAACGGGAGGAAAAACGGAAACTTTGCGAAGGATTAACAGAACGGAGGGTAAGAGGCATGGAAGAGAAAAAGCCAAAGATATATTTATCTGATATTCATCTTGAGAACTATACGGAGCAATACGAGGAAAAACAAGCAACGGTGGAGAATGCTGTATTTATGGGCGGAAGAAAAACGGAATCTTTAAACGGGCAGTGGAATTATGCTGTGGACCAGTACGATACCTGTCTTCGTCAGAAATGGTTTAAGGAGAGGTATGTGGATGCTCAGGGGTTTACGTTGCCGGTAGATTATTCCTTCGATGAATGGCCGGTAATGAACCTCCCGGTGTGCTGGAATGTGGTGCGGCCGGAGTATATCATTTATGACGGAAGCATGGTATTTACCAGAAGGTTTTCGTTTCAGGGAGCAGGGGATGAAGAAGTGTTCCTGCGAATCGGAGCCGCAAATTATATCTGCCGTGTATTCTTAAACGGTGAGTATGTGGGAATGCATCGTGGCGGTTCTACCCCGGCGTTTTTCCGAATAACGGAGTATCTGAAGAATGAGAACAGAATTATAATTGCGGTGGACAGTACCAGAAGGCCGGAGCAGGTGCCGACGGAAAATACCGACTGGTTCAACTACGGCGGCATTTATCGCGAGATTGAACTGGTGCGGGTACCAAAAACGCATATTAAGGATTTTGGGATTGCGCTGGTGCCGGACGGCACATATAGCAGGATACAGGTAAAGGTACGGCTTTCTGCACCGGTGAATGCGGTTGCAACGGTTTATATCGAGGAGTTGGGAGTGAAACAGGAGCTGCAGGTGACGGAAGGTGTAGGGGAATGTGTGCTGGATACTTCCAAATGGGATAAGCCGGAGCGGGAACAGTCCGTGTCGGAACAGCCGCTTGTGCTTTGGACAACGGAAACTCCGAAGCTTTACAATGTTATCGTATCCTGTCTGACGGATAAGGTGAGTGACAGGGTAGGCTTTCGCGAAATCAAGGTAGAGCGGGGGGAGATTTTACTAAACGGGAAGAAGCTTTTCCTGCAGGGAATCAGTTGTCACGAGGATAGTGTGAAAAACGGAAAAGCTCTGACGGAAGAGGAGCGAATCGAAAACATCCGGCTTGCAAAGGAGCTGGGATGTAACTTTATGCGGATTGCCCATTACCCACATCATGAGAATATGGCGAAACTGGCGGATGAGATAGGAATGCTTTTGTGGGAAGAAATCCCGGTATACTGGGCAATTCAGTTTGAAAGAGAGAAAACGTATCGGGATGCGGAAAACCAGCTTCGTGAATTGATTACCAGAGACCGGAACCGTGCCAGTGTCATTATCTGGTCGGTTGGTAATGAGAATGCGGATACGGACGAGCGGTTAAGTTTTATGAGCAGACTGGCAGAGTGTGCTCATAAAGAGGATGGAACCAGACCGGTTTCCGCCGCATGCCTTGTAGACAGTGAGAAAAATAAGAATGCGGATCGTTTGGCGGATTATTTGGACATTATCGGAATTAATGAATATTGTGGCTGGTATACTCCGGATTTTGAAAAGCTGCCACAGCTTCTTAAAAACAGCAATCCTGACAAGCCGGTCATCATTACGGAGTTCGGTGCAGATGCGTTGAAGGGTTATCACGGAACCTTGGAAGACAAAGGAACAGAGGAATACCAGGCCTACGTCTATGAACGGCAGATTGAGACCTTACGGGGCATTTCCTATATCAAGGGAATGACACCGTGGATATTATACGATTTTCGCTGTCCGAGAAGAACCGCGGCGATTCAGAAGTATTACAACCGAAAGGGATTGTTATCGGAGGATAAGAGTTATAAGAAACCGGCGTTTGAGGTGTTAAAGAAATTTTATGGGGATATTAAAGCGGCACAATCGGCAGGAAGCTTTATTCGTTGCGGGTTGCAAAAGGAATGACACAGGAGGAGCTTTCGACGGTGCTATGTGTCAGTACGGCGGTGTCAAAATGGGAGTGGAATCAAGCAAATCCCGGTGTGGATCTGCTTTGGATAATAGCGAATTTGTCCGACCGGTTGCTTTGGCTGGTGAGTGAAGATATTGACCGCCTCCAATGTATGGAAGAAGAGATACTAAAGGCGCATAGACGAGGGCTTGAGTTTTCCGGCAGGTAAAATTTCTGCATGAAAGGCGATAATTGATTTATGGGGCTGTCGCACGAAGCGCGTGGCACCATAGGCATACTTACCAAAATACCCTCCGCTTTTTGTTGCATTTGCACAAACTTTTTTATGCCAAGACTTCTCTCAAATCCTTGATTGCAAAGACTTTCTCGGCATTTTTTATCTCTGTGCCTGTATTATTTTCTATTGCAAACACTTACTTTTTCTGCTACACTTTACATACAGACAGTTTAATAGATGTTCAATTCTGCTCTGTCTTCTAACGGCGGTTTCACGTCATGATTCCATTACTTTTTTATTTTATTGCAATTACGTTACTTGGGAGGAGGAGTTAAGTGGAACAGGAGATTTTTACACAAAAGACAAAGGAAGAGGTTTTATTTAACCTCAAAAAGTCACCGGATGCCTACAGACGTTTTCTCGGACTGGACGAAAGGTGGCAGGAGCTTTTCATGGCATTCTGCACGGGAAAGAAAACACTGCCGGTACTCTATGACACCG
>JAQXOR010000019.1 GCA_029099805.1 Lachnospiraceae bacterium
GACGGTATCAGAAATCTGATTTAGGCGGTGAAAGAATGACAAAGAAGGAATTTAGAGAATTGGCGGAGGAGCGTCTGATTTTTTTGGACGGTGCGACCGGAAGTAATTTACAGCGGGCGGGAATGCCTGCCGGTGTGTGTCCGGAGCAGTGGATTCTGGAGAATCCGGACTGTTTTATCGGTCTCCAGAAACGTTATCTGCATCGTGGGACAGATATTCTGTATGCGCCGACCTTTTCTGCAAACAGAATAAAGCTTGCAGAATACGGTCTGGACGCACAGACGGAAGAATTAAACATACAGCTGGTACAGTTGAGTAAACGTGCCGTTGGAGAGTATGTAGTAGAAAATAGAAATGCAGAACGTATTCCGTTCATTGCCGGTGATATCACAATGACAGGAAAGCTTTTACAGCCGTTAGGACCGCTGTCGTTTGAAGCGGCGGTGGATGTATATAAAGAGCAGATGAGAACTCTGGCGGCGTGCGGGGTTGATTTATTTGTCATCGAAACGATGATGAGCTTGCAGGAGGCACGTGCGGCACTTATTGCGGCAGGAGAGGTCTCTGACCTGCCTGTAATGGTGACGATGACCTTTGATGAAACCGCGCATACGCTCTACGGGACAGAGCCGGAAACGGCAATGCTTGTTTTACAGGGACTGGGTGCGGATGCAGTGGGAGTAAATTGCGGTGCCGGTCCGAAAAAATGTCTGGAAATTGTACGCAGGATGAAACGCGTTGCCAATATTCCGGTAATTGCAAAGCCGAATGCCGGGATGCCGCGGCTGGTAGACGGTGAAACGGTGTATGACCAGTCTCCGGAGGTGTTTGCAAATGAAATGAAGCAGCTGGCAGAAGCGGGTGCCGGAATTCTTGGCGGGTGCTGCGGAACCACGCCGGAGCATATCGAGGCATTATATGAGGCATTGTCAAAAACCTGCCCTCCTCGTATCTCTGACCGCCCGGTTGGTGCGGTGACAAATGAACGGCGTTTGGTAGAGGTATCTTTGGATGGCTCCTTCCTGCCGGTAGGAGAACGGATTAATCCTACCGGAAAGAAGATGTTTCAGGAGGCATTACGTAACGGTGATACAGCACCGGCTGTAGAATTTGCCAGAGAGCAGGAAGAAAATGGTGCCGCAATTTTAGATGTAAATGTAGGAATGGGCGGAATTGATGAGAAGGAAATGATGTGCCGGATTATTGAGGAGGTTACACAGGCAACCAATCTTCCTCTTTCCATTGATACGAGTGATGCGGATGTAATGGAGGCTGCTCTTAGAATTTATCCGGGCAGAGCGCTCGTAAATTCGGTTTCTTTGGAGGAGGGCAGGGCGGAACGCCTGTTTCCTCTGGTAAAAAAATACGGAGCAATGGTCGTAGTACTTCCGCTCGGCAGTAACGGACTTCCGAAGGATGCCGCAGAACGCAGGGAAAATCTTTGTACCCTGATACAAAAGGCCGGAGAATTCGGAATACCAAAGGAGTCTATTGTGGCGGACGGTCTGGTGATGACAGTGGGAGCTGAACCGTATGCTGCGATGGACGCACTGGATACCATACGGTATTGCAGGGACGAACTGGGAGTTGCAACAACCTGCGGACTTTCCAATATTTCTTATGGATTGCCGGAGCGCGGCTATATGAATGCGGCCTTTTTGATGATGGCAATTACGAACGGACTCACCATGGCAATCGTTAATCCAAATCAGGACCTGCTAATGAATCTTGTGTACGCATCGGAAGTACTTCGTGCAAAAGAAGATTCTTCCGGACGCTATATTGAGCGTGCAGCGTGGATTCAGGAGAAAAAAGAGAAAGCGGCTGAACAGGCAGAAAAGAAAATTCCTGCTCCGAAGCTGCAAAAGGATATGCATGAGCACAAAACAGCAAAGCCGTTACAGAAGGAAACGCCGCTCATGCAGGCGGTGTTACACGGCGAGAAAAAGACGATTGCCGCACTGACTGCGCAGGCTCTGGCAGTGGGGAGAGAGGCAGCGGAATTATTGGAGGAGGAACTGATTCCGGCAATTACGGAGGCCGGGAATCGTTTTGAACAGAAAAAGTATTTCCTTCCACAGTTAATCGGTGCAGCGGAAGCAATGAAGGCGGCGGTCGAAGTGCTGGAACCGCAGCTGCAAAAAAGCGGTGACTTGAAAGCTGCCGGGACAATAATTATTGCAACCGTAGAGGGCGACATTCACGATATCGGTAAAAATTTGGTGGCATTGATGTTAAAAAATCACGGATTCCGGGTGGTAGATTTAGGAAAGGATGTATCTGCCGAGAAAATTGTTGCAGAAGCAAAAGCCCTGGATGCGGACATTATTGCACTTTCGGCACTGATGACTACTACGATGCGTTCAATGGCAGACGTTGTGGCCCTTTGTAAGGCGGAAGGAGTACGGGCAAAAGTCATGATTGGCGGAGCGGTTACCACGGAAGAGTATGCAAAAGAAATCGGTGCGGACGGGTATTCGAAGGACGCACAGGGGGCGGTAGTCGTGGCGAGGCGGTTGATGGGAGGAAACGACCTATGACAAAGCGAATGCGGGGAAATCTTCTGTTATTGCTGGCGGCGTTTATCTGGGGACTTTCCTTTGTGGCGCAAAGCGAGGGCATGAAATATATTGGTCCGTTTGCGTTTATCGGTATCCGCTCTGTGCTGGCGGGAAGTTCGTTAACTGTATTTCTGGTAATCCGTAAGATTTTTACTGCCGGAAAAGAAAAAGAAGCAGATAATGTGAAATCGGAGTCTGGGAAGAAAACACTGATTACCGGCGGAGTATGCTGCGGTATTGTTTTATTTGTTGCAACGATGCTGCAGCAAATCGGTATTTTACATACCAACGAGCCGGGTAAGGCAGGCTTCATTACTGCCTTGTACCTTATTCTGGTACCGCTTGCCGGTATATTTTTACGAAAAAGGATTGGTCCCAAAATATGGATTGCGGTGCTTCTGGCAGTGTGCGGTATGTATCTGCTGTGTATCAAGGAAGGCTTCCGGATAGCAACAGGAGATTTGTACGTGCTCGGGTGTGCCTTTGTTTTTACTGTCCATATTCTTGTTATCGATCACTTTTCACCGAAAACAGACGGCGTCGCAATGTCCTGTATCCAGTTCTGGGTGTGCGGTATTTTTGGAATGGCAGGGATGTTTCTGACAGAGTCGGTGGAACTGACGCACATACTGGAAGCATGGCTTCCGTTAATTTTCTCCGGCGTTTTCTCAGGTGGTATTGCATATACGTTACAGATTGTGGCACAGAAGGATACGGAACCGGCGGTCGCATCGCTGCTTATGAGTCTGGAATCGGTATTTGCGGTTTTCGGAGAATGGTTGATTCTCGGACAGCTGTTGTCTGCAAGAGAGTTTGGCGGGTGTGCGCTTATGTTTGCCGGCATCATTCTGACACAGCTGCCGGAGAAAAGACATAACGATAGAGCAAAGAAATAAAGTTGAGTATTCTTTTTGCTTATGGTATAATTACTACAATAAAATAAACAGGCATAAGAGGTTTGAGTGTTTCATTCGGTCTTATGCGGAAAAGAGGGAGCATGTATTCAGTTGAGTTGGAAAAAATGGTAAAAAAAATGCAGCTGGAATGCTGTACGCCGGAGATTGATATCAGTCAGATTATGATTACTCATCCGGACGTGAACCGTCCTGCATTACAGCTGGCTGGCTTTTTTGATTATTTTGATGCGGAACGTGTACAGATTATCGGAAATGTAGAGCATGCTTACATGGAAAAGATGGAGAAGGACCACGGAATCAGTATTATGAAAAAGCTGATGAGCTTTAAGGTTCCTTGTATTGTGTTTTGTCGCGGAATAGAAGTTCCGGAGGATATGCGTAAAATCGCTATCGAAGCGGGAGTACCGCTATACCGCTCGTCCGCTTCCACGTCTTCCTTTGCGGCGGAAGTGATTCGATGGTTAAAGGTGGAGCTGGCACCGCGTATTTCCATACATGGGGTGCTGGTGGATGTATACGGTGAGGGTATTCTGATAATGGGCGAAAGCGGTATCGGTAAAAGCGAGGCTGCTTTGGAACTGATTAAGCGTGGTCATCGTCTGGTATCGGATGATGTGGTAGAGATTAAGAAGGTCAGTGATGAGACATTAATCGGTACGGCCCCGGATATTACAAGACATTTTATCGAGCTGCGCGGTATCGGCATTATTGATGTCAAAACGCTGTTTGGTGTAGAGAGTGTTAAGAATACACAGTCCATCGATCTGGTAATCAAGCTGGAGGAGTGGAATCGTGATAAGGAATACGATCGTTTTGGTCTGGAAGAGGAATACACGGAGTTTTTGGGAAATAAAGTAGTATGTCACTCCATTCCGATTCGCCCGGGACGTAACCTTGCAATTATCTGTGAATCTGCGGCTGTAAATTACCGGCAGAAGAAGATGGGATACAATGCGGCACAGGAATTATACAATCGTGTTACGAGTAATCTGATGAAAAAGAGCGAGTAATGTTCAGGAAAGGAAAAGATAAATGGAACAGTTTATTTTTGGGATTGATATCGGAGGTACCTCCATTAAGTGCGGGTTGTTTACGACAGACGGTACGTTAAAGGAGAAATGGGAGATTCCGACAGACCGGACGGATGCGGGAGCCAACGTACCGGCGGATATTGCAAAGTCAATAGAAGCAAAATGTAAAAAGCTTGGGATAGAAAAGGCGCAGGTGGCAGGTGTAGGGCTCGGGGTTCCGGGACCGGTACAGGAAAACGGTTATGTTTCACACTGCCCGAATCTCGGCTGGCGTGATTTGAATGTGAATGAGGTAATGGAGCGGTTTACCGGCGTTCTGTCGGTGGCAGCCAACGATGCGAATGTAGCAGCACTCGGGGAAATGTGGAAGGGCGGCGGAGCCGGCGTTAAGAATCTGGTTCTGGTGACTCTGGGAACCGGTGTCGGCGGCGGCATCATTGTGGAAGGTAAAATCGTTGCCGGTGCGTTCGGAGCAGGCGGTGAACTTGGTCATATGGTTATGAATCCAAAGGAAACCGTGCAGTGCGGTTGCGGAGGATTCGGACATCTGGAACAGTATGCATCCGCAACGGGAATTGTACGCATGGCAAAAAAGCGTCTGGCAGAGACTTCACAGGCTTCGGTACTTCGAAAAAAAGAAAAGCTTTCGGCTAAGGATATTTTTGATGCGGCAAAGGCAGGTGATGCCCTTGCGCTTTCACTTGTTGAGGAGCTGGGAGAGGTACTGGCGAGAGCATTGTCTCATGTGGCAGCAGTGACCGATCCGGAAGTATTTGTAATCGGCGGCGGAGTGTCCCGTGCCGGTGAGATTCTTACAAAGACCGTAGAACGTCATTATAATAAGGGAATCATGAAGGCGCTGGAAGGAAAAGAGTTCCGTCTTGCAACATTAGGAAATGATGCCGGCATTTATGGTTGTGCCAAGTTAATTTTAGACCGTATCGTAAAATAAAGGGGGAAATGATTTGGAAGCTTTTTACGAAGAACTCTGTAAAAATATAACAAAAGAAGGAAGTGTTCTGCGCGAGGAGCCGATGAAGAATCATACAACATTTCGTGTGGGAGGACCGGCAGAATATTATGTTACGGTAACGACGCCAGAAGAGCTGCAGACTGTGGTCAG
>JAQXOR010000020.1 GCA_029099805.1 Lachnospiraceae bacterium
ACTTCCGAGCTGATTCCGAGTATTTTTGTATAAAACACCATCAGGAAAACACTCGCAAAGGTAAACATAAAGTCATTCCCAAAATTACCGAACATATATCCGATTTTATCGCGAATGCCAAACGAACGAACCCTCGCAGACGTATCCTTCATTTTTCCATCCTCCGAAAAAAAGATTCTTAGATACAATCTGCGCAAAAAGACAAAAATTATTCATTGATTCGTTTTGGCCGACAGGAACACCCCACTGCCAAAGCACCCTCACCGGTATGACAGCAAATCGCCAACGGTAGATAGTCAAACAATACATCCTCAAAAAACAAATCCCTTGTAATGGAAACATCCTCATAATAACAAATTTGCAGCCCACTCTTGCTTACAACAGGTATCTCACTCCATGGGACAATAGATACGTTCGCAGTCAGGATGTTCACCGCCCCATCCCGCCTGAGGCATTGTACGGATTTTCCACAGATCTTCCTCTGAAATAATAATGTCATCCAATCTCAGATTCTCCCTCATACGTTCGGAATTTGAAGACTTGGGAAGGACAATGATTCCCTCCTGATGTTCAAAGACGAGACATAGATGCGGAATATTGGTATTATACTTTTCTGCAAGGGCAGCCAGAATTGAATTGTCACCTAATCTTCCGCGTCCAATCGGGCTCCATGCTTCCAATTGAATTCCATATTTTTTGCAATATTCACAGGCATATGCCTGGGAATATCCCGGGTGCAGCTCAAGCTGATTTACAGCAGGAATCACATCAGTATTATTCAAAAGATTCTGTAAATGATGCGGAAGAAAATTAGATACACCAATTGATCTGATTTTCCCCTCTTTTTGTAATTCTATCAGTGCATTCCAGCTTTCAATATCCAAACATTTCCAGTCATCAAAATCAGGCCTTCCATACTCTGATCTTGGCCAGTGAAGCAGATAGAGGTCAATATAATCTGTGCACAAACGTTTTAAGGATTTCTCAAATTCAGCTTTGGCATTTTCATATCCAAGCATATTCCGGTCAAGTTTTGATGTAATAAAAAAATCCTTCCGTGGAATGCCGCTTTGCTTTATCGCCCTTCCAACCTCTTCTTCATTCTCATATACCTTTGCTGTATCTAATAATCGGTATCCTGCTCTTATGGCATCAGCAATCACCTGATCGCCAGCCCCATTTGTAGCTTTATATGTTCCAAAGCCCACAGCCGGAATCTTATTTCCGTCATTTAAAACAAATTCTTTCATCCTGACTCCTTCTTTTCTCCGTATACGGGATTTATCGAAGCATATACAGTATACCCGCACTTCAAACCACATGCTATCTCAGGACTCATCCGCCTATCATTTCAATGTCATGGATATCACATCGTTCTCCGGTAAAGGAGATGTATACGTCTCGTTTATATGCATCCTGTAAAGCAACCCGTGCATCCACCGTAAGCAAATCATTACTTATTCTCAGTTCTTCATTTTTTCCAGAATTACCGCACCGTTTTCAGGATGTTTTTTTATCCGTTCGTATTCGTCCTCTGTTAATTTTCCGGCTTTATTTATTATACTGTCATTTACCGATATTTTCCCGATATCATGCAATAATGCCGCCAGATAGATTTGTCTGCACTCCTCTTCGGATTTCCCGTATTGCTGCGCTATCATCCGGGAATATTTTGCAACTCGTGTAGAGTGACCCTTTGTATATTTATCCTTTGAATCAATGGTATATGCCAATGTTTCAATACACTGATCTACCATTTCCTGCGCATTTCGCGCTTCATTTTCCGCAAATGTAACATTAATCTCGTCAACCTCATCCATATGATGAAGTGACGTAAAATACATAAAGTAAGCAATTAGTGTTATCATAATCGTTACCAGACGCAGGTTGACAGGAATAAATCCTTTGCTCTCATACAACAACAATATTAAGGAATTCCGGAATTGCGATACACCACTTCACCCATTTTTTTGCATCTCGTAACAGTGTCTCGGCAATTGTCAATAGATTTGTTTACTGTACTTCTTATTAAATAAAAGAAAGCATAATATAATAACAACACATAAAACAACACCGGAACATTCCCGGATCAAATACACCGCCGAATCATTCATTCTTTTCCCCCGCAAGTAATTCCGGATTTCACCAAACAATCGTAATTTATTGCCTTTATCTGTATTTATTGTACCATACTGGATGATGAAATCAATAGATTATTTCAATCCTTGTATATTATTTCCGGAAAATTTTCGCCTTACCTTCGCACAAGCGCTTATCTCGAGTACGCTTCGCTCCCTCCTCATATCCGGCTGTCGCCGGATTATCGCGCAAAATAAAAGAACCGCTAAAGAGTGAACTCTTTGCGGTTCTTATTTTTACGCTAATACGTGCTCGTAGCTACGCTTACATGCCCATCTGTGCTGCAACTTCTGCTGCGAAGTTTTCCTGCTTCTTCTCAAGGCCTTCACCGGTCTCGAAACGAACAAACTTCTTAACAGCAAGAGTCATGCCGTTCTCCTTAGCAACCTGTGCAACGTACTGAGCTACGGACTGCTTTCCGTCCTCTGCCTTTACGTATACCTGGTCTAAGAGACAGATTTCCTTTAATTCCTTCTTGATACGTCCGGAAATCATGCCCTCGATAACCTTCTCCGGCTTCTGGGATTCTTTCGGGTCGTTCATAATCTGAGCCTTGATGATTTCCTTCTCATGTGCAAGGTAATCAGCATCAACATCAGCCTCGGATACATACTTCGGATTCATAGCTGCAACCTGCATTGCTACGTTCTTTGCACAATCCTTTGCTGCTGCATTCATCTCGGAAGCCTCCAGCTCGATTAATACACCAATCTTACCGCCGCTGTGGATGTAGGACTCAACGAATCCGTTCTCGGCAACGACTCTTTCAAAACGACGAATCTTCATATTCTCACCGATTACCGCAATCTGAGCAGCAAGCTCTTCTGCAACGGTCTTGGACGGGTCTGCAGCCCAAGTCTCGGCAAGGAAAGCGTCGATATCAGCAGCCTTGCTGTTCGCAGCCTGCTCAACAACGGTCTTAACATATCCACGGAACTTTTCATTCTTTGCAACGAAGTCGGTCTCGGAGTTAACCTCTACGATAGCTGCAATCTTACCGTCAGCACTTACAGTAGTCTCACAGATACCCTCTGCAGCAATTCTGTTTGCCTTCTTAGCAGCCTTCGCAAGACCCTTTTCTCTTAAATACTCTACAGCCTTATCCATATCACCGGCGGTTTCTGCAAGAGCCTTCTTACAGTCCATCATACCAGCACCGGTCATTTCTCTTAACTCTTTTACCATAGATGCACTAATCTCTGCCATCTTATTTGCCTCCTGAAAATTGATTTATTCGACAGTGCGTTCCCGAAACCGGGAACGCACCACTCTCGTTTATTATCTGATTAATGACTGCTTACTCAGCAACGGTCTCTTCTGCAGCCTCTTCTGCTTCAGCAGCCGGAGCATCTACAAACTGCTCACCCTGATTTGCCTCGATAACGGCATCTGCCATCTTTGCAACAATAAGCTTAACAGCTCTGATTGCATCATCATTACCTGGAATAACATAATCCAATTCTTCCGGATCACAGTTGGTATCTGCAATACCAATCAACGGAATACCAAGAGAATGTGCTTCCTGTACACAGATTCTTTCCTTCTTCGGATCTACGATAAAGATTGCATCCGGAATCTGCTTCATCTCCTTGATACCGCCAAGGTTCTTCTCAAGCTTTGCCCATTCCTTCTTTAACTCAATAACTTCCTTCTTCGGAAGAACATCAAAGGTACCGTCTTCGCTCATCTTCTCGATTGCCTTTAACTTAGCGATTCTGGACTGGATGGTCTTGAAGTTGGTAAGCATACCGCCGAGCCATCTCTCGTTTACGTAGAACATACCGCAACGCTCAGCCTCGGTCTTAACGGAATCCTGTGCCTGCTTCTTGGTACCAACGAATAAAATCTTACCGCCGTTTGCAACGATGTCCTTAATTGCAAAGTAAGCCTCATCCACCTTGCCTACAGACTTCTGTAAGTCAATGATGTAGATACCGTTTCTCTCGGTGTAGATGTACTCTGCCATCTTAGGGTTCCATCTTCTGGTCTGATGTCCGAAATGAACACCTGCTTCAAGTAACTGCTTCATAGAAATAACGCTCATGATACTACCTCCATTTGGTTTATTCTTCTGTGTGCCCCAATATCCGGCAAACCGCGAGCAACGGCACCCTGCCGTGAGTCCACACACATGCTTATTTCGGCATACGCCGACTGCACCGTTTGCTATTTTATCATAAACAAAACAAAAAGGCAAGCACTTTTTTCCTTATTTTTCTGAAGCAGTTCAAACCATGGCGGAAATACTGCATAGCTGAAAGAAACAACGGTCTATCTTCCGGTCAGAATCCGTGCAATCTCTGCATAACCGGCTCCCTTCGGAATCGTAAATGTGCCGATATTAATAAAATCTGTCAATTTCTCTGTTCTAAGATACTGTACAAAATCTGCTGCACTTGAAACTGCACCCGCCTTTTCCAGCTGCTCCGCAACGCGGCTTGCCGTTGCTCCCCGCTCAACCGTAATTGTATAAGAGCTTGTCTCCGGAGTTTGAGACGGTTCCGGTATTGCGGTCGCCTTCGGAACTTCTGTCGGTGACATTGTCGGAATAGCTGTTGCTGTCGGTTTCGGCGTAACAGTCAGGGCCGGTCTCTCCGCACCGGGCGTCGGTGATGCCGGTGTCTCAGGCGTATCCGGCGGATTCGGTGGTTCCGGTGTCGAAATCGGAGACGAGGTTGGCCCCGGTGTTCCCTCAGGAGTCACTTCCGGCTCATTTGTAACTGCCGGAGTCCCGCTTAGCTTCCCATTTTCTTTTATTTTATTGATATCCTCGGCAGTAACACTGCCTTCCTCCTTAACATATCCAAGCTCTTTTGCTCTGGCAATGATTTCCGCATCGGTCATCGGTTCTGATTTTCCCGGAAGGGTAACCGCACATATAATTGCAGTTACCAACACCCCGACTCCCAGCCCCCGCATATACTCTTTTCCTTTCATTGCAACCCATCCTTTACTTTCCTACAATCCGTATAAATCGATAACAAGCTTTACCTCTCCCTGTCCCATTCCGAGTTCTCTTGAGATATCCCGGATTGATTTGCCCGATTTATATAACTTAAGTATCTTCTCCTTATGCAAATCATTTTCTATTGCTTCCTCCGGACCGGATGCTATTGTTGCTGCCAGCAATGCTGCAATATCATCCTGCTTTTTCGGCTCGGTCATTTCCTTTTTTAATACCGGTTTCCTGCCGGATTCCTGTTTCTGTGCACTCTCTGCCCTTGATGCCAACGGCTTTTTCTTCGGCTCGGTCGTGCTGTCCGAAGCCTTCTGTTCTTCGGACCGTACTAAGGCTTCTTTTACCTTTTTTGCATTTGAGATTTCTGCCTTTAATTCCTCTTTTGTGTCCGTCACCATTTTATATAAAAACATGACATCGGAATTATTCTTATCCAACCGTTCAAAAATCTGTTTTGAAAACTCATCCACCGCCATTATCTTTTCATTTGCCACCTGACTGAGATAATCATCGGTCTTAATAATCACTTCTTCTGTCTTTTCGGAAATAATCTGGTCCACTGTCTGCCTAAGACGTTCTGTTTCTTCTTTACTAAGCTCTCTTTTGGTCAGACGGCTGATTAACGCATCGTATTCCGTTTCATTCTTTTTTTCCTTCGGCAAAAAGCAGCTGCCAATCAAGAAAGCAATGCCCAAAAGAATCAAAAAAATAGTTATCGGTTCCATAATCTTCCTCTTTTCTGCAGTTATACCGTAATATCAAAGGTACTTCCGCGCATTCGCATCCGCTGTTCCTCTTCCTTTTTTTCCTGTTCTTTCTTTTTCCCCGAAGAACCTCCGTAGGCACCTTTCCCGCGTTCCTTTGCATCATACTTCTGTTCTTCGTTTTCTGTTTTATTGGAACGAACCGTCTGTGTTTCGTGCTGTCTGGCCTGCTGCTGTACCGTTCCGGCTATATTATGCTGCAAAGTCGCAGGGCGCTGAACCTCCTGCTGTTTATATGCACCGGCTTCCTGTGTCTTTGGAGCCATTGATATCATATCCAGTCTTGTAATCGGCATAACAGCCTCTCCTTTCTCTTTAAGTAAGAAAAGTCCTGCAATAACCGGACTTTTCTCTACCTCTTCTTAATAAGCAGCAATCTTTACATCACCGCGTTCATTCACAAATCTTGCATGGGATAATTCGGATTTTACATAATATACTGCACCGGATATCGTAATTTTGCATCCGGAGTATGCCGTCTGAGATACACGGATAGAACCGTTTCCCTTCATATCCATGTCTTCCTGCAATTCCTCCATCCGGCGGTCGATTTCTTCCAGCTGCTGTTCTATCTCGGTAACACGCTTTTGTGAATTCTTCAATAGAAGAATCTTTTCTACCGGAAGCTTTTCCCCGTTTTTCAGCTTTTTGGCAAGAAGAACAATATTTTGTACCGTACTTTCTTTTTCCTGCTCAAGCTCCGGAATCTGCTTTTCCAGTCTTCTGTACTCCTCTGCGATTGACGGATCCACACCCACCTCGAGCAGAGTGTTGGTCCCCATATTCGAGCCAACGGTCTTCGCTTCAATCATTTGACCGCATCTGGTGCTTCCTCCGGATATAAATCCTTTCTTTCCTCCGACCACCACATCCGTCTTTGCGGAAACATTACTATGCATAATAGCCTCGGAATGAACATAGCCGTATCTTGAAACAACCTCAGCACTCTCAATAAATTTAGAAATGATATTTCCCTCTGCAATCAATTTTCCACGGGACATTCCCTGAATACCGCGCATCAGAATTATCTGCCCGCCCGCATAAATCTCTGCACCTTCTACTACACCGTGGACAATAACATCGCCCTTTGCATCAATTTTAAAACCGGTACGCACATTACCTTTTACTTCTACATTTCCTTCGCAAACGACGTCTCCTGTTGAAGAATCCACATCAGCCGCAACTTCGTAGGTGTCCGAAACGAAAACCTTGTCGTCAACCAGACTGACATGTCCGCTCACCTCAGAATACATTTTCAGACCATCCTCCGAAAGATGTATGCGGTTCGCATGACGTAAAATGAGGTTATTCACTTTCATCGGACGAATCGGTTTCCCGCAAACGTCAATTCCGGGTCTTCCCTGAACTGCCGGCTCCAATTCAGCAAGCAAATCTCCGGCCTTAACCGGACATATGGTATCAAGAGTATGAAAATCTACCGAACCGTCTTCCAATAATTTAGGCTTTAAGGTCAAATCGGTATTAAAATGATAGGTAATCTTTGCATTCTTTCCTTCCACCGGAGGCGTTGCCTTGGCAAGTTCAATCGGAGTACAATATACACGCTTAGACATAAGCTCATCCAGACGTTCTTCTATCAGGCCGTACTTCACACCGACCCTGACCAGCTCCGAAACAATCTCATCCCGCGACATGGTACTTCTGCCCTCAGCCGGCGGAAACAGCGTGATTTCGGCGCTCAAATGGTTTGCATCAAGCTCAACGATAGCTGACTCATCCATCGGATGAATCTTTTCGGTAGTAAGTCGCAACTCCGTCTTCTCCCGAACCTTTGAAAGTGCATCCGACATTACCTTTTTATCGTATCCGACCCGCCATTTTGTCAAAAAAGCATCTACCATTTCAAATCGTACCGGTTTACCGGTTTCCTTCGCAGGATAAAGAACAATCCATGTTCCGCTTTCTCTTATGCTGATTTGGAAATATCCGTTTTCCTGTACCATCTCATGCTCCTTTTCTTAGAAAAAAATCTCAATTTGATTTCCTAATTTTAATCGTAATTTCTGAATCGCTTTTGTGTGAAGCTGTGAGATTCTTGACTCAGAAACCTCTAAGACCTCACTAATCTCCTTTAACGTCAATTCCTCATAATAGTAAAGCAAAACAACCTTTTTTTCTTTTTCTGTTAATGATTCCAGTGACTGCACCAGCAATTCCTTCATCGTCTTTTGTTCCATTTGTTTCTCGGGCTGAGCATACTCTTCACTCCCGGCCGTTGCAACAATTCCATTCTCGCTTCCCTGCTCCAGATATTCGTCCAAAGACACAACTCCGGCTGCCTTGGTCTGCGCCTGCCACTGTGTAAGCTCTTCAACCGAAATATCCAGTTCTGCCGCGAGTTCTTCGTCGGTAGCAAATCGTCCGCTTTCTGTTTCCAGCTTCTGATATGCCATATCCATACGCTTCTGCTTCTGTCTGACGGTACGCGGCAGCCAGTCCATTCTGCGCACCTGATCCAATATTGCTCCGCGAATACGCAAGGAAGCGTAAGTCTCAAACTTTACCCCTTTGTCAAAATCATATTTGTCAATCGCATCAATCAGTCCAAAGGTTCCGTATCCGACCAAATCATCATACTCGACATTGTAGCCCAGATATATGCCAAGCTTTCCCGCTACGATTTTAACAAGACCTGCATATTCAATTATTATTCTTTCGCGCAGTTCCGGAGTCTTATTTTTGCTGTACTCTTCCCATAATCTTAGCTTTTCCTCTGCACTCATAGGCTCTCCTGTCCTCGTTTACTATTCTTCCTGCATCCCTGCATTTGCCTCATTTTCCTCTGAAGAAACACCTTCCGCCTGTTTCTTTAATTCCTCCTCTGCTAACTCCTTTGCAGCCAGCTCCTGTTCTATCCGTTGTCTTTCCAACGCTGCCTCTTCTGCATCATGATCGATTTTCAACAGAATCTTTTGCACAATTCTGCCGATACAATAAAAAACAATCATTACAAGCAAAACAATCTTAAGCGTTGTGTACAAGGATGCATGATGTAAGATACAAAAAACACATGCAATCAATGCCGCAGTCAGTGTAATAAAAGGCGGAATATTTTTACCTTCCATTCTACAGCCTCCTAAATCTTATAGTTCGATTTTCCGACTGCTTTTACAAGCAATTCTCCTGTTTCCGGATAAAACTCTATCGTCCGTCCATATGATTTTCCGGTGTCTTCTGCAACAATCGGAATACGAAGCTGTGACAATTTTTCCTTAACCGCTTCAACATTTCTTGCGCCTACTCTCAGCAAATCGTTCTCTGTACTGAAAGCAAACATCTGGGCGCCTCCTGCAATTTTTGCCTTTATTGCAGAGCGTGATGCACCTGCCTGTACGACACGGCGAAGCATTTCATCAATTCCGGTATCCGCAAACTTTGCATAATTATCATTATTTCTGATTTTTGTACTATCGGGCAACATTATATGTACCAGTCCGGCAATTTTTGCATTCATATCATACAAAACAACGCCAACACAGGAACCGAGCCCTAACGTAGTTATCGCATCGGGAGCATGGCAGTAATTCATATCTGCCATACCGACCTTAATCATAGTTCCCATACTACCTCCTATAATCCTAACGAAGTTAATATTGCATTATAAGAGTCCAGGGTAGGGATTAAAATGAAGAACCCGTTTACCTGTGTATCCTTTTCTCCGAATTCTGTTTGTATTAAAAGCGCTTTATCGCCGATTTTACCAAATTCAATTGCCGGAACACTTAAAATAGCCCCTGCCATATCAACTGCAATATACGGAATACTTGCATTGATTGACATATTTATCAAATTAGACAATGAAGACAAATAAGCCCCCGTAATAATATTTCCGATTTCCTGTAATGCAGATGCTTCCATCTCCGAAAACTCAGCATCCAACGGAACATCCTGTCCCATTAACATATTTACCATTGAATGAGCAGCGTCGCGTTCCAGGACAAACATCATCATTCCGTCAATATTGCCGCTTAAAGTAAGTAAAATTCCGACAATAATATTTTCTGCACCGCCCAATATTTCAGGCAGCTCCTGAAAGTCAAGCAACGCAACCTTCGGGACCTTCATATCAACCTTTACCTGAAGCATTGTCGCCAATGCCGTTGTCGCATTTCCGGCACCGATATTTCCGATTTCTTTTAATACATCATACTGTACGGAATCCATTGAGTCTAATTCCAGCTTTGCCATACCTTCCTCCCAATTCAAACACACCAAGGAAGAAGTCATATGACTTCTTCCTTGGTCCTGCATTATGCCTCTTTTTCCTTTTCAACAATAATCTCCGCGATATTCAGAAGTGAAATCAGGCTGTCATTATGTTTTCCTATCCCGGAAAGATATAAAGATCTTTCATAATTCG
>JAQXOR010000021.1 GCA_029099805.1 Lachnospiraceae bacterium
GCTTTACGAAAGGCAATGGAACTTCTTTTTGGGGCAGGAATGTTCATCGATGAAAAGAGTGTTGTGTTAGAAAAGATAGTAGCTACCACATTGCAAGAGAATGAACCAGCACTTCGTTTGCTGGAACGTGTCGGATTTAAGCGGGAGCAGGATGGTCCGGCAGGGGTATGGATGCTCTATGAGAATCCCGAGGATGGTTCTGTTGAATGGAGCGGAACGATAGTGGAACGTGTGTTAAAGAAAGGTGATTTATTAGTTTAGAATATTTGGAGGAGAAATAATGATATTTGCAATGTCGGATATTCACGGAAATTTAATGGCATTTCGTAAAAGGGCAGAGCAATTAGAGCCTTATTTGAAGAAAGGCGATAAGTTACTGTTGCTTGGAGATTTTATTGACAGAGGGACTGACAGTTTCGGGTGTCTTAAACTGGCAAAAGAATTGCAGGATAACTACGGGAAAGATCAAGTGGTTGTAAT
Source organism: Lachnospiraceae bacterium (assembly GCA_029099805.1). GTDB lineage: Bacteria > Bacillota > Clostridia > Lachnospirales > Lachnospiraceae > SIG307. Next base: position 481 of record JAQXOR010000021.1, read on the forward strand.
CAAAGGAAACCATGAAGTGTGGTTTTTGGATTTCTTGGTGGACTTGGGAAATGACTGGTTGGAAGAGGATAGAAGGTATGGAACCAGTAAAACATTTCTTTCCAAAGAAAAATACGATATACTGTTAACTATTTCATCAAGGGAAGAAAAATGGGATTTTATAAGAAATACAATTAAGTCAGAGCATAAAGAGTTCCTTCGGTGGATGGAGGAACTGCCGTTGTACTACGAAACACCGACTCAAATATTTGTGCATGCAGGTGTGGATGAGGATATTCCGGTAGAGGAAATTGATTATTGTACAGTAGCAACACCGGATTACATTTTTTCCGGGAAGTATCCTCCGACCACCGGGAAGTTTCCGAAAGATATTATTGCGGGGCATGTTGCTGCATCGCATGTAGCGCATAATCCGATGTATAGAGGAGTGTATTTTGACGGCTATAGTCACTATTATATTGACGGAAGCGTGAATAAGACAAAGGTTCTGGTATGTCTGGCCTATGATGAGGATGAGAAAAAGTACTATGAACTGATGGATGACGGAAGCATGAAGCCGATAAGTGCGAAGGTAAGAATTGAGGTACGAGAATATGAGAGGCGTAAAGAATTTTATTGATACTTGCTTTAGTCTTGATAGTGAATTTTGTGAGTTGCTGGAACGTTTAGAAACAGATCAGGAATTCAGTGAGCAATTTCATCAGGACGTGGAAGAAATAAAACAAATTCGGATCCCATTGGAAGTCGAGGAGACAGAGGAATTGTTTAAAGGGAGGTAGACATGGCGATTAAGTTTGGTGAATTAAGGAGATATCTGTCAAGAGTGGCCCGTTTGTCCATATGCTTTGCTGATGGACATTACGACAATTATACTATGTTATCCGATATACCGGAAGGAAAGTACGATGAGTTATATGTTTATGGGGTTGGAATGATTGATGTTGAATTTCCTCTGGATGTTTATGGTGAGCCTAAAGAATTTCCAAAAACAATACCATTAAAAGGTTATTTCTTTGGGTGTGCATTAGAAATTGTATTAGCAGAAGAAGCGCGGGAGATTAGGCGGACGACGAAAAAAGATTTGCTGTTCGGGGATTTGCGCGGCTATTTGCAGTGCGGTAGAAATTTTACTATTGTAACAAAAGAGGATTGGGAAGGGGAGAAATATGAGTGGAGAGATGAGATTCCCGAAAGTTACAATGAGTTCTATGTGTATGGAATCGGAATGGAGGACGACCCGAAAGAGTTTTTGGAAAGGGCGAATTATAGATTGATGGATTCGTTGCATACGAAAAGATTGAAGGTTGTTGTTTCGAAAAGTCCGAAGGGAGCGAGTTAGGAGGCGATACTGTGGAAGAGAAGTTTTTAGTAAGTGCAATAGCATCGGAAGACTATAGAAAGTACATAATAGAAAATGGAATTATTCTTTCGGATCGAGATATGGCCACACTTATTTTTCATAATATGCAGTTGTGTTTTGATGAGAAAATGGAAGCCTTACAATTGTTGGCACAGGGGACGGATGAGGAGGAATTAAGAACACAAATCAATGACGGTATTTCACGCATTGAGTCATATTTGATGGGATTTCGAGAGAGTAACGGAAATTCCTATTATGAGTTATGGAAGTGGGATGAGGATGAGTATTATTACTATAATATTGGCATTTTTCTAGACTATGATTCGGCATATTGGGCGGGATTAAAAGAAGGCGGTAGTTATAAAATTACTAAGGAGTTGTTTGCTTGCAAGGAGATAGCAAGGGATACGGCTGGTGTATTTGGAACAATCGAGTATAATCCGGACGGTACGCGTGGTGAGCGGGTCTGGTTATATGAAGTGGATGGCCATGGTGAGTTTGCCGGACTTGGTCGAATGGAGTTTTGTAGGAGGGGTATTGGCTTGCCTTTATGTTTCAAGCGAGGAGACATTGTAAGGATAATGGGTACGAATACATATGGTATTGTGGAAGAGCCTAATAACAGTGCGGAAGAAGAGCAGATAAGAAAGTTTGCTAAAAAGGGTGATTATAGTGATTTTCAGGTGACGGTTAAAAAAATTTATAACGGGAATCGCTATTTGACGGTGTTTGCCCACGCACATGTATCTCCTGCCCAATTAGAATATGCAAAACTTGCGGAGGATGATAAGAGAAAAGGATTTCTTGAATATATGGCAAAGACCATGTTGTGTACATCGGTACTTTCCGGAACAGGACGAGATGGCGGACGAATACCGGAAGTGGTATCTAAAATTGAGAAAGTATGGACGCAGTACCCGGATTTGCGTTTGGGGCAGTTGCTTTTGAATGTGTGTGGACCTAAGGATTTGTTTGCTTTAGAAGATGAAGATTTGATGAAGTGTTTTGAGGAGAATATATTCGGATAGCGGTTATCATTGCGTTAAAGTGACACCGATGCAAGTTTACAAATTATACCACAAGTATAATTTACAAACTAAAGAATCTATGTTATGATGTCGATGTAATCAAAAAGAAAGCGGAACGAAAATGTTCCCGGAAAGGAAAAAGACATGACTACAATGAATCGTTTATATTGCCTCTATAGTGAAAGTAGTTTGTTAGCACATCTCGAAAAATCTGAGTTGGGCTTTGGTTTCATGCACTCATCTATAGATAAGCAGAAACGAGGAAATTGTTTAGATATCGGCAGCAGGGAGTAACTGCAAAGTTCGAAATAAACATGTTTTGCGTACCGCTTACCTTGATGATGGGTAGGCGGTATTTTTTATGCAGAGTTGGCTCAATTGGTACAGCATCGGTCTAGAAAACCGACATTCCGAAAGGGTGCTAGGCTCCGGTGGAGCCTGTTTAGCACCGACCGAAGCGGAGCGAAGAAATCAGGGTTCGATCTTCGTTTCACTCCGGTCGGCACAGTACTGATGTCCACCGGACATCATGTGCCCCTGGCTCTGCGTTATGCACTCATGGCGGAATTGGCAGACGCAGCGGATTTAAGCTCCGTTGCCTGTAAAGGCGTGAGAGTTCAAGTCTCTCTGAGTGCACTGTCCAATGTATTTTCATTGAGAAAGGAAGAAAACATTATGTTAGAGATTAAGGGAAAAGTAAATACAGCATTATGTTATGCTATCGTAATCGAGGATGAAGCTATCGAGCAAATCCGCAGAATGTGCGATTATGAGTTTACGGAAGGAGCCAAGGTCCGGATTATGCCAGACGTACATGCCGGTAAAGGCTGCACCATAGGAACTACGATGACTGTCATTGACAAAGCAGTTCCGAATGTGGTTGGCGTGGATATCGGTTGCGGTATGTACACGGTAAACCTCGGAAATATCGAGATTGATTTTGAGAAGCTTGATGAAGCATGCCATTTTGTTCCGTCCGGAATGAATGTATGGCAAGGCAGACAAGAGCGTTTCGATTTGGAGCAGCTCCGTTGTTTCAGGGAACTGAAGGACAGTAAGAGATTAGAGAGAAGCTTAGGCACCCTGGGAGGCGGAAACCACTTCATTGAGGTGGATATGGCTGCGGATGGGACAAAGTATCTTGTCATTCATACCGGTAGCCGTAATCTCGGTAAGCAGGTAGCAGAAATCTATCAGAGACTTGCAGTTGATTTAAACCGCGGGATGGAGGATAACTTTAAGCAGAGAGATGAAATCATCCGTACCTATAAGGAGCAGGGAAGAAGAAGTGAAATCCAGGCAGCTCTTGAGGCGATTGCTTGGAAGAAGGCAAACGGCCCGACTTCCATTCCGGAGGATCTGTGTTATCTGTACGGCGAGTATTTTGAGGACTATTTGGCGGATGTTGAGATTTGCCAGCAGTTTGCAAAGAGAAATCGTGAGCTTATTGCCGAGATTCTTCTTGCAAGATGCGGTTTGACGGCAAAGGACGCATTTCATACCATTCATAATTATATCGATACAGGTGAAATGATATTGAGAAAGGGCGCAATTGCGGCCCACAAGGGAGAAAAAGTGCTGATTCCGATTAATATGAGGGATGGAAGCGTGCTTGCTGTAGGTAAGGGTAATCCGGAGTGGAACTATTCCGCACCGCACGGTGCCGGAAGAGTAATGTCCCTGGAAATGCAAGAAAATCCTTATCGCTTGAGGAGTATAAAAAGGAGATGGAGGGTATTTATACCACTTCTGTCAATGAAGATACATTGGACGAAGCTCCGATGGCGTATAAGTCCCTGAGTGACATCATTGATGTCATTGGGGAATCCGTAGATGTAATTGAAGTATTAAAACCGATTTATAATTTTAAGGCGTCCGAGCCGGCGAAGTTTGGAAAAGACATGAGATAGCTTTTCCTGCCGGTTTCGGCGGGAAAGGAGGAAGTCATGGCAATTCCGACCATTGATATGGTAAGGACGGGCCAGAATATCAACAGACTGAGAAAGGCTGCGGGCGTTACTGTTAGGGACCTGCAGGATGTATTCGGCTTTGCGACACCGCAGGCGATATACAAGTGGCAGCACGGGGCAGCACTTCCGATGGTAGATAATTTAGTGCTGTTATCAGCAATATTTAAAGTATCAATTGATGAAATCCTGATTGTGGAACAGTGTGATGAAGTGACGTTAAGCGCTTCCGCATGAAAGGAAACAGTGAAATTACATAAGCAGAAGTGAAGGCTCCTGCAATGTGGTCCCTTAGTTTAATGGACAGAACAAGAGACTTCTAATCTTTAAATACAGGTTCGATTTCTGTAGGGACTGCTATACTCTCATAGTTTAATGGACAGAATAGCCGGCTACGAACCGGCGGATCCTGGTTCGATTCCGGGTGGGAGTGTTGATAGGCGTCGTATGAAATACGCAAGACGAAGCGCATAAAACAAAAAATAGCAGAAAAACCATAAAAAACGCCCATAACCGGCCGAAAAAACTGGAAACATCGCGGTTAAGGGAAGTTTATTGGACTATATTTGATGTATATTAAGGTTGTAAGAAGGAAACAAAGGAATTTGTCCAAGGAGGCTGATTATATGAGCGAACATGGAGACGGAAGATGTAACGATTGTGGCGGCAGGGACGGATTGCACTTTTCGGATTGTGTAGGCGAAGGCTCGGGCGGTTCTGGAGGATCGCGAGGAGGAAGCTCAACGCTGGTTGCAGTCATTGGGTTGATTCTTGGTCTGGTATTAGAGACATTGCTTTTGTCGCTCTTTGGAGTCGATCCGTCTGATTGTCCGGGGATAATCTTATTGATTCTTTGGGCAGTGTTTAGCGGAATATCAATTGCTGTAGTGGATTCCATCGTTAACTGATTGTAAAGAGATGATTTAGGAAGTTACAAGTGTGTTTGATGATGTTCATAGTTTGGCGGATTCTGAATGAAATGCTCATCTCCTGGGTAGTAGGGATTCGTCGCCGGGCGCGGCAACCAAGCGTAGTAGGAGAAAAATGAGAGCAGCTACGCTAACCTTTCTAAAGGAGGGAGAAAGATGAGGAAAATCAGTTGGCCTGAGTTTTATGATGGGTTTGAAAAATGGTCCCTGATTGTACAGAAAAGTTGCGCTGATGACTTAGAAGAGTTTAGCAAAGCGGAAGAGGTACTGGAAATTACCTTGGAGGTTGCTTTACATGATAAGGAATACGCATCTGGGTTTCTTATAAGGGCGTTAGATGCAGGAGTTAGGTTTACTCCGGAGCAGGTGCTGGAGCTTGTTGGAGAAGTAACCACGCCGGCTTTAAGCAAAATGGCGGTAAATACCAGCAGAGCATTTGATGATGAGGAGATGGCAGCTATTTTCGGGATGGTGGATGCGCTGTCGTACGATAGGATAAGTAGTAAGCTCCCGGAGGCGTAATGATAGGAATGCGAGGGGATTTTGTGAGGAAGAAACTTAAGTTGTTATTTATGAAGAATAAGAAATGTCGTTGCTGTTGTTTGTGGTGCCGGTACGCTAAAGAGTGTGCCGCAGAACTTAATGTAGATTAGAAGGAGGAGACTTTTATGATTGGTGATTTTGATTGGATGGATCTGAACCATGACGGAGAAGTGGATATTATCGAAAGGGAGCTTGTATATGGCCCGGTTGAATCGACCGGCTGTGAAGAAGAGGAAGAT